>NZ_JAXCWH010000005.1:0-470353 GCF_034045165.1 Massilia sp. CFBP9026
GGCCAAGCGGGTCGGCGTGCACCACAACACGACGTTTCGCTGGCGCCATCGCTTTCTGGACCGGGTCAAGGACGACCGTCCCGAGCGCCTGATCGGTATCGTAGAGGCCGACGAGACATTCCTGCTCGAATCGCAGAAGGGTTCACGCAAACTCAATCGCCAGCCGCGCAAGCGCGGTGGCAGGGCCGCCCTGCGCGGAATATCGCATCACCTGGACTGCATCCTGGTGGCGCGCGACCGCAGCGGGCAGACCATCGATGCCATCACCGGCCGCGGCGCCTTGAAGGTGACCCAGCTGGTCAAGCACTTGCTGCCGAAACTCGATCCCCAGGCGCTGCTGGTCACCGACGGCAACGCCGCCTATCCCGCCTTCGCCCGTGCCCATGGCCTCGCCCACCAGGCTGTCAATCTCAGCGCTGGCGAGCGAGTCCGCAACGGCGTCGAGGGCGCCATCCATGTCCAGAACGTCAACGCCTATCACCGGCGATTCAAGGAATGGTTGGCATTGGGCGCTCGATGGTGGGAGGGTCACTTCTGTAGAGCAATTGCTGCGTATTGCATTCGGGGTCATCAACAGGTAACGATGACAGCGCCAACGAAAAAAAGGCCGCGCAATGCGCGGCCCTCCGGTTCAGGCTAACTGACTGCTAAACGGTCAGAAATTGCCCTTGAACTGCATACCCCACTGGCGCGGCTCATTGGTGAAGCCGGTCAGGTTGTTGAAGTCGATGGCGCCGGTGATGCGGCGCTGGTCGAGGATGTTGCGGCCGAAGGCAGCGACTTCGTACTTGCCGTTGCCGAAGATGTAGCCGACGCGCACGCCGCCTTCGGTCAGAGGCGCGCCGGTGAACTCGGTGGCCTCGTACAGGAAGAGGTTGACCTTGCTGCGGTAAGACCAGTCGGTGAAGACATACAGCTCGCCGTCACGGAACGGCACGCCGTAGCGGGCGGTCGCGTTGAACGTCCAGCGCGGCGCCTGCGGCAGCGGGTTGCCGTCGATGACGACGCGGCCGAGGGCGTTCAGCGGGTTGGTGATGGTGCACTGTGCGCACTTGTTCACCGACAGGCTGCCGTCGCGGATCTGCGTGTAGTTGTAGCTGGCGCCGGCGCTCACGCGCAGGGCGGTGCTGACGGCCGCTTCGAAGTCGAACTCGGCGCCCTTGCCCTTGGTCTTGTCGGCGTTGATCAGGCGGTTGACGTTCGAATTGCCACCCACCACGGTCAGCTGCTGGTCTTCGATCGTGTAGTCATAGATCGAGAACGAGGTGCGTGCGCGGCGGTCGAACAGGTCGGCTTTCACGCCCAGCTCGAACGACTTGATGGTTTCCGAATCGGCGATCGTAATCGGCACTTCGGCAGAAGCGGCGGCGATACTCGGCGCGCGAAAGCCCGTGGCGGCGCGGCCGTAGACGTTCACGGTCGGAGTCACTTTATAGGTGGCCGACACGTCCCAGCTGATCTTGTCCTTGTCTTCCTTCACCGACGACGGGCCGATCTGGACGACGTTGTCCGCTTCGATGGTGCGGAAGTCCTTCTTGTCCTTGGTGTAGCGCAGGCCGCCGCGGACGGTCCAGTCCGGGGTCAGGTCGTAGCTTGCCGATGCGAAGGCGGCCCAGGCTTCGTTCTTCTGGTTCGAACGCAGGCGCGAGGTGCGGGCATAGGTGGTGCTGTTGAAGTTGTCGCTGCCGCCGGTCACGTCTTCATCGAAGAAGTACAGGCCGGTCTGCCAGTTGAACGGGCCGGCGTAGGCCGACTCGAGGCGGAATTCCTGGGTGTACTGGTCCAGGTTCTCGATATAGCCGTTGGTCTCGACCTGGAACGGGATGAAGCCCGGACCGGCCGGGGTGCCGCCGTCGATGTCGCCGCGGCTCGAGTAGTCGACGATGTGCTCGTAACCGGTGATCGAGTGCAGCTTGTAGTTGCCCAGGTCCCACTGCAGGCGCAGGTTGATGCCGTTGGTCTTCAGGCTCTGGAAGTTCTGGGCGTTGGTGACGATGTCGTCCAGGTCGGTGCCGTCGGCGAAGGTGTTGCTGCCCTTCTTGATCAGGTTGGCGCGGAACAGGCGCGCGCTGCCGTTGGTCTGGCGCTGGTGGAAGCCCAGCAGGCCGCTGAAGCCGTCCTTGCTGTACAAGAACTGCACGCGTTCGGCATGTTCGTTGTAGCCGTCCAGTTCACCGGTCTTGCGGGTCTTGGCGACGTCGCTGAAGTTGTTGACGTAGTCGTCGCGGTGCTGGCCGACGGCCGACACGCGCATCGCCACATTGGTCGACAGCGGCACGTTGACGGCGCCTTCGGCGTTCATCGTGTAGTGCGAGGCGGCCGACAGGTTGTAGTAGCCCTCGACCTTCTTCAGGTTCGGCTTCTCGGATTCGAATTTCACGACGCCGGCCGGGGTGTTACGGCCGAACAGGGTGCCCTGCGGGCCGCGCAGCACTTCGACGCTGGCCAGGTCGAAGATCGGGAAGCCTTTGAGGATCGGGTTCTCTTGCACGATGTCGTCATAGACGAGCGAGACCGGCTGCGAGGCGAAGGTGTTGAAGTCGGTGTTGCCGTAGCCGCGGATGTAGAAGCGCGGGAAGGTACGGCCGTTCGACGATTCCACGTTCAGGCTCGGCACCTTGCCGGCCAGCAGGCGGATGTCGTCGCCGCCCGAGACCAGCACATCCAGCTTGTCGCCCTTGAGCGCGGTGACGGAGACCGGCACGTCGCGGATGTTCTCGGTGCGGCGCTGGGCCGTCACGGTCACGGATTGCAGTTGGAGGGACTGGTTGGACTCGGTCGCCTGTGCGAACGCCGGTGCGATCGGCAACGCGGCGGACAGCGCCAGCATTGCGCCATGCGCGCGGATAACGCGCTTGTGCATCTTGGACATCTTGGTCATGGAATGTTTTCCTGGTGATTAAAAAAAGAACCGATGTCCCCGTTCCTCTTCTTATGGACGCTACCCCCGCCGGGTGCGCGAGCGGATATGACCCGCCCTCGGCAGCGCATCTGAGGCGCACATCTTTGCGATGTTTTTAAGGTTGCCGACTTGTCAAAGGCGGTATTGTCCGTGAAGGGTATGTGCGACGGCAAGTAAATATCGAACGTTACGCCTTGATTACAACACATGCAGATGTGCCGGTTCGGGCTACGCCTTCCGCCCCACCCTTCATGGGTCGAAAAAAGGTTTTTGAATATTTTTCGAAAAACCCTTGCAGACCTTGAAACCCAACCTCTATAATTCGGGCCTCTTCGGACGCAATGACAAGCGTCAGATAGAAACCACCGAGATGGGCGCTTAGCTCAGTTGGTAGAGCGGATCCCTTACAAGGATTAGGTCGGGAGTTCGAGCCTCTCAGCGCCCACCAAGCATCTCGATGGTCGATCGAAGGTACGATCAGAGTAAACGGAGCGGTAGTTCAGTTGGTTAGAATACCGGCCTGTCACGCCGGGGGTCGCGGGTTCGAGCCCCGTCCGCTCCGCCAGCATCAAGGAAGAAGGGTCCGATTCGTCGGACCCTTTTTCTTTTTCCGCGTCCGTTTTCGTCGTCATGCCCTCCTGCGCACCGGATCCCCCACCTCCACCCGATCGCGCCCCGCGCGCTTGGCCGCATACAGGGCATGGTCGGCGCGCGCCAGCGCCGCGCTCAGGTCTTCGTTCGGATCGAGCACCACCACGCCGATACTGACCGTCATCGTGTAGCTCGGCCCGCTGGTGATCACGGTGGCCGCGCGCACCGCCCGGCGCAGGCGCTGGGCCGCCTGCACCGCGGCGTCGATGTCGACGCCGGGCAGCATCATCGCGAATTCCTCGCCGCCCAGGCGGCCGATGGTCTCGTGCTCGCGCATCACGTCGCGCGCGGTGCGGGCGAATACCTTGAGGGCGTCATCGCCGCTGGCATGGCCCCAGCGGTCGTTGATCTGCTTGAAGTGGTCGATGTCGATCATCATCAGCGCCAGCGGATGGCGCTGGCGCTGGGCCGCCAGGCGCGCACGCTCGGCACGCTCCAAAAAGGCGTGGCGGTTGGGCAGGCCGGTCAGGCAATCGGTCGAGGCCAGCCTGGCCATGCGCGCATCGTCCTTCTGCTTGCACAGCAAGAGGAAACCGAAGCCGTTGACGATCATGAGCAGGTAGCCGGTGAGATAGGCGGCTTCGCGCGCGAGCACATGGTCGAACGGCCCTTTGCCCAGCAGGACCGAGCCGGCCCACAGTGCGACCGCGACGGCGAACAGCGCGTCGTTGATGCCGATGATCCGCTGCAGCAGCGACGCGTGGCGCCGGCGCAGCAGCACCCAGGCCATGGCGGCGGCGAACAGCGCCACCACGCCCGCCACCAGGGCGCTGAGCTGGGCGTGGCTGGCGCCGTGGATGCCGGCCGCGACCACCACCGCGGACGACAGCACGGCAACCGGCAAGACGATCCGGCCCCAGCGCGTGAAGCCGAAGAACACGCAGTAGGCGGCCATCTCGAGCGACACGGCGAGGATCCAGCCGATACCTTCCAGGCCGCCCAGGAACGGCAGGTCCAGCATGGGGCGAGCCCAGCCGGCCAGCTGGCTCAGTCCCATGCCCAGGCGCGCCCACATCCACAGCTGCAAACCCGGATTGCGGTCGGCGCCGTGGGTATATCCTGCCATCAGGATCGCAAAGCCGACGTTACCGATCCCGAGCGCAAGAAGAAAAGTCTGTATATCGATCACTGCCTGTCCTCTTCGGAACGTTGGCGGGGCCACGCGCGACGGCTCACGCAGCACATAACATCGCAGCAACTAATGTTGCCTTAAAGAATTTATGTTACACGCTTTCCAAAAACACGGCGCGCACGTTTGGTAGATGTATGGACAAATGCCACACTGTTGTGCGCGGCTGACGCTTTTTGATGCGTAGCAGCATCCAATCGCGGATAATCAAACAGACAACACACCGCACCACGCCGGAGCACTAGTGATTTTTCGTTTCCTCAAGCCCCCTCGGATGTCGCCGCGCCTGCACCGGCTGAAGAGTTCTTCCCTATTTAGTGCGCTGACGCCGCTGGAATTGAAGATTGTCGATGGATTGCTGCACGAACGCCGCTATCTAAAGGATGAGATCGTCTTCGACGAAGGAGAGGAAGGCCAGGCCCTGTATCTCCTGATGAGCGGCCGGATGCGCATCAGCCGCCTGCACGAGGGCATGACCCAGGTGGTGGCCGAGCTGGAGCCGGGCGGCTTCTTCGGCGACCTGGCCCTGCTCGACAACTCGCCGCGCAATGCCCAGGCGCGCGCGCTCGAGCCCTGCGAGGTTGCGGTGTTCTTCCGCGCCGACTTCCTGGGCCTGATGGAAACCGACGCCGTCCTCGGTTACAAGATCTCGCTGGCGCTGGCGCGCCACATTGGCCTGCGCCTGCGCGAATGGATGGGCACCGGCCGGCCGCAACTGGAAGCGCTATGAGTCCGGTGCCGGGCATCGTCAACGGCCCCGAGCGCGCCGGGCCCGTGGTCTGGACCGGGATCGTCGCCGCCACCTGCCTGCTGCTGCTGGTGGTCCAGCAACTGCTGTGGCTATTCCTGCCCTTCATCTTCGGCACCGTGCTCTATTATGTCCTGCTGGGACCGATGCAGCGCATGGTGCGCTCGGGCTTCAGCCGCAACGCCGCCGCGGTCTGGGTCTGCACCCTGTTCTTCACGCTGGCCGCGCTGGCGCTGGCGCTGGCCCTGAGCTGGAGCGACGGGCCGGAAGAAGACTCGTGGGAAGCGACCATCGGCCTGTACCTGGATGGCGGCGTGGCCTTCGTGCGCACCTCGCTGGCCATGCTCGAGGCGCGCTTCCCGATCCTGGCCGAGATGCGGCTGACCTCGACCGTCGATATGGCGTTCACCACCTATACCAACGACTTCGCGCAGAACCACCTGGGCGACATCGTGGTCGGCGTCATGACCTGGGTGCCGTCGCTGCTGCTGGCGCCCTTCCTCACCTTCTTCCTGCTACGCGACGGCGTGCGCTTCAAGAAGTTCTTGGCGCGGGCGGTGCCGAATGCCTATTTCGAGCGTGCGCTGTACCTGCTGCACGAGGTCGACCAGACCGCGCGCCGTTATTTCGAAGGGCTGCTCAAGCTGACCGTGCTCGACACGCTGGTGCTGGCGCTGGGCCTGTGGGTGATCGGGGTGTCGTCGCCCTTGCTGCTGGGGCTGATTTCGGCCGTGCTGGCCTGGGTGCCGTTCGTCGGCTCGATCGCCGGCTGCGTGCTGGTAGTGATCGTGGCGTCGACCGATGCGCCGGGCAATCCGCTGATGGCCTACGGGGCGATCGGGGTGTTCGTGCTGGTACGGCTGCTGGACGATTTCCTGTTCATGCCACTGACGCTGGGCCGCAGCCTGCATATCCACCCGCTGGTCACGGTGCTGATGATTTTTATTGGCGGCATGCTGGCGGGCGTGGTCGGGCTGATGCTGGTGCTGCCGTTGCTGGGGGTCGTCATGGTGATTGGCGAGACGCTGGGGACACTAGTGACCAATCCGCGGCTGCGCGCAAGGCACCGGTATGCGCGCGCCTTACGGACCAGGCAGGCCAGCGTGGACCTGGACATCGCGCGCGAGCGGCGTGGGGCGCCGACGCCGAATGGCGCGCTGAACGCGACGTCCAGCGCGCCCCCTGAGGCATGATTACTTCCTGACGGTCTTCGGCTTGGACTTGATGGTCGACAGGATCGACGGCGCCGCCTTGGCCGCCGGCGCCCCGGTCGAACGCGCGGCCGGCACACGCTGGCTACGGCGGTCGCCGCCTGGCACGGCCCGCTTCGGCGCCACCTCGATCACACGCCCCTTCGGCGGCGCACCGGCCGGACGACGCTCTTCACGCGCGGCACCCGGCAACTCGCCGCCCGGCGGCGGAATCAGATGCCGCTCGCCATTGCCGATCAAGTCCGAACGTCCCATGCGCTTCAAACCCTCGCGCAGGATCGGCCAGTTCTCCGGATCGTAATAGCGCAGGAAAGCCTTGTGCAGCTTGCGCGTCTTGCCGCTCTTGGCGGTTTCGACGACCTCCGAATCCTCGGTCACCTTGGCCAGCGGGTTCTTGCCCGAGTGGTACATGGTGGTCGCCATCGCCATCGGCGTCGGCGTGAAGGTCTGCACCTGGTCGAGCTTGAAATTGTTCTTCTTGAGCCACAGCGCCAGGTTCAGCATGTCCTCGTCGGTCGAGCCGGGGTGGGCCGCGATGAAGTAGGGAATCAGGTACTGCTTCTTGCCCGCCTCCAGCGAATACTTGTCGAACAGGCGCTTGAACTCGTCATAGGCGCCGATGCCCGGCTTCATCATCTTCGACAAGGTACCGGCTTCGGTGTGTTCCGGCGCGATCTTGAGCAGGCCGCCCACGTGGTGGGTCACCAGCTCTTTCACGTACTCGGGCGAGCGCACCGCCAGGTCGTAGCGCAGGCCGGAACCGATCAGGATCTTCTTGATGCCGGGGATCGCGCGCGCCTTGCGGTACAGCGAAATCAGCTTGCTGTGGTCGGTGCCCAGGTTGGAGCAGATGGTCGGGTACACGCACGACAGGCGGCGGCAGCTCTCCTCGATCTTCTTTTCCTTGCAGGCCAGGCGGTACATATTCGCCGTCGGGCCGCCCAGGTCGGTGATGGTGCCGGCGAAGTTCTTGGTCGTGTCGCGGATCAGCTCGATCTCGCGCAGGATCGACGGCTCCGAGCGGCTTTGGATGATGCGGCCTTCGTGCTCGGTGATCGAGCAGAAGGTGCAGCCGCCGAAGCAGCCGCGCATGATGTTGACCGAATAACGGATCATTTCCCAGGCCGGGATATGGGCCTTGCCATAGCTTGGGTGCGGTGCGCGTGCGTAGTTCAGGTCGTAGACGTTGTCCATCTCGTCCATGGTCAGCGGCAGCGGCGGCGGGTTGAGCCAGACGTCGCGGTCGCCATGACCCTGCACCAGCGCGCGCGCATTCCCAGGATTCGATTCCAGGTGGAACACGCGCGAAGTGTGCGCATACATCACTGGATCTTCGCTGACGGTCTCGAAGCTCGGCAGGCGCACCACGGTCTTGGCCGCCTTTTCGCGGGCCGCGGCCTGGCGCTGCTCGCGCGTCATGATGACCACCGGTTTGACTTCCGGCTCCGGTGCGGCGTTGTCGAGCGCGCAGGCTTTTGGATCTTCCAGCGCCATCGCGTACGGGTTTGGCTGCTTGTCGATGCGGCCCGGCACGTCCACGCGGGTGGAGTTGTGCACGCTCCATTCTTCATCCGGCAGCCAGCCCTGCGGCACCAGGAAGGCGGTGCCGCGCAGGTCACGGATGGTCTTGATGTTCTCGCCGGCCGCGATGCGGCGGGTGAGGTCGACCAGGGCCCGCTCGGCATTGCCGAAGATGAGCAGGTCGGCCTTCGACTCGAACAGCACCGAGCGGCGCACTTTATCGGACCAGTAATCGTAGTGGGCGATGCGGCGCAGCGAGGCCTCGATGCTGCCGGCGATCACCGGCACGCCGGGGAAGGCTTCGCGGGCGCGCTGGCAATACACGGTCACGGCGCGGTCGGGACGCTTGTTCGGCTCGGCGTTGGGGGTGTAGGCGTCGTCGGAACGGATCTTGCGGTCGGCCGTGTAGCGGTTGACCATCGAGTCCATATTGCCGGCGGTGATGCCCCAGTACAGATTGGGCTTGCCCAGCGCGCGGAATGGCTCGACCGAGGTCCAGTCGGGCTGGCTGATGATGCCGACGCGGTAGCCTTGCGCCTCGAGCAGGCGGCCGACCAGGGCCATGCCGAAGCTCGGGTGGTCGATGTAGGCGTCGCCCGTGACCAGGATGATGTCGCACGAATCCCAGCCCAACTTGTCCATTTCGGCGCGGGACATCGGGAGAAAAGGTGCAGTTGCACCGCGACTGGAGCGCTTGGCGACCGTCGCAAAGAGATTGGCTGGGGAGTTCATTGGCCGGCATTGTACCGGAAAACCATTTTTGGAGCACCGAAGCACCCCGAAAAATGGCTTAAAATCAATGACTTGTGGCTTATTCGCCTACGTCAGATGCCCATATTCGACAGGATTTGCCCCAGTTCACGCAGGCCGGACTCGACGCGCGGGTGGCGGGCAGCGAAGCGCGCCGCCAGTTCCTGGGTGCGCGAACCCAGGCCATAGGTATTCGCGTCGAGCTGCTGCTCGGCGCGGCGCTCCAGCACTTTTTCGATGTCGCCATCGAGCTGGCGCAGCAGGGTTTCCAGTTCGACGTCGGTGTCGCCTGTTTCTTGCAGTTCGCGGTGCAGGGCTTTCAGGCGTGCCTTCAGGTCGGCATCGTGTTCGGGTTGCATCGTGGTCTCCGGTGTTGGCTCGATTTCATTGTAAGCCATGGGGGGCGGGAAGGAGAACACGGCTGTGGGGCATGAATGGTGGATGTGGTGTGCGAATGAAATTGGGCTCCCACCTTCGTGGGAGCCCAAGTTTTCAACCAACTACCTGCGCCAATCGCAACCCGCGACCGGCGCACACCAGCATCACTCGCCAGTCAAACCACGACGCTCCAGCAGCGGCTTGATATCCGCATCCTTGCCGCGGAAGTTGCGGTACATCTGCATCGCATCCAGCGTGCCGCCGCGCGACAGCAGGGTCTTGCGGAAGTGGTCGCCGTTCTTGCGGGTCAGGCCGCCGTTGGCCTTGAACCATTCGACGGTGTCGGCGTCCAGCTTCTCGGCCCACAGGTAGCCGTAGTAGCCGGCCGAATAGCCGCCCGAGAAGGTGTGCGAGAAGTAGGTGCTGCGATAACGCGGCGGCACCAGGGCGAAGTCGACGCCGGCCTTCTTGAGCGCTTCAGCCTCGAAGGCCAGCACGTCCTGCGGGATCTGGTTCGGGGCCAGCTGGTGCCATGCCTGGTCCAGCAGCGCCGCGGCCAGGTACTCGGTGGTGCGGAAGCCTTCGTTGAACTGGCTTGATGCCTGGACCTTGTCCAGCAATTCCTTCGGCATCGGCTCGCCGGTCTGGTAGTGCTTGGCGTAGTTCGCCAGCACTTCAGGCCAGGCCATCCACATCTCGTTCACCTGCGACGGGAACTCGACGTAGTCGCGCGGCACGCGCGAACCCGAGAAGCGCGGGTACTGCACGTCCGAGAACATGCCGTGCAGCGCGTGGCCGAACTCGTGGAAGGTGGTGCGCACTTCGTCGTAGGTCAGCAGGGTCGGCTCGCCGGCGGCCGGCTTGGCCACGTTCAGGTTGTTGGCGATGACCGGCTTGGTGCCCAGCAGCTTGGTCTGCGGGACCCAGGCGTTGGCCCAGGCGCCACCGCGCTTGTTCGAGCGCGCATAGGGATCGAAGGTGAAGATCGCCAGCTGCTTGCCGTCGACGTCGAACACGTCGAACATGCGCACGTCTTCGTTGTAGCCCGGCAGGTCCTTGCGCTCCTTGAAGGTCAGGCCGAATTCCTTGTTGGCGGCGAAGAACACGCCGTCGACCAGCACGCGGTTGATCTCGAAATAAGGACGCAGCTGGCCGGCGTCGAAGGCGTAGCGCTGGGCGCGCACCTTGTCGCTGTAGAAGGCCCAGTCATGCGCGGCGGCCTTGAAGCCACCCTTCTCCGCGTCGATCACCTTCTGGATGTCGGCCGCTTCCTTCTTGGCGTTGTTGACGGCCGGCGGAGCCAGCTCCGCCAGCAGGCTGTTGACGGCGTCGGTGGTCTTCGCGGTCTGCTCTTCGAGGTTGTAGGCGGCGTGGTTCGGGTAGCCCAGCAGCACGGCGCGTTCGGCGCGCAGCTTGGCGATCTGCAGCACGGTCTGGCGGGTGTCGAACTCGCCGCCGCGGCTGCCGCGCGCCATCGAGGCCGACAGCAGCTTGGCGCGGGTGTCGCGGTGGGTCAATACCGACAGGGCGGCCTGCTGGGTGGTGTTCACGACAGGGATCACGAACTTGCCGTCCAGGCCACGCTTTTTACCTTCCGCGGCGGCGGCGTCGATCGCCTTGTCGCTCATGCCGGCCAGCTCTTCGCGGGTATCGACCACCAGCGCCGAAGCATTGGCTTCCTTCAGCGTGTTCTGGGCGAACTGGGTCTGCAGGGCGGCCAGCTTGCTGTTGTACTCCTTCAGCTTGACCTTGTCGGCTTCGGACAGCTTGGCGCCGGCGCGTTCGAAGTCGTTGTTGTAGCGGTCCAGCAGGTAGGCCGATTCGGCGTCGAGCTTCAGGCTGTCGCGCTTGTTGTACAGGGTGTTGATGCGCTGGTACAGCTTGCCGTTCAGGCGGATCGCGTCGCTGTGCTGCGACAGCTTCGGCGCCATCTCGCGGCCCAGGGCGATCAGGGTGTCGTTGGTGTAGGAGCCCGACAGGGTGCCGAAGGCGGTGCTCACGCGCGACAGCATGCGGCCGGCGCGTTCCATCGCGACGATGGTGTTCTCGAACGTCGGCGCGGCCTTGTTGTTGGCGATCTTTTCGATCTCGGCGGCGTGCTGGCGCATCGCTTCGGCGTAGGCCGGCGCGAAGTGCTCGTTGCGGATCTTGTCCCAGGCCGGGTAGTTGAACGGCAGGGTGCTCTCTTTCGCGAACGGGTTCGATGCGTCGAATTTCGCGGAAGCGGCGCTAGGGGCTGCGGCCTGGGCCGCTGGCGCCGCGTGGGCGATGTTCAGGACGGCGGCGCTCACGGCGGCAGCCAGCAGGAAGTGGGTACGTTTCATATTGTTTGCTTCTCGTTGTGAAGATGATGCAGAAGGAAGCCGGCGCGGGCCGGCTTCCCGGACCGGCTTAGTTCAGGCCGCGGCGTTCCAGCAGCGGCTCGATGACCGGGTCACGGCCGCGGAAGTCGCGGTACATGTCGACCGCGTCCATGGTGCCGCCCTTCGACAGCACCTTCTGGCGGAACACGTCGCCGTTCTTGCGCAGCAGGCCGCCGTTTTCCTTGAACCATTCGCCGGCATCGGCGTCCAGGCGTTCGGCCCACAGGTAGCTGTAGTAGCCGGCCGAGTAGCCGCCGCCCATGGCGTGCGAGAAGTAGGTGCTGCGGTAGCGCGGCGGCACCGGCGCAAAGTCCAGGCCGGCGTCCTTCAGTGCCTGCTTCTCGAAGGCGATCACGTCGCTCGGCATCTGTTTGGAGCCCAGCTGGTGCCATTTCTGGTCCAGCACCGCGGCCGCCAGGTACTCGGTGGTGCGGTAGCCTTCGTTGAAGCGCTGGGCGGCGCGCAGCTTGTCCAGCAGTTCCTTCGGCATCGGCGCGCCGGTCTGGTAATGCTTGGCGTAGCTGGCCAGCACTTCAGGCCAGGCCATCCACATCTCGTAGACCTGCGACGGCAGCTCGACGTAGTCGCGCGGCACATTGGTGCCCGAGAAGCGTGGGTACTTCACCTTCGAGAACCAGCCGTGGGTGGCGTGGCCCAGTTCGTGGAAGGTGGTGCGCACTTCGTCCCAGGTGAGCAGGGTCGGTTCGCCGGCGGCCGGCTTGGTCAGGTTCAGGTTGTTGGTGATGACCGGCTTCTGGTTCAGCAGGAAACTCTGGTCGACCAGGGAGCTCATCCAGGCGCCACCGCGCTTGTTCGAACGCGCATACGGGTCGATCACGAAGATCGCCAGGTGCTCGCCGTTTTCCTCGAACACGTCGTACACGCGCACGTCCGGGTCATAGGTCGGCAGGTCGGTGCGCTGCTTGAAGGTGATGCCCCACAGCTGGGTGGCGGCGAAGAAGGCGCCCTTCTCCAGCACGTTGTTGAACTCGAAGTAGGGCTTGAGCTGGTTGGCGTCGAAGGCGTACTTGGCGGTGCGCACCTTGTCGCTGTAGTAGTTCCAGTCCTGGGCTGCGACCTGGAATCCACCCTTCTCGGCATCGATCACGGCCTGGATCTCGGCGGCTTCTTTCTTGGCGTTGCGCACGGCCGGCGCGGTCAGGTCGCCCAGCAGCTTGTTGACCGAGGCGGTGTCCTTGGCGGTCTGGTCTTCCAGCGAATAGGCCGCGTAGCTGTCGTAGCCCAGCAGTTCGGCGCGCTCGGCGCGCAGCTTTGCCAGCTGCAGCACGACGTTGCGGTTGTCGAACTCGCCGCCGCGGGCGCCGCGGATCATCGAGGTGTTCAGCAGCTTTTCGCGGGTGCCGCGGGTGCTCAGCTGCGACATCGGCGGCTGCTGGGTGGTGTTCACGACAGGGATCACGAACTTGCCGTCCAGGCCGCGCTTTTTCGCTTCCACGGCGGCCGCTTCGATCGCCTTCTCCGGCAGGCCGGCCAGCTCTTCGCGGGTATCGACCACGAAGGCCGAGGCGTTCACTTCACGCAGCACGTTCTGGCTGAACTGGGTCTGCAGCGCGGCCAGCTGGGCGTTATAGCCTTTCAGCTTGGTCTTGTCGGCATCTGCTAGGCCCGCGCCGGAGCGCACGAAGTCCTTGTAGTAGCGCTCGAGCAGGAACTTCGATTCCGCGTCCAGGCCCAGCGAGTCGCGCTTGTCGTGCAGGGTCTTGATGCGTGCGAACAGCTTCGGGTTCAGGCGGATCGCATCGCCGTGGGCCGCGAATTTCGGCGCCAGGTCTTTTTGCAGCGCCTGCAGCGTGTCATTGGTGTACGAACCGGTCAACGTGTAGAACGCCGTACGCACGCGCGTCAGCAGTGCGCCCGAACGCTCCATCGCCACGATCGTGTTGTCGAACGTCGGCGCGGCCTTGTTGTCGGCGATCTTCACGACTTCAGCCGCTTCCAGGCGCATGCCTTCGGCAAACGCCGGCGCGAAGTGCTCGTTCTTGATCTTGTCGAAGGCCGGGTAGCCGTATTGCAGGGTGCTCGGCTTGGCGAACGGGTTCGAAGCCTCCAGGGCCGCAGCCGCAGGTTGGGCGAAGGAGAAGGTGGCCATGGCGACGCTGGCTGCGATCAGCAGCAATTGGGGACGGTTCATAGTGTCTCTTGTGCGTTGTGGAAAAGAGGTACTGCAAATAGCACGCCGCCCTCACCCGCTGCTCGTGACAGCGAATGAGGGCGGCGCGATATCAGTTTGCGGCAGGCTTGGTCTCGACCAGCCCGCGGCGCTCGAGCAGCGGTCCGATTTCCGGGTCGCGGCCGCGGAAGTTGCGGAACAGGTCCATCGCTTCCGCCGTGCCGCCGCGCGACAGCAGGGTCTTGCGGAAGTGGTCGCCGTTCTTGCGGGTCAGGCCGCCGCTTTCGGTGAACCACTTGACGGTCTCGGCGTCGAGGCGCTCGCTCCACAGGTAGGCGTAGTAACCGGCCGAATAGCCGCCGCCCATCGAGTGCGAGAAGTAACCGGTGCGGTAGCGCGGCGGCACTGGCGGATAGGCCACGCCGGCATCCTGCAGCGCCTTGGCTTCAAACGACAGCACGTCCGTCGGCACCTGGCTCGGAGTGAGCTGGTGCCAGCGCTGGTCGAGCAGCGCCGCGGCCAGGTACTCGGTGGTGCGGTAGCCCTGGGCGAACTTCTTCGAGGCGACCACCTTGTCCAGCAGCTCTTTCGGCATCGGCGCGCCGGTCTGGTGGTGCTTGGCGTAGTTGGCCAGCACTTCCGGGTAGGTCACCCACATCTCGTTGACCTGCGACGGATACTCGACGAAGTCGCGCGGTACGTTGGTGCCCGAGAACTTCGGATACTTCACGTTCGAGAACATGCCGTGCAGCGCGTGGCCGAACTCGTGGAAGGTGGTGACCACTTCATCGTAGGTCAGCAGGGTCGGTTCGCCGGCCGCTGGCTTGGGGATGTTCAGGTGGTTGCCGATCACTGGCTTGTGACCCAGCAGGTGCGACTGCGAGACGTATTCGTTCATCCAGGCGCCGCCCTGCTTGTTGCCGCGAGCATAGGGGTCGAAGATGAAGATCGCCAGCGGCTTGCCGTCGACATCGAAGATGTCGTACACGGTCACGTCCGGGTTGTACACCGGCAGGTCCTTGCGCTGCTTGAAGGTGATGCCGAATTCCTTGGTGGCGGCGAAGAACACGCCGTCGACCAGCACGCGGTTCAATTCGAAGTAAGGGCGCAGCTGGCTCTCGTCGAAGTTGAAGGTCGCGGCGCGTACCTTGTCCTGGTACATCGGCCAGTCCCAGGCCGCGACCTGGTACTTGCCACCCTCTTTGTCGATGACCTTCTGAATCTCGGCCGCTTCCTTCCTGGCGTTGTTGACGGCCGGCGCGGCCAGGTCGCCCAGCAGCTTGTTGACGGCGGCCGGGTTGCGCGCGGTTTCCAGTTCCTGCGAATAGGCCGCGAAGTTCGGGTAACCCAGCAGCACGGCGCGCTCGGCGCGCAGCTTGGCCAGGCGCAGCACCTGCTTGGTGGTGTCGAACTGGCCGCCATGGGTGCCGCGTTCCAGCGACGCCTTCATCAGGCGCTCGCGGGTGGCGCGCTCAGTCAGGAACGACAGGGCCGGCTGGCTCGAAGTATTGACGATCGGGATCGCGAACTTGCCCTTCTGGCCGCGCTTGGCGGCTTCGTCGGCGGCGGCGCTGATCTGCGCATCGCTCATGCCGGCCAGTTCGGCGCGGGTGTTCACGATCAGGGCGGCGGCGTTGGCGCCCTTGAGCACACGCTGCTGGAAGTCCGATTGCAGCGAGGCGATCTCGCCGTTGAATTTCTTCAGCTTGGCCTGGTCGGCCTTCGACAGGTTGGCGCCGGCGCGCACGAATTCCTTGTAGTAGCGCTCGAGCAGGTGGACCGACTCGGCGTCCAGGCCCAGCGATGCGCGCTTGTCGTGCAGCGTTTTTACGCGCGCGAACAGTTTCGGATTCAGGTGGATCGCGTCGGAGTGCGCCGCCAGCTTGGGCGACATCTCGCGGTCGACCGCGTCCAGCGTGTCGTTGGTGTTGGCGCCCTGCAGGTTCGAGAAGGTCGCATACACGCGCGCCAGCAGCTGGCCGGAGCGCTCCAGCGCCACGATGGTGTTTTCAAAAGTAGGCGCGGCCTTGTCGTTGGCGATCGCCTCGACCTCGCGCAGCTCTTCGCGCATGCCGGCGTTGAAGGCCGGCAGGAAGTGCGCATCCTTAATCTTGTCAAAGGCCGGGTAGTTCAGCGGCAGGCTGCTGGGCTGGGCGAAGGGGTTGGAGGCGTCGAGGACGGGAGCGGCAATGGCTGCATGCGCCAGCGCGACGCTGGCAGCCACGATGAGCAGTTTTGGACGGATCATGAGGTCTTTCGCGAACACTAGGGAAGGTACTGCCGGGGCTGGCTCGACAGCAGTGCGCTAAAGATCATAGCAGGCTTGCAAGGCCACGGTAACAATTAAAAAGTATAGCAATGTATCAGCGGCGAGCGCCTGTGTTTACGTCGTAAACACAGGCGCCGCATGAAGAGACGACAGCTCAATAATGCGGCGGACGTTCGTTGAGCGGCGCCTGGCCGGCGTCGCGCAGGGTGCGCACGTGGTCGGCCAGCTTGGCCACCATCGCCTCGAGCTGATCGATGCGGCGTTCCTGGCGGTAGATGGTCTTGTTCAGCTCATCCAACAGGTCTTCCTGCTGGGCGAGCTTGATCTCGAGACTGATGAAACGGTCTTCCTGGGTCATGACGGACTCCGGCAAAGCCGGCATTATGCCAGCCTTGCCGCCAGGTGGCCGCTCAGCCGAGGGGAACGTAATCGATGCCCTGAGCGATCAGTTCGACCACATTGGCCTTGTTTTCCGCGCTTTCGCTGAACGACATCAGGATCTGTTCCCGGCTATGCAACTGGATCTGCTGCAGCCAGTAGGCCTGGCCACCCGGATCCGGCGCGCGGTCCAGGACGTTGTCGTACAGCTCGGTGACGAATTGCTCGTTGCTCAGGTTTTTCCCGTACAAGGTTTCAAACTCGACCGTGCCGTCCGGCGCCTTGATGGTCATGAACTCCTTGGCCAGCTGCATCAGCTCGCTGCCGGTGTCCATGCGGTTCAGCCAGTATCCCATGCCGCCCAGGTCGGGAGCGCGGTCGAACACGGCTTGATAGAGCCTGAAGACTTCGCCGGCCGAACCGTTGATATCGATCGCCTTGTAGCCGTCGCTGAACTGCAGCCGCTCGACGTTGAACACGCCGTCGACTTCCCCGGTGCGCTTGTCGGTCACCGCGAAGCCCCAGGCCTTCTGCGTGAGCGTGTAATTGTCGCGCAGTCCATCGAATACGGCCACGTCGACGCCGGCGCCGGCATCGACCGCGGTGCTGCCCGCACCCATGACGATCCGGTCGGCGCCGGACGTGCCCGCCTGATAACCGGCATGGTTGATCGCCATCGACACCGGCTGGGCGCCGGCCGTGGAGTTGCCTGCCTGGTCGGTCGAGGTCACGATCACCTTGTAGGCGCCATTCGGCAGCGGCTGCGAGGAAATCGTCCATTTGCCATCGGCGCCCACGGTCGCGCTGCCGATCTTGGTGTAATCGCTTTCGCGCCACAGGTCGATCACGCTGCCGGACTCGCCGGTGCCGCTGAAGACCGGCTTGTTGTCGGCGCCGGACAGGGCGATCGCGAGGGTCGGCACCGCCGGCGCGGTCGCATCGACGTGAACCGTGGCGATATTGCTCGACACGGAAGTGTTGCCGGCCGCATCGGTGGCCGTGGCATGGACGCGATACCCCAGACCATCCTTCAGATCGACCGACCTGGTGCTCCACAGCCCGTTGGCATCCGCCGTGGCGGTGGCGATCAGCTCGTTGCCGATGAATACGCGGACCGTCGAGTTGGCCTCTGCACTGCCGTTCAGCGCCAGCTTCGTGCCGGTGGTGGCGTACAGCTTGCCGTTCTGCGTCACCGCCAGTACCGGCGCATTCGGCGCCTGCGTATCCGACGTCACCACATTGGCGCGCTCGACCGTCATATCGGCGAACTGCAGCCAGTCGATATTGCGCAGGGTATCCGTACCCTCCGCGCCCGAGACCGTCAGCGCGCCGTCGGCCAGGGTGCCGAATGTATAGCTATTGCGGTTGCCGTTGTAGACCACCGTATCGATTCCTGCTCCGCCGTCGATCATGTCGTTACCTCCATTACCCTGCAAAGTGTCATTGAAAGCAGTACCTACCAGGACGTCATCCTTGTAGCTGCCAGTGATGTAGCGTCCCCCGGCATCGCTATTGATGCCCAGCGCACCGCGCAGGCCGTCGCCGCCGTACAACCAGTTGAAGGCGGCGATGTCGTAGGGGCTATAGGTGCTGTGCCAGCCGCCGACCGAGTCATAGGACATCAGCGTGTTGCTGGTATTGTTTTCGTTGCCAGGCAAGACGATTTCGCCCGCCACACCCTCGCGGAAGGGGTGCTTCAGGCCCAGGGCATGACCCAGCTCGTGCAGCAGGGTTTCATAGCCCTGGGTGCCTGGCATCAGGTTCTTGGTCATGCCGTTCCACTCGACGTTGTCCAGGTAGACATAGGCGTTGGCCGTGTACTCGGTCAGCGTGCCGTCCGACCTCGAGCGGTAGCCGGCCTGCCAGCTGCACAGGCCCGTCGTGTACTGGCCCTCGAGATCCATGTTCGCCAGGTGAATCTGGGCCGCCGTGCCGGATCCCGTTTCACGGAATTCGATGCCGGTGATCTGCTGCAGATAGGTGAAGGCGGTGCGGGTCGCCGCCTGCTGGGCGACGCTGAACGTTTCCTGGCCGCTCTTATCGGCCTCGTTGCCCGACTCCGTCGAAAAGGTGTAGAACAGGACGTTGGCGTTGGAATTGCTGAAGTAATTCCAGTCGGGCCCCTTGTCCAGCAGGGCGTCGATGTGGTTCAAGCCCGAGAGCGGGGTGGTGGTGATGTCGGAAACGGTGGCCATGGATCGGAAAAAAAACGTTGCGCTTGCCACACGGCAATTGCCGTGAAACTTTAGCTATCGAAAAACTCGCATTCGGGCAAGTATTTCTTGCCCGACAGTTGAAGTCAAATGTGATTTCAATCGTGCGCAGGTCTTGTCGATCCGCCAAGGCTTGCGCGCAACGTTCTATTTCCTATTTATTCAGGAACCGGCCGTGGTGTTGCCAACAAGGCTTTCAGGTTTGCCAATCTTTCCTTGGGACTCAGGATTTCGCTTTCCATCGGCGCGGCTTCGCCGACGTCCAGCGCCATTTCCTTGATGAAGCGCGAGGGATCGCAGTTCACCAGTTCACCGGCGCGCTTGCGACGCTTGCACCAGCTCACGTGCAAGGTGCGCTGGGCACGCGTGATGCCCACATACATCAGGCGCCGCTCTTCCTGGATGCGGGCGGCGATCGACTCGACCGACGCGTCCGGATCGCCCTTGTGCGGCAAGATGCCCTCTTCCACCCCGACCAGGTAAACGTGCGGATACTCCAGGCCCTTGGAAGCGTGCAGGGTCGACATGCGCACCGCATCCTCTTCCTCGTCCTGGCCTTCGAGCATCGACATCAGGGCCACCATCTGGGTCAGCTCGAGCAGGTTTTTTTCCTCGCCGTCGCGGTCGCGTCCGCCACGGCCGCGGTCCTTCAGCCAGTTATTAAACTCGAGCACGTTCTGCCACTTGGCCTGAGCCGCGCGGTCGTCGAAATTCTCGTAGAGATAATGCTCGTAGTTCATTTCCTTCATCATGTCGTCGAGCACCTCGGCCGCATGGTCGCCGCTGCCCGACGGTCCCGGGCGGGTGGCGCGGTCTTCCAGCTCGGCGATGAACTGGCAAAAGTCGCGTAGCGAACCCAGCTGGCGGTCGGCCAGCTTGGCTTCGATGCCGCCCTTGCGCGCCGCCTCGTACAGCGAGCAATTCCACTGCTTGGAAAATTCGCCCAGCACTTCCAGCGTGGCCATGCCGACCCCGCGCTTGGGGGTCGTGACGGCGCGGATGAAGGCCGGGTCGTCGTCCTGGTTGGCGATCAGGCGCAGGTAGGCGATGATGTCCTTGATCTCGGCCTTGTCGAAGAAGCTCTGGCCGCCCGACATCGTATACGGGATGCGCTCCTTGCGCAGCGCCTGCTCCATCACGCGCGCCTGGTGGTTGCCGCGGTACAGGATGGCGAAATCGGACCACTTGTTCTTGCGCTGGAAGTGCTCGGACGAGATCATGATCGCGACCTGGTCGGCTTCCTGGTCGTCGTTCTGCATGCCCAGCACCTTGATCGGCTCGCCCAGGCCGTGCTCGGACCACAGCGACTTCTCGAACAGTTTCGGGTTGTTGCCGATGACGGCGTTGGCCGCCTGCAGGATGCGGGTCGTGGAACGGTAGTTCTGCTCGAGCTTGATCACCTTGAGGTCGGGGAAATCGTCGCCCAGCGTTTTCAGGTTCTCGACCGAGGCGCCGCGCCAGGCATAGATCGCCTGGTCGTCGTCGCCGACCGCCGTGAACATCGGCTTCTTGCCCAGGCCCGTCACCAGCAGCTTGACCAGCTCGTACTGGCAGGTATTGGTGTCCTGGTATTCGTCCATCAACAGATAGCGCAGGCGCCGCTGCCAGCGGTCGCGGATCGGTTCGTTATTGCGGAACAGTTCCACCGGCAGGCGGATCAGGTCGTCGAAGTCGACCGCCTGGTAGGCCTGCAGGGTGGCGACATAGCTGCGGTAGACGCGCCCGGCCAGCGCCTCGTCCTCGTCGCGCGCCGCCTTGATCGCGTCTTCCGGGTCGACCAGGCCGTTCTTCCACAGCGAAATCGTGTTCTGGATGCCGCGGATTTCCTGCTTGTCCGTGCTCATCGCCAGGTCGGACACGATCGTGTAGCAGTCGTCGCTGTCCATGATCGAGAACTTGTCCTTCAGGCCCACCCCGGCCGCCTCCTGGCGCAGGATCTTGACGCCCAGCGAGTGGAACGTAGACACGGTCAATTGCTTGGCCTGCTTGGGCTGCTTGAGCAGCTTGGCGATGCGCTCCTGCATCTCGAGCGCCGCCTTGTTGGTGAAGGTCAGGGCGGCAATGGTGCGCGGATCGTAGCCGCAATGCTCGATCATGTAGGCGATCTTTTGCGTGATCACGCGGGTCTTGCCCGAGCCGGCGCCGGCCAGCACCAGGCATGGGCCGTCGAGATATAGCGCGGCTTCGCTCTGCGGCCCGTTGAGGCCGAATCGTGGTGCAGTGGACATGGGAATTATTTCTGGAGGGACAGGCAACGATTGTAACAATCTGGCGGCCCCAACGGGCGATGGCGCGCGCTGCCCGCACCGGATTGCAACACCGGCCGACGCTGGGCCGATCGGGAGAGCCAGGGCATACTGGCGCGCAATCGAGTAACATGCGTCCTTTGCGGCGTGCGCCGCCGCGGCCCTATTTTCTGGACATACGCCCTATGAAATTCGAACATCTCGTTGAAATCAACGACCCGATGAACCCGCTGATCGACACCCTCACCCGCGAGCAGGTCTGGCATGGCCTGGTCCTGCGCGCCGAAGACCCGAAGATGTTCATTCCGCACCTGGACGCCAGCGAGATCGTCGAGCGCGAGGCGGGTGCTTTCCGCCGCCGCCTGACCTTCGGCGAGCTGGTGATCGAAGACCAGGTGTTCCTGACCCCGCTGCAAGAAGTGCGCTACGAGGTGCCGGCCCAGGGCGAGATCGCGGCATCGAGCCTGCGCATGATCATCGAGGCGCCGACCAATGCCATGCTGCTGGTGCGTTTTTGCTACGACGACGGCACCGGCGAACACGCCGATCCGGCCAACGCGATGTATGACGAATTCAAGAAGTCGGCCTATGAAGAAGCCGACCTCGATACGGTGCGCATCCTGCGCAAGCTCGCCAGCGAAGGCAAGCTGAACACCACGCTGCTGAACTGAGCGTCAACGCAGTGTTAGGTTCCCGGCTCGGTATCGGCCGGGTCGGTCTGGCTATCGCCCTTCGACAGGTTGTTGGCCAGGTCGCGCAGCGCGGTGCGCACGCCCTCCTCGATCACCGGGTGATAGAACGGCATCTCCAGCATCTGGTCGACCGTCAGGCGCATCTGGAATGCCCATGACAGCAAATGGGCCAGGTGTTCGGCGCGTGGCGCGATCATCTCGGCGCCCAGGAACAGCCGGGTGCCATACTCGGCATACACCCGCAACATCCCCTTGTTCTGCAACATGACCCGGCTGCGGCCCTGGTTGGCGAAGGACACGCTGCCGACCGCGAACTTGCGCTGGCCGCCGGCGCACAGGGTCTTGTAGTTCTTGCCCAGGGTGGCGATATTCGGCTCGGTGAAGGCCACCGCGATCGGCGCGCGGCGCAGGCCCGGACGCACGTCCGGATAGCGGCCCGCGTTGTCGCCGGCGATCTTGCCGTGGTCGGCGGCGTCGTGCAGCAGCGGGCGCTCGTTGTTGGCGTCGCCCGCGATGAAGATATTGCTGGTCCCGCACTGCATGGTGCGCGCGTCGAAATGGGGGATGCCGTCCGGCCCCAGCTCCAGGCCCGTGTGCTCCAGTCCCAGGTCGTGCACATTCGGCGTGCGGCCGGCCGTCATCAGCACATACTGGAAGTGCTCGGTGCTTTCCTTGCCCAGCGCATCGCGCACCGTCAGCGCCACGTCGCCATCTTCCTTCTCCTGCACCGCCCCGACCACCTCGGTCTGGAAGGCGATGTCGAGTTCTTCCATCAAGACCCGGCCCGCGCAGCGCAGCACTTCGGGATCGGTGATGTTGGCGATGCTGCCGCCGCGCGCATAGAAGCGCACGCGCACGCCGAGCCGGGCCAGGGCCTGGCCCAGTTCGAGGCCGATCACGCCGGTGCCGATCACGGCCACCGAGCGCGGCAGGTCGTCCCAATAGAACACGTCGTCGCTGGTGACGATGCCGGGACCGACGTTCTCGAGCTGCGGCAGGCGCAGCGGCGTGGAACCGGTGGCGATCACGATGCGGCCGGCCTGGATCTCGGTGTGGTCGTCGACCACCAGCGTGCAGGGACCGGTGAAGCGCGCGCGACCCTGCAGGCGGTCCTGCACCGGCATCGCCTCGATGCCCTCGAGCACGAAGCCGACGAAGCGATCGCGTTCGCGCTTGACCCGCTCCATCACGGCGCGGCCGTCGATGCGTTTTTCACCGGCATGCACGCCGAATGGCGCGGAGGTGTCGATCACGTGGGACGCCTCGGCCGCCGCGATCAGGAGCTTGCTCGGCATGCAGCCGACCCGGGCGCAGGTGGTGCCGTACTGGCCGCTCTCGATCGCCACCGTCCGCGCGCCCAGCGTCTTGGCGGCGCGGTAGGCGGTCATGCCGGCGGTGCCGGTGCCGATGATGGCGACGTCCACGTTCAATTGTTTCATGCTGCTCCCCTCTTTCTCATCTAGATGTCGAGTGGGTCGACTTCCAGCGACCACTTTACGCGGGATTTCATCGCCCGCAGTTGTTCTACCCAGACCCGCAGGTAGGCCTGCAGCGCCGGACGCGAACTGGACTCGACCAGCAACTGGGCGCGGTCCACATTATGCACCCGCGTCATCGTCATCGGGATCGGGTCGTTGATCAGGATAGCGTCGCTCGGCAGGCAGTCGCGCGCCGCCTCCAGGAATTCGATCGCGATCGGCAGTTCCTTGGCCTCGGCGCGCAGCAAGGCCTGGTACATGAAGGGCGGCAGCCCGGCTTCCTTGCGCTCTTCGAGCAGCTGGCCGGCGAAGCGCTCGTAATCGTGGCGCATCACCGCGCCGTACAGCGGGTGCTGCGCATACCTGGTCTGCACCAGCACCTCGGACGGCGCGCCGCCGCGGCCGGCCCGTCCCGCCACCTGCATCAGCTGGGCGAACAGGCGCTCGCTGGCGCGATAGTCCTGCGAGAACAGCGCGGTGTCGGGGTTCAGGATCCCGACCAGGGTCAGCTTCTTGAAGTCGTGTCCCTTGGCGACCATCTGCGTGCCGATCAGGATGTCCACCTCGCCCCGGTGCACGCTGTCGAAGGCGGCTTGCGCGCTGCCCTTCAGGCGCGTGGAGTCGGCGTCGATGCGCAGGATGCGCGCTTCCGGGAACATGGCATGTAGATGCTCCTCTACCCGCTGGGTGCCGCGGCCCAGCGGCTGCAGGTCCACGTTGCCGCAGGTCGGGCAGGAGCGCGGGATGCGCAACTCGAGGCTGCAGTGGTGGCAGCGCAGCCGGTGCTCGGGCTTGTGCAGCACCATGAAGGCGGTGCAGCGGGTGCAGTTGCTGATCCAGCCGCAGGCGTCGCAGCTGATCACCGGGGCATAGCCGCGCCGGTTCAGGAACAGGAGCGACTGCTCGCCGCGCTCCAGCCGCCCGCGCAGGGCCGCCAGCACCTCGCTCGTCAGCCCGTCGCGCGCGCGGTCGCGTTCCATGTCCACCAGCCTGACTTTCGGCAGCACGGCGTCGCGCACGGCGCGCTCGCGCAGGTCCAGCCGCCTGTACCTGCCGGAGCGCGCGTGGTGCCAGGACTCGAGCGACGGCGTGGCCGAGCCGAGCACGATCGGAATCCCCAGCTGGTGGGCGCGCCACACGGCCAGGTCGCGCGCCGAATAGCGCAAGCCTTCCTGCTGCTTGTACGAGGGGTCGTGCTCTTCGTCGATCACGATCAGCTGCAGGTTCGGCAGCGAGGCCAGGATCGCCAGCCGGGTGCCGAGCACGATGCGCGCCTGGCCGTTGTGCGCGGCCAGCCAGTGCAGCATGCGCTCGCCCTCGGACAGGCTGCTGTGCAGGGTGGCCAGCATCATGCCCGGGAAGCGGGCCCGGATATTCCCTTCCAGCTGGGGCGTCAGGTTGATCTCGGGGACCATGATCAGGATCTGCGCCTGCGGATCGCGTGCGAGCACCCGGGCGCAGGCCTGCAGGTAGACCTCGGTCTTGCCGCTGCCGGTCACGCCCCACAGCAGCAGCGGCGTGAAGCCTTCGGCGCCGCCGATCGCGTCGGCCGCCTCTTGCTGGGCGGGGTTCAGCACCGGCATGTCGACCGCCGTCGCATCTTGCTGGAGGTCGAGTTTCGCCAGTTTTTTCAGGGCGCGGTCCAGCGCCACCGTCTTGGGCACCCGCAGGTTCTTGGGCAGGCCGGGCAGCGCCACCTCGCCCAGCGGCCGCTGGTAGTAGTCGGCGGCGAAGCGCGCCAGGGCGATCCAGCGCTCCGGCAGCGGTGACAGCTGGCTGCGCACGGCCAGCGCATCCTTCAGTTTTTCGGGCGCGACATCGGTCCGGTCCTTGACCGCGACAATCAGCGCCATGATCTCGCGGCGCGCGAACGGCACCAGCGCCAGCTGGCCGGGCAGCGGTTCTTCTCCCGGCCGGCATGGCCAGCGGTAGTCGAAACTGCTGTTCAGCGGTGTATCGAGCACGACTTCAAGGAAGCAATGCGTGCTATCGGTGCTGGTTGACAATCTGGGCCCTGTGCAAATCTGTGGAAAACTTTGTGAATAGCGTGGGGCTTGACCCCATCAAAGGTTTACGTTAGATCAAGTCGCCATCGATAATTCTCAAATTCAAGACAATTTTTCTCTTATGAATCAATGGCTTGCGTATTCGTGCTCAGACCTGTTAACAAGCTCGGGGGCTTTTTCCGCGTTGTGCATAACTGGGGTATCCGGCGTGGAAAACTCGCTGCATTGCGTCACAAACTTAAGGCAATACTTGAAGAAGCGCGCTAAGTGCCGGTAAACCAAGCACTTTTCCCCATTGTTAAAACGTCTGTTGATAACTTTGTGAACAAGAGCCAAACTTTGCTGAATTCTACTGGACAACCTTGTGGTGCAGGACGCACTCAGCACTGGGTCGAAGCAAAAAACGCTTATAAATCATCGTTTTACGATGATTCAGAAGATGCCGAGATGTCCACAGGAATTTTTACCCACTTTTAGGAAGTTGTGAACAAGTGAGAGGGGTGACGGGCGGCCTTGTCAAGTGGGCCGCCAATCGTGGGGAATAATTCAGGCGGCGCGCTGCTTGCGGCTGAAGCTATGCACCGCGTCGACCATGGCGCTGACCGATTCCGGCGGCGTGAATTGCGAGATGCCGTGGCCCAGGTTGAACACGTGGCCATGGCCGCTCGACGGCGCGCCATAGGCGGTGAGCGAGCGCTCGACTTCGGCGCGGATCTGGTCCGGCTCGGCGAACAGGATGGCCGGATCGAGATTGCCCTGCAGCGCCACGCGGTCGCCCACCAGCTTGCGCGCGCGGCCCAGGTTGACGGTCCAGTCCAGGCCCAGCGCGTCGGCGCCGATGTCGGCCATCTCGTCCAGCCACATGCCGCCGCCCTTGGTAAAGACGATCGCCGGGATGCGCACGCCATCGTGCTCGCGCTTCAGGCCGGCGAGGATCTTGCGCATGTAATCGAGCGAGAACTCCTGGTAGGCGCCGTCGGCCAGCGCCCCGCCCCAGGAATCGAAGATCATTACGGCCTGGGCGCCAGCGTCGATCTGGGCATTCAGGTACTGGGTCACGGCTTGCGCATTGATGTCCAGGATGCGGTGCATCAGGTCCGGACGGCTATACAGCATCTTCTTGACCGTGTGGAATTCACGCGAGCCGCCGCCTTCGACCATATAGCAGGCCAGCGTCCACGGGCTGCCCGAGAAGCCGATCAGCGGCACGCGGCCATTGAGCGCGGTGCGGATCGAGGTCACGGCCTTGAACACGTAGTCGAGCGAGGCCATGTCCGGGACGGCCAGCGCGTTCACTTCGGCCTCGGTGCGCAGCGGACGCTCGAACTTCGGGCCTTCGCCGTCGGCGAAATACAGGCCCAGGCCCATCGCGTCCGGCACCGTCAGGATGTCCGAGAACAGGATCGACGCGTCCAGCGGATAGCGGTCGATCGGCTGCAGCGTGACTTCGGTGGCGTAGTCGGGATTCTTCGCCAGCCCCAGGAACGAACCGGCGCGCGCGCGGGTGGCGCGGTATTCCGGCAGGTAGCGGCCCGCCTGGCGCATCAGCCACACCGGGGTGTAGTCGGTCGGCTGGCGCAACAGCGCACGCAGGAAGGTGTCGTTCTGGAGCGGGGCAAATTGTGGCATGGCTGACAATGGCGTTGGTAAGGAAACGGCTATTATCGCATTCTTGGGCGAACACTATAATAGGCGCCCCACCAAGGAAAGAGCCCAGATCATGACGATTGCCACCAGCAAACAACCACTGCCCTGCGGCGCCTGGCCGTCCCCGATCAGCGCCGCGGTGGTCGCCGCCGGTGCGGTGCCGCTGGCCCAGCTGATGCTCGACGGGCCGCGCCTGGGCTGGCTCGAGGGCCGCGCCAGCGAGGGTGGACGCACGACGCTCATGGTCCACGACGCCGGCGGCACGCGCGAGCTGACGCCGGCGCCCTTCAATGTGCGCAGCCGCGTCCATGAATACGGCGGCGGCGCCTGCCTGCTGGCTGGCGGCACGGCCTGGTTCTCGCACCATGTGGACAACCGCCTGTACCGGGTCGAGGCGGATGGCCAGCCGGTCGCCGTGACGGCCGAGGGCACTGGCCACCGCTTTGCCGACTTCGTGCTCAATGGCGCGCGCCAGCGCCTGATCGCCGTGCGCGAGGATCATTCGGCCGGCGCCACCTACCCCGTCAATACGCTGGCCGCGGTCGGCTTCGACGGCGTCGAGACCGTGCTCGTGGACGGCAACGACTTCTATGCGGCGCCGCGCCTGTCGCCCGATGGCCGCCAGCTGGCCTGGCTGTGCTGGGACCATCCGCGCATGCCGTGGGAAGGCACGGAACTGTGGCTGGCCGACGTGGCCGATGACGGTTCACTGGTGAACGGCCGTCTGATCGCGGGTGGCCCTGAAGAATCGATCTGCCAGCCCGAGTGGTCGCCCGGCGGCGTGCTGCACTTCGTGTCGGACCGCAGCGGCTGGTGGAACCTGTACCGCTACGACCACGGCGTCGTGCATGCGCTGTGCCCGCGCGGGGCCGAATTCGCCGGCCCGCACTGGAGCTTCGGCGGTGCGCTGTATGGCTTTCGCTCCGAGGACCAGATCGTGTGCGCCTACGTCGAACAAGGCGTCAGCTATCTGGCAAGGCTGGCGGGCGGCAACCTGATTCCGCTGGAGTCGCCGTATGAAGAAATCCGCGAGCTGCGGGTGCAGGGCGACGTCGTGGCCCTGCTGGGCGGCGCGCCGACCATCGCGCCGGAGCTGGCGCGGATCGACCTGGAGACTGGCGCCAGCGAGGTGCTGGCCCACTCGATCCCGCAACTGCCGGCCACCGGCTACCTGTCGGTGCCGCTGGCGATCGACTACTCCAGTGAGAATGGTCGCACCGCCCACGCCTTCTATTATGCGCCGACCAATGCCGACCACGCGCCGCAAGATGGCGAACTGCCGCCGCTGATCGTGATCGGCCACGGCGGCCCGACCGGCATGGCAGCCAGCACCCTGAAGCTGTCCACCCAATACTGGACCAGCCGCGGCTTCGCCGTGCTCGACGTGAACTATGGCGGCAGCACCGGCTTCGGCCGCGCTTACCGCAACCTGCTCAAGCACCAATGGGGCGTGGTCGACGTCGAGGATTGCGTGGCCGGCGCCCGCCACCTGGCGGCGCAAGGCGTCGTCGACCCTGAGCGCCTGCTGATCCGCGGCAGCAGCGCCGGCGGCCTGACGGTGCTGTCCGCACTCAGCTTCCACGACGTGTTCAAGGCCGGCGCCAGCTACTACGGCGTGTCCGACCTGGCGGGACTGGACGCCGATTCGCACAAGTTCGAGTCGCACTACAACCAGTACCTGATCGCGCCGCCGGAAACCGCCGCCGCGGTGTACCGCGAGCGCTCGCCGATCCACCATACCGATAAACTGCGCCGGCCGATGATCTTCTTCCAGGGCCTGGACGACAAGGTGGTGCCGCCGCAGCAATCCGAGAGCGTGGTCGAGGCGCTGCGCGCGCGCAAGCTGCCGGTGGCCTACCTGACGCTCGAAGGCGAGGGCCATGGCTTGCGCAAGGCTTCCAGCGTGGTGCGTACGCTGGAAGCGGAGTTGTATTTCTACCTGCGCGTGTTCGGCATCCCGGTGCCGGACGGCCTGCCTGCGATCGAGATCGAGAATCTCGCGTGATGGTGGAGGACGTGAACGCGCGCCTGGCCGCCTGCACGGCGGAAGAACGCGCACTGCTGGTCGTGCTGGCGATCGCGGGCGAGCCGATGGGCCGCCAGCGCATCCTGGAGCATATGCGGGCCCTGGGCGTGGCGCTGCCGCTCGCGCAATGGGCCGATGAACTGGCGCGCCTGCGCGAGCGCGGCCTGGTGGTCGACATGAGCGAGCGCGGCGTCGGCATCGCTCCCGACCTTGCCTGGCCGGTGCTGGACGCGGCCCTCGACGATGGCCTGTTCGACAATGTGGCCGGCGCCTATGCCCAGGTGTCGACCGTGCGCCGCGACTGGCAGGGGAACCTGATGCTGCGCACCTACCGCCAGGGCCTGGCCCTGCTGCGCATCGCCCTGCTGACGGGCCAGGAACATGACGTCGTATTCCCGCTGCTGGATGCCTGCCAGCGCTGCCACGAGGCGAGCTACCTGCATCCGCTGGTCGACGTCTGCGCGCGCCCGTTCGCGCCGTCGCTGATGGAACGCATCCACCCGCGCCTGCGCGAAGGCATCCTGCACATCCTGGTCATGCATGCGCGCAGCGAACCGGCGCTGGCGCCGGGCGTGCGCGAGTACGCCGAGCGCCTGATACCGCGCAGCAGCCCCGAAAGCCCGCTGCGCCGTTCGCTCGGCGAACATTACATCCTGTGCGGCCGCCTGGACGACGCCCTGGCGCTGGTGAACGAAATGAGCGATTCGCCCGGCCTGTTCCTGCGCAGCGTGGTACAGGTGCTGCGCGACGATAGCGATGCGGGCCTGGCCGGCATCGATGCGTCGATCAAGCAGCTGCGCCGCGAAACCGGCAAGCGCAAGGCGGTATTCGACGGCCACTGCGCGCACATCGCGATGGCCGCCCTGCTGCGCAGCAGCGACCCGGGCCACCTCAAGCTGGCCGACGCCTGGCTCGAGATCGAGACGCGCGCGGTACAGCGGGCCGACAACGCGGTGTGGTTCCAGCTTGGCATGCTGCACGAGATCCAGCGCGGCACCGTCGACGCGGCACTGTTCGGCACGCGCAGCTGGGAGATGTCGCTGGAGCCGACCGTGTTCCGCGCCCTGATCCATCACTGGCTGGCCCTGCCCTCACTGAGCGCGCAAGGCGCGCGGCTGGAAGACATGCTGCTGCAATCCGAGACGGCCGGCTTCGACCTGTGGTCGGCCCAGCTGGCCGGCGTGCTGGCGCAGATGGGCCAGGCCGGCCACCTGGCCCACGAAGCGCGCGCCAGCGAACTGCGACGCAAGCACCGCCTGCCCGACATGACCGGCTGGTTTGCGCGCGAGGAACCCTGGGAACGCCAGCTCAATGCCCTGATCAACCTGCAGCCGGCGGCGAACGTGGAAACCGTGCGCGAATCCAGGCTGGTCTGGCTGATCCGCTACGACCCGCACCTGGGCGTGCAGGAGCTGGAGCCGCGCGAGCAGAAACGCGATGCGCAAGGCGGCTGGAGCCGCGGCCGCGCCATGGGCCTGAAACGCCTGGCCGAGGAAGGCGCCGGGCTCGACTTCCTGACCGCGCAAGACCTGCAGGCCGTGAACGCGATCGCCGGCCGCCGCTACTACGCCGGCAGCGGCATCCGTTTCGAACTCGAAGTGCACAAGGCGCTGCCGGCCCTGGTCGGCCACCCGCTGCTGTTCTGGATGGAGTCTCCCGGCACCCGGGTCGAGCTGCTGCCGGGCGAGCCGGAATTGCTGGTCAAGAAACTGGGCGACAAGGTGTCGATCGTGCTGAACCCGCCGGTCGAAGACAATAACGGCGACGTCGTGGTCACGCGCGAGACGCCGACCCGCCTGCGCCTGGTGCACATCAGGGACGAGCATCGGCGCATCGCCGCCATCGTCGGAGAAGGCTTGACGGTGCCGATGGAAGCGGAACGGCGCGTGCTGCGCGCGATCGGCGCGGTGTCGTCGATCGTCACCGTGCAGTCGGACATCGGCGCCAGCAGCAGCGATATCGAGACCGTGCCGGCCGACCCGCGCCTGCACGTGCTCTTGCGTCCCTACCAGCATGGCATGCGCATGCAGCTGCTGGTGCGTCCCCTGCCGGGCGGCGCGTATTATGGCCCCGGCGAAGGCGCGGCCAATGTGATCGCCGACGTCGACGGCATCCGCACCGAAGCCCGGCGTGACCTGAACGCCGAACGCGAAGCCGAGCGCCAGCTGATCGGCGCATGCCAGGCGCTCGAACACGCGGAACCGGACCACGGCGAATGGCTGCTCGGCCAGCCGCTGCTGGCATTGGAACTGGTCGACCAGCTGCGCGCGCTGGATGGCGAGTCCATCGTGGTCGCCTGGCCCGAAGGCGAGAAATTCAGGGTGACGAGAAAGGCCACGACCAAATCGGTGCGGGTGCAGATCCGGCGCGAACGCGACTGGTTCGCGGCCAGCGGCGACGTCGTGATCGACGAAGGCCGCGTGATGAACCTGCGCACCCTGCTGGAAAAGATCCAGGAGAGCGGCAGCCGCTTCGTGGCCCTGGGCGAGAACGAATACCTGGCCCTGTCCGACGAGCTGCACCGGCGCCTGACGGAGCTGGGCGCCTATGGCGAGTTGCATGGCGACGGCATCCGCACCCATGCGCTGGCCAGCTTCGCGCTCGACGAGCTGGCGCGCGAGGCCGGCCACGTCGACGCCGACAAGGCCTGGCAGGGGCACCTGGAACGCATGGCCGACAATGCCGCGTACCTGCCCGAGCTGCCTTCCACCCTGCAGGCCGAGCTGCGCGATTACCAGGTCGACGGCTTCCAGTGGCTGGCGCGCCTGGCGCACTGGGGCGTCGGCGCCTGCCTGGCCGACGACATGGGTCTCGGCAAGACCCTGCAGGCGCTGGCGCTGCTGCTGACGCGCGCAAAAGACGGCCCGGCGCTGGTCGTGGCGCCGACCACGGTGTGCCTGAACTGGATCGACGAGGCCGCGCGCTTCGCGCCGACCTTGAAACTGCACCTGTTCGGTCCCGGCGAACGCGCCGCGACGATCGACAATGCGGGACCGTTCGACGTGGTCGTGGTCAGCTACGGCCTGCTGCAGCTGGAAGCGGCGCGCTTCAAGGGCCGGCGCTGGCGCAGCATCGTGCTCGACGAGGCCCAGGCGGTCAAGAATATGCACACCAAGCGCTCGCAGGCGGTGATGGCGCTGCAGGGGGACTTCCGCATGGCAGCCACCGGCACGCCGCTGGAAAACCACCTGGGAGAATTGTGGAACCTGTTCCGCTTCATCAATCCAGGCCTGCTGGGCAGCGCCGACCAGTTCCAGCTGCGCTTTGCCGGCCCGATCGAGAAAGCCCAGGACAAACGCGCCGAAGCCGGTGCTAGATCCCGCCTGCGGCGCCTGACCGCGCCCTTCATCCTGCGCCGCACCAAGGCGCAAGTGCTGTCCGAGCTGCCGCCGCGTACCGAGATCGTGGTCCCGGTGGAACTGAGCGCCGAAGAAAACGCGCTCTATGAATCGCTGCGCCGCCAGGCCCTCGACAAGCTGGCCGCACTCGAAGCGCCGGAGGGCCAGAAGGCAATCGAGATCCTGGCCGAGATGATGCGGCTGCGCCGCGCCTGCTGCAATCCCGAGCTGGTGGCGCCCGGCGCCGGCATCGCCAGCAGCAAACTGGCGACGTTTGCGCGCCTGACCACCGACCTGCTCGAGAACCGGCACAAGGTGCTGGTGTTCAGCCAGTTCGTCGATCACCTGACCCTGATCCGCCAGTATCTCGACGCCCAGGGCATCGCCTACCAGTACCTGGACGGATCGACCCCGATCCAGGAACGCAAGCGCCGCGTGGATGCCTTCCAGGCCGGCGAGGGCGACCTGTTCCTCATCAGCCTGAAGGCGGGCGGCGTCGGCATCAACCTGACGGCGGCCGACTACGTGATCCACATGGACCCGTGGTGGAACCCGGCGGTCGAGGACCAGGCATCCGATCGCGCGCACCGCATGGGCCAGCAGCGGCCGGTGACCATCTACCGCCTGGTGGCGCGCGGCACGATCGAGGAAGGCATCGTCGACCTGCACCGCCACAAGCGCGACCTGGCCGACAGCCTGCTCGAAGGGACCGAGATGGCGGCGCGCATGTCGCCGGGGGATATGCTGGAGATGCTGCGAAGCGGCTTGGGCCGCTGATTTATCAAAACCTCAATGTTGGCATAGAGCCTATCTCAGTAGATGGGAGGAAGCTGATGGCGATGCATGACGAGTGTGGGCAAGGCGCGAGGAGGCCGCATGGCGGCGCCATGCAACGACGAGCAACGCCGCCCACGCTTGTCATGCGCGCCAGCAGCGACTCCCATCTGCTGAGATAGGCTCTAACGTGTCGGAATGTTTCAACTGCCCGCAAATGATGCAATTAGTGCTAATCTGCACGCCTTCACGCCTGTGCGCATCCAGGCATCTCCTTAGTTACGGGACTGAATAACGATGATGAAAACGAAAATCGCGCTGGCGGCCTTGCTGGCGTGTTTCGCACTGACGCCGGCCATCGCCGCCACCTCCAAGCCAGCCAAGGGCAAGGCCAAATCCTCGAAGGTCGTCAAGAAGAAGACTTCCAGCAAGGGCAAGAAGGCCCTGGTGGGCGCGGCTGCCGTCGGCGCCGGCGCTGCCGCCGCAGGTGCCGCCAGCGCCAACGCCGCCGAAGCACGCCTCGACCGCCGCATGTCGACCCTGAGCATGCAATACCTGACCGCCCTGTGGCGTGTGGATCCCGAAGGCGGCATCTATGTCGGCAAGTTCGACAACGCCGCCAACCTCACCATTCCGGATGCCGACACGCGCGCCAGGCAGCTGGCCTTCGCCAACGAGTGGCTGGAAAAATTCGGCAAGCTCGATCCCAAGCAGCTGTCGCCGCGCTACCGCACCGACCTGGCCCTGCTGGTCAACAAGCTCGAGAAGGACCGCTGGCGCCTGAACACCTGGCGCGAATACGAGTGGAATCCGTCGCAGTACAACGTCGCCGCGCCGCTCGACCTGATCCTGAACACCGACTACGCGGCCAAGCCGCAGCGCCTGCGCACCATCCTCAAGCGCCTGGCCGACGTGCCGGCCTATTACGCGGCGGCGCAAGCCTCGATCACCAAGCCGACGCGCGAGCACACCCAGCTCGCGATCGGCCAGGCGCCGGGCACGATGGCGGTGCTGGCCGACCTGGGCCGTGCGGCCCAGGAATCGATATTGACGGCGCAAGAGAAGGCGATCTTCGCCCAGCGCATCGCCAACGCCGGCAGTGCGGTGCTGGGCTTCGTCGATTTCCTGAACGGCGTGGAGAAGCGCCAGGCGGCCAGCGGCCAGGCGCGTCCTTTCCGCGCCGGCAAGGCGCTGTACGAGCAGAAGTTCGCGCTCGATATCCAGTCGTCGTCCAGCGCCGAAGAGACCTTCCGCAAGGCCCTGGTCACGCGCGAGGAACTGCTGTCGAATATGGACCGCATCTCGGACGAGCTGTGGCCGCGCTATATGGCGGGCGTCAACAAGCCACAGGACCGCTTCCAGAAGATCGGCATGATGATCGACAAGTTATCAAGCCGCCACGTCGCGCGCGAGAACTTCTTTGCCGAGATCCGGCGCCAGATCCCGCTGCTGCAGGACTGGGTGATCAAGCACGACCTGCTGACCCTGGACCCGAGCAAGCCGCTCGAGGTGCGCGAAACGCCGATGTACCAGCGCGGCGTGGCCGGCGCCAGCATCGACGCGCCGGGCCCTTACCGCTCCAAGGACAAGACGTATTACAACGTCACGCCGATGGACAACCTCACGCCGGAACAGGCCGAGAGCAGCCTGCGCGAGTACAACGAGTGGATCCTGCAGATCCTGAACATCCACGAGGCGATCCCCGGCCACTACGCGCAGCTGGTGCACGCCAACCGCTCGCCCTCGCTGATCAAATCGCTGTTCGGCAATGGCGCCATGGTCGAAGGCTGGGCCGTGTATGGCGAACGCATGATGCTCGAATCGGGCTACGGCGACAACGCGCCCGAGATGTGGCTGATGTACTCGAAATGGAACCTGCGCAGCGTGACCAACACCATCCTCGACTACAGCGTGCACGTGAACGGCATGGGGCAAGAGGCGGCGATCGACCTGCTCACCCGCCAGGCCTTCCAGACGCGCCAGGAAGCCGACGAAAAATGGCGCCGCGTGACCCTGACCTCGGTGCAGCTGACCAGCTACTTCAGCGGCTACCACCAGATCATGGAACTGCGCGAGCGCCGCAAGCAGCAGCTGGGCGAACGCTTCAATCTGAAGGAATTCCACGATCAGTTCCTCAGCTACGGCAATGCGCCGGTCAAGATGATCTCGGAACTGATGCAGTAACCCTCCGCGCATGGCCCTCATTGCCGATGAGGGCCGTGCAAAAACGCACAAGCGGCGTGCTCGCGCGCCCGCTTGTGCGCCCCGTCTCCCGAACTATGATGAATGTGGCAGGCCGTCCCCGGCCAGCCCACGACAATCATATTCGGAGACACGCATGCAGCCCTTCCACCAACGAGCGGCGCAAGCCGCGATCTGCCTGGCGCTCTGCGCGCCGTTCACTTCTTCCCTCGCACAAACCCCGGTCCAGGCCGGCCCCGGCGCCTGGAGCGCCAACCAGGTCTGGGCCAACGACACCACCCACGGCGGCGCCCTGAACGGCTACTACTACTGGCCGGCCACGCCGCCGGTCCTGGACAACAAGCGCGCCCTGGTGCTGGTGCTGCACGGCTGCGCCCAGACCGCGGGCGGCGACGTGATCAACGGCAGCGGCGACGCCGGCTACAACTGGAAGGCGGTGGCGGACCAATATGGCGCGGTGATCCTGGCGCCGAACGCCACCGGCAACGTCTACGGCACCCACTGCTGGGACTGGGCCGCCACCAACCGCAGCCGTTCCTATGGCCACACCGCGGTGCTGCTCGACCTGATCAACCGCTTCCTCTCCAACCCGCAATACGCGATCGATCCGAAACAGGTGTACGTGGCCGGCCTGTCCTCGGGCGGCGCCAAGGCCATGGTGCTGGGCTGCACCGCACCCGAGGTCTTCGCCGGCCTGGGCCCCTCCGCTGCACCGCCGCCGGGCGTGACCACAGGCCAGATCTCGATCGTCCCTTCCGGCTATACGGCGACCACCGCGGCCAATGCCTGCCGCGCGATGGCCGGCACCGCGCTCGACCATTTCGCGACCCAGGTCACCGGCGTGATCTGGGGCACGGGCGACTACACGGTGGCGCAGGCCTATGGCCCACTGGACGCCGCCGCCATGCGCCAGGTGTATGGCGGCGCCTGGACGCAGGGCGCGGCCGTGACCGTGCCGGGCAGCGGCAGCAATGTGGAATACACGGACGCCAACGGCAAGGTGCGCACGTCGCAGGTCACGGTGACGGGCCTGGCCCACGCCTGGCCGGCCGGCACGGGTGGCCAGAACGCCAACTACGTGAATGCGACCCGCGTGAACTACCCGGCCTTCATCATGGATTTTTGGTTCAACAAGAACCTGCGGGTGTCGCAGTCGCCGGCGCCCGTCATGGCCTCGTGCAGCGCCAGCGTGTCGGGATCGACGGTCACGGTGAACGGCGCCGCCAGTTTCGCCGAAGGGTCGATCGCCGGCTACCGGGTGCTGCTCAATGGCCCGTCGCCGGTCGACGACGCTGCGGCCGGCAGCGGCACGGCCTTCAGCAAGGCTTATGCGAACCGCGCCGACGGCAGCTACGGCGGCAGCGTGACGGCCATCGGCAATAACGGACAAACGTCGAATGCCTGCGCCCTTCCCGCCTTCCAGGTCGGCACGGGCACGCCGCCGCCGGTGTTCACCTGCACGACCAGCCTGGCAAGCAACTATGCCCACGTGCAGGCGGGCCGCGCCCACGTGAGCAGCGGCTATGCGCTGGCCAACGGCTCGAACCAGACCATGGGGCTGTACAACACCTTCTTCACCAGCACGCTGGCGCAGACGGCGCAGGGCTATTACATCGTGGGGAACTGTCCGTGAGGCCGCGGCACGGTCGTCAGAAGCGCAGCTGCTTCATGATCTCGCCCGCGATCCCGCGCAGCGGCAGGCTGCGCTCGACGCCGCCGCGCTTGACGGCTTCCTTGGGCATGCCGTAGACCACACAGCTGGCCTCGTCCTGGGCGACGGTGGCCGCGCCGGCCTGCTTCATCTCGAACAGGCCGGCCGCGCCGTCGTCGCCCATGCCGGTCATGATGATCCCGAGCGCGTTGGCGCCGGCGCTCTTGGCCACGGACCTGAACAGCACGTCGACCGAGGGCCGGTGGCGGTTGACCAGCGGCCCGTCGACCACGTCGACGTGGTACTGAGCGCCGCTGCGCCGCAGCAGCAGGTGCTTGCCGCCGGGGGCCAGCAGGGCCTGCCCCGCCATCACGCGCATCCCGGAGCGCGCTTCCAGCACGCGGATGCGGCAGATGCCGTCCAGGCGCGCCGCGAAGGCGGCGGTGAATTTCTCGGGCATGTGCTGGACGATCACGATGCCGGGCGCGACTTGCGGCAACGCGGTCAGCACCTGTTCCAGCGCCTGGGTGCCGCCGGTGGAGGTGCCGATGGCGACTACCCGATCGGTGGTCTGCGCCAGCGGCGCATGGCCGCCCGGAGCCAGCACCGCGTCGGCATTGAGCTTCGGCGCCGGCGCGCCCGGGACGGCCGCCGGCGCGCTGCGGGCGCGCGCGGCGAGCACGCCGACGTTGGCGCGCGCCGCCGCCTTGACCACCGCCGCCAGGTTTTCGGTCGAATCGTTCAGGAACTGCTTGATGCCGAGCTTCGGCTTGCCGATCGTGGTCACCGCGCCCGCCGCCAGTGCCTCGACCGTGGTACGGGCGCCCTGCTCGGTCAGCGTCGAGCAGATCACCACCGCAGTGGGCCGCTCGGCCATGATGCGGCGCAGGAAGGTCAGGCCATCCATCTTGGGCATCTCGATGTCGAGCAGGATCACGTCGGGCCAGGCGTTCTTCATCTTCGCCATGGCCAGGATCGGGTCCGAGGCCACGCCGATCACCTCGATGGCCGGATCGGCGCCCAGGATCTCGGCGGCGACCTGGCGCACGACCGCGGAATCGTCCACGATCATGACCTTGATGCGGGCCGCGGTCACGCGCCAGTCCCGGGCTTGCGGTAGACCGAGGGCGCGACCGGCCGCAGTTCGCCGGAGATATCGTGCAGGCTTTCGGAGTGGCCGATGCACAGCATCCCGCCCGGCCGCAGGGTCGAGGCGATGCGGCGCACCACCTCGCGCTTGGTCTCCTTGCTGAAATAGATCATCACATTGCGCAGGAAGACCATGTCGAAGGGGCCGAGCCGCGGCAGCTCTTCGTTCAGGTTGACGTGGGCGAACTGCACCTGGCTGCGCAGCTCCTTCGAGACCAGCAGCGTGCCTTCCTGCTCGCCGGTGCCCTTCAGGCAGAAGCGCTGCAGCAGGGGCCGGGGCACCAGCCGCGCGCGTTCGAGCGGATAGTGGCCGCGCCGCGCGCGCGCCAGCACGGCGGTGCTGATGTCCGAGCCCAGCACATTCCAGCGCGTGCGCTTGTCGAGGCAGTCGGCCAGGGTCATCGCCATGCTGTACGGTTCCTCGCCGCTGGAACAGGCCGCGCTCCACACATGGAATTCGCGGCCCCGATCGGCGGCCGCCAGCGCCTGCTCGCGCAATACCTCGAAGTGGCGGCCCTCCCTGAAGAAATACGTCTCGTTGGTGGTCAGGAGGTCGACCGCCATCTGGAACTCGCCCTCGGCCTTGCCGCTGCTAAGCAGCCTGAAATACTCGCCGTAGCTTCCCAGCCCGCAGTAGTCGAGGCGCTTGGCCAGGCGCCCGCTGACCAGCGCCTTCTTGGCCCCCGACATGCTGATGCCGGCGGCATCGAAGATGAAGCGCTGGAACTGAGCGAACTCCTGGTCGCTGATGGCGGGACGCAGCATGATGGCCTTATTCGGCGCCGGCGCCGGCCGCCTGCAGCAGGGCGATCTCTTCGATCGAGAACACGCGCGCGACGTCGAGCAGGATCACGAACTTGTCCTTCACCTTGCCCATGCCGGCGATGAACTCGGTGCGGATGCGGGCGCCGAAACCGGGCGGCGGCTCGATGTCCTCGGCCGCGATCTCGAGCACGGCGCTGACGCTGTCGACCAGGATGCCGACCACGTGCTGCTCGCCTGCTTCTTCCAGTTCGACGATGATCACGCAGCTGCGCTTGCCGATCGTCGCGCGCGGGCGGCCGAAGCGCGCCGCGAGATCCATCACGGTGACGACCGCGCCGCGCAGGTTGATCACCCCGCGCACGCACTCCGACATCATCGGCACTTCGGTGACGCCGGCGTACTCGATGATTTCCTTGACGCCCAGGATGCCGATCGCGAAGGTCTCGCTGCCGGAGCTGAAGGTCAGGTATTGCGTCGGCTCTGCCTTGGGCGGCGCCGACTGCGTCGTTGCTGGTCTCATGCGCGGCCTTTAGAAGTTGGTGAAGGCGGCTTCGTCGAGGTCGGCCGTCGGCGCGCTGCGGACCATGCTGGCGCGCGCCGCGCCGCGGTTGGCCAGCGCCGGCTTGGAAGCCGGCGCCTTGCGGCTGCGTTGATCGCGCTGCTTCTCGCCGGCCACGGTGAAGAACGCCATCGTCTGCTGCAGCTGCTCGGCCTGGCTCGCGAGTTCCTCGGCGGTCGCCGCCAGTTCCTCGGAGCTGGACGCGTTCTGCTGCGTCGCCATGCTCAGCTGGCCGACGGCGGCATTGATCTGGCCGACGCCCGACGATTGCTCTTCGGAGGCGGCGGTGATCTCCTGCACCAGGTCGGAGGTCTTGCGGATATTCGGCACCATCTCGTCGAGCAGGCGGCCGGCGCGGCCGGCCAGTTCGACGCTCGAACTGGCGACGGTGCTGATTTCCTGGGCTGCCACCTGGCTGCGTTCGGCCAGCTTGCGCACCTCGGCAGCCACCACGGCGAAGCCCTTGCCATGCTCGCCAGCGCGCGCCGCCTCGATGGCGGCGTTCAGCGCCAGCAGATTGGTCTGGTAGGCGATGTCGTCGATGATGCCGATCTTCTGGGCGATCTGGTTCATGGCGCTGACGGTGGCCTTGACCGCTTCGCCGCCCTCCTGCGCCTCGGCCGCGGACTTGGTCGCCATGCCGTCGGTGACGCGCGCATTCTCGGTGTTCTGCGAGATCGAGGCGGTCATCTGCTCGATCGAGGCGCTGGTTTCTTCCACACCGGCCGCCTGTTCGCTGGACGATTGCGACAGCGACTGGGCGGTGGCGTTGACTTCTTCCGAGGCGCTCGACAGGGCGTCGGTGGCGCTGTTGACTTCGCGGACGATGTGGGCCAGGCGCTCGACCATCTGCCTGACCGCGTACATCATGCTGGTGGTGTCGCCCTTGCGGGTCTCGACCTCGAGCGCCAGGTTGCCTTTCGAGACTTCGAGCAGGATGTCGGCCGCGTAGCCCGGCTCGCCGCCCAGGGTCCTGAGCAGGTTGCGGGTGATGATCACGGCGATCAGGATCGACAGCAGCACGGCGATGCTGGACAGGGTCACGATCATGTTCTTCGCGTCCTGGTAGGCGCTGGCCGCTTCGCGGGCCGATTCCTGCATCAGCTCTTCCTGGTAGCCGGAGATCGCGCGCACCGCCGCGATCAGGCCGTTATTGGCGGCCACGAAGTCGTTCATCAGGTAGGCAAGCGCGCGTTCGCGGTCGGTCCTGACCAGCTGGAACAGCGGCTCGTACTTGCCCGACAGGACGCGCCGCTTCTCCAGCGCATCCTTCATCAGCGCCTTGCCCTTGTCGGTCGTGATCAGCTTGTCGAGCTGTTCGTAGATCTCGTTGTTGCGGGTGCGGTTGGCGGCGATGGTTTCCTTGTAGCCCTCGGCCTCGGCCTCGGTCGTGGCCAGCAGCACGTTACGCACCAGGCGGCCGTTGTCGAGCGTGCCCTCGATGGCTTCGGCAGCCAGCTTGGTCTTGACGTAGCGGTCCTCGGTGATCAGGACCGTCTGCTCGTTCATCTTCTGCATGTTGTTCAGGCTGGCCAGGGACTGTGCGACCAGCAGGACCAGCACGATCCCGAAGCCGAGCGCCAGCCGGGTAGCGACCCGCATACTCTTAAACATGATGTGTTCCTTCAGACAGGTGGGTGTTATGGGTGTTGGTTGAAGCCGATTCGCCCGGCAGCGCCAGGCGGGTGCTGTCGCCCGCGGCCTGGTGGATCAGTGACGGCACGTCAAGGATCAGCGCCACGTCCCCGCTGCCCAGGATGCTGGAACCGCTGATGCAGCGCATGTGCCGGAATATCTTCCCGAGGGGCTTGATGACGGTCTGCGATTCGCCCAGCAGGCCGTCGACCACCAGGCCGGCGCGCTGGCCGGCGTAGCGCACCACGACCAGGCTCTGGCGGCTCGAGGCCGCGCCGTCGAGGGCGAACAGTTCGCGCAGGCGGATGAAGGGCAGCACCGTGCCGCGCAGGTTGGTGTAGTCCTGGCCGTCGTCGTTCCTGAATTCGACGCATTCCTCGACCATCTCGAGCGGCACCACGAACACCGAACCGCCGACCGCGACCTGGAAGCCGTCGATGATCGCCAGGGTCAGCGGCAGGCGCACCCGCATCGTGGTGCCCACGCCCGGGGTGCTGTCGATCTGGATGGTGCCGCGCAGCGCCGTGATATTGCGCTTGACGACGTCCATACCGACCCCGCGTCCGGACAGGTTGGTCACCTGCTCGGCGGTCGAGAAGCCCGGCTCGAAGATCAGCGCATAGACCTCGGCGTCGCTCAGGTGGCGGCCTTCCTCGACGATGCCGCGTTCGATGGCCTTGGCCAGCAGGCGTTCGCGCTGCAGGCCGCCGCCGTCGTCGCCGACCTCGATCACGACGGTGCCGGAGTCGTGGTAGGCATTGAGCCAGATCGTGCCATGGGCCGGCTTGCCCCGTTCGCGGCGCAGCGCGGCCGGTTCGATGCCGTGGTCGATCGCGTTGCGCACCAGGTGGGTCAGCGGATCGGCGATCTTCTCGACCACGGTTTTATCCAGCTCGGTGTCCTCGCCATCGATCAGCAGCTCGATGTCCTTGCCCAGGTCGCGCGCGACGTCGTGCACCACCCGCTTGAAGCGGGTGAAGGTCGAGCCGATCTTCACCATGCGCAGCTGCAGCGCGCTGTTGCGCACGTCTTCGACCAGGGAATTCAAGGTCGCGCCGTATTCCTGCAGCTCGACGTTCTGGGCGCGCCGCGCCGCCAGGTTGGCGCCGGCGGTGGCCACGATCAGTTCGCCCACCAGGTCGATCAGGTGGTCGAGCTTGTCGGCGTCGACGCGCACGCTGTTCTTTTCCTGGCCGCGCCGCTCGCGCGGACGGGCGCTGTCGGCCACTTCCAGCTCGCCCGCGCAATCGGCGTCGGGCTCGGTCCAGCTGCCGCATTCGGCCAGCAGACGCAGCATGGTGTCGCGCTCGGCGAGGAATTCGTCCACCAGCGCGCGCCAGGTTGCGGCCGGGCTGCCGGGCGCCACGATGCGCAGGCGGCAGTCGTCGCGCACGAACTCGAAGGCGCCTTCGATGGCGGCCAGGCCGGCATCGCTGCGCAGCGCCAGCTCGAGGCCGAGATAGCAGGTTTCGGCGTCGAGCGCGTCCAGGCCCGGGACGGCGTCCAGCACCGGCGCCACGTGCAGCACGGTGCCCAGGGTCGACAGGTAGCGCAGGAAGGACATCGGATCCATCCCGTTGCGCAGCACCTCGCTGCCGAAGCGCAGCGAGATATGCCAGTGCCCGCCCTCGCCCGCGGCGGCATTCTCGACCGGGGCCGCGGCGCCAGCGGTGGCCGGCGCGTCGTCCAGGTAGGCGGCCAGGCGCTGGCGCAGCGGCAGGCCGGCCTCGGCCAGTCCAGGGTCTTCGGCCAGCTGGCCGGCCGCCACCTCGTCGACCAGGCGCGCCATATGGTCGCGGCAGGCCAGCAGCAACTCGATCAGTTGCGGCGTGAAGGCCTGGCGTCCGGCGCGCGCCGCATCGAGCACGCTCTCGGCGACGTGGGTGAAGCCGACGATGTGGTCCAGGCCGAACAGTCCGGCCGAGCCCTTGATGGTGTGGGCTGCGCGGAACACCGCATTGATGCTGTCGGCGGACGCATTGCCCTTGACGCAGCCGAGCAGCGCGTCTTCCATTTCGTGCAGCAGTTCACGGCACTCGGCGGTGAAGGTCTGCAGCGCCTGTTCGATCGACATGGGTTTCCTTTCAGGCGGCGATGGGGAGATGCCGCGCCAGGCCGAGCAGCTCGATGGCCTCGACCACGGCGGGGCCGGGGCGCTTCAGGCTGAAACCGGCGCCCAGGGTGCGCGCGGTCGCCAGCAGCAGCTGCAGGCCGGCGCTGTCGATCTCGCCGACGTCCGCGAGGTCCAGCTCGACCCTGCTCACGCCGTCGACCAGCGCCAGCAGGGCCGCGCGCGCCTCGGCCGCCTCGTAGATGGTGAGCGCGCCTTCGGCGTGGATGGACAGCGTGCCGGCGCCGTCCGGATGGGCGGTGAGCTTCATGTCAGGGCAGGATCAGCTTCTGGACGGCGTTCAGCAGCACGTCGGGCTTGAACGGCTTGACCACCCAGGCGCGGGCGCCGGCGGCCTGGCCTTCGCGCTTCTTCTCGTCGCCCGACTCGGTGGTGAGCATGATGATCGGCAGGAAGCGGTATTCAGGCTGCGCCTTGACCGCCTTGACGAATTCGATGCCGTTCATTTCGGGCATATTGACGTCGCTGACAACCAGGTGGACCTTCTGTTGGCCCAGTTTCGCCAGGGCGTCCTTGCCGTTGCTGCCTTCGACCACGTCGTAGCCGGCGCCGCGCAGGGTCAGGCCGACCACCTGCCGGATGGAGATGGAGTCGTCGACGATCATCACGGTTTTTGCCATGGTTTGCTCACTTTGCTAGAGGATGAAATCGGGGAACGCCGCTCAGAAGAACGTCACTTCGTCATCGGCGTCGGCGCGCCTGGCGGCCGGGGCGTGGCTGACGTGCTCGTCGGCCATCGTGTATTTGCCGCTCAGCTCGAGGAGCCAGGTCTCGGCCGCGGGCAGCGGCGCCGATGCATCGGCCGCCAGCTGCGCCAGCCTGGCGATGTCGGCGTCGACCACCTCCAGGATCTGGCGGATGCGGTCCTGGAACTGCAGCGCGACGATCATCTGCTCGACTTCGCCGCGGATCGCGCTGCCCTGCGCGCGCATGGTGTCGGCGTCGAGGCCAAGCCCGCGCACGTGGCCCAGCACTTCCTCGACCACGCCGCGCGAGGCGCCGATGGTGCGGCGGTCGTTCTCGTCGGCGTCGGCGGCCGACGCCAGGGTCAGCGTCATGGTGGCCGACATGCGGTCCATGCCCTTGCCGATGCGCGTGCCGATGTCGGCCGACACGTTCGACAGCTTGCGCACCTCGGCGGCGATGACGCCGAAGCCGCGCCCCATTTCGCCGGCGCGCGCGGCCTCGATGGCGGCGTTGATGGCCAGCAGATTGGTCTGGGCCGCGATCTTGCCGACTTCGCCGGCGAGGGACTTGAGTTCGGACGTCGCTTCCGACAGGGTGCGGACGTGGGTCAGGAGTTCGGTCTTGCTGTCCACCATCTGCTCGAGCCAGGACATGACCGGATCGAGCTTCTGTTCGCAGGTCGCCAGGCGCTGGGCGCTGCCGCTGCCGGCCGCTTCCTGGCCGCTGCGGATGCCGGAGAAGCCAGCCTGTTCGAAGTGCTGCAGCAGCGCGCTGAAGCCGCCCAGCAGCTGGGCGATCGCGGTCTCGCTCTGGTCCTTGACGCTGCGCACGTGGCGGCCCCAGACCGGCGCCACCTCGGCCACCAGTGGGGCCATGCCATCGTCATCCGCACTGGCGATCCCGGCCTCGGGCGCGGACGCCGCCGACGCCGCGGGCGCGCACCACAGGGCGGCGCCGGCCAGCAGGGCCAGGCCGCAGAACGACACGACCGCGAGGAGCGTCACCCCATCCAGCAGCGGCAGGGCGGCGAGGACGAGCATGCCGGCCAGGGCCAGCCGGAATTGGTGCGGGGTGATACCCGGCGCCGGGGGAAATCGAAATGGCAGTCGCATGGCGGAAGACGAAAGGGACGCTTTCGTGAACATTCACATGCGAACAATTATGGAACGTACTATTTCCGTAGGACAATTCCTACTTGGATATTTTTTCGCTTCGTTGTCGTGGGGCAACGATTTGTGCTTATTTTCTTACTATTTTGGAATTTAAATCAAGAAAAAACGAAACTTGCCACGCCGGCGAGCGCCGGCGCGACGGCGCGAGAGGGTTCAGGCGGTTTCTTCCGGCGCGCGGGTGGCGCGCGCGAACATCGGCGCCACCAGCAGGCCCAGCTCGTAGAGCAGGCACATCGGGATGGCCAGGGCCAGCTGGCTGACCACGTCCGGCGGGGTGACGATGGCGGCGATCACGAAGGCGCCGACGATCACGTAGGAACGGATCGCGCGCAGCTTCTCGAGGCTGACTACGCCCATTCGCACCAGAATCACGACCACCACCGGCACCTCGAACGAGGCGCCGAAGGCCAGGCACATCGACATCACGAAATCGAGGTAGTTTTCGATATCGGGCATGACCGCGATCGAGGTCGGCGCGAATTCGCCGATGAAGTGGAACACGCGGCCGAACACGAAGAAGTAGCAGAACGCCACGCCGGCGATGAACAGTAGCGAGGACGAGATCACCAGCGGCAGCACCAGGCGCTTTTCGTGGGCGTACAGGCCAGGCGCGATGAAGGCCCAGGCCTGGTAGAACACCCAGGGCAGCGCCAGGATGAAGGACAGCAGCAGGGTGACCTTCATCGGCACCAGGAAGGGCGAGATGACGCCGGTGGCGATCATGGTCGAGCCTGGCGGCATCGAGGCGATCATCGGCGCGGCGATCAGGTCGTAGATATGCGACGGCCCCGGCCACGCCATCAGCACGGCGCACACGATCGCGATCCCGATCGAGGCCTTGACCAGGCGGTCACGCAGCTCGACCAGGTGCGAGATAAAGGTGTCTTCGCCGGCGGCTTGCTCTGTCATTTAGAAGAAAGAAGAATTGGATTTGCCGGCGCTGCCGGGGCGGAACTTGCGCACCCGGGCGGCGCCCGACATCACATGGCGCTTGGTGCCATGGCGGTTCTTGTACCAGGCCGGCACGCTCGAAGTGCGCACCAGCTTCTTGCGACGGAAGTCCCTGGCCTTGCGGTCGATGTCGGCCACGGTGGGCGCGATCGTGTTGCCGGCGTCGTGGGACGCGCGGCCATCCCACATTGCCTCGACCTCGTCGACGTGGCTGGTGACGGACGACTCGAAATCGCTGGTGGCCGATTCGACCTCGCTCTTGAACGATTGCGCTTTCTCCTGCACTTCCTTGTGCAGGTTGCGCAGCTCGTCGAGCTCGATCTCGCGGCTGACCTCGGACTTCACGTCGTGCAGGTAACGCTGGGCGCGGCCGTACAGCGTCCCGGCCATGCGCGCCACCTTGGGCAGCTTTTCAGGGCCGATCACGATCAGGGCGACCACGCCGATGATCGCGATTTTCGACAGTCCAAGATCGATCATGGAACTCGCGGCTTACAGGCGGGTCTTGTCGCGGGCTTCCACGTCGATGGTCGACTTGTCGGCCACCTGCTGGGTCGGCTGGGCCGGCGCCGCCGGATTCGCTTCCGCAGCCTTCTCTTCGTCGCCCTTCACGCCGTCCTTGAAGCCCTTGACGGCCTTGCCGAGGTCCGAACCCATATTGCTGATCTTCTTGGTGCCGAAGATCAGCATCACGACCACCAGCACGATAACCCAGTGCCAAATACTCAAACCACCCATGTTATTCTCCTAGCAAGGCGCGTGCGCCTGAAAAAATCGGGGAAAGCGTCTACCTCAGTATACGCGATGCGGGGGCACTCTGCCCCCTTGAAACTTAGTCCTGGCTTAGAGCCCGCTTCACAGTCCCAGACCACGCCACGGACGCGGGCCGCCGTACATATGCAGGTGCAGGTGATATACCTCCTGCCCGCCGTCCGGACCGGTATTGATCAGCGTCTTGAACCCGCCGTTCGGCTTGCCGTCGGCGCCGGTCTTGACGTCAATACCATTCTCTTTTGCAAGCTTCGGCGCCAGCGCCAGCATCTTGCCCAGCACCGAAGCGTGTTCCTCGGTGCAGTCGGACAAGGTGGACACGTGCTGCTTCGGGATCACCAGCAGGTGCACCGGCGCCGCCGGGTTGATGTCCTTGAATGCCAGCACGTCCTCGTCTTCATAGACGACGGCGGCCGGAATCTGCTTGGCGACGATCTTGCAAAAAATGCAGTTATCCATCTTGTCTCCAGATTATTACAACATTTCAAGGACTTACAGGCCCGTGAAGCCGAGGCATCGTATCAGCGCCCCATGACATCGGTATGACTCTCAGTCCCCGATTATGACACCGGAAGGGGCGCCACGCACAGTGAGCAGGCGCTTACTTGCGATGCTTGGGAACTATTTATTCCTTGCGTGCAGCTTTTTCATCAATACCGGACACGCCTTCGCGCCGCGCCAGCTCGTCCAGCACCTGTTGCGGCGTGAGGTCGAACTTGGCCAGCAGTACCATCGAATGGAACCACAGGTCGGCGCATTCGTAGAGCACCTTGGATGGATCGTTCGCGACGCGCGCATCCTTGGCCGCCATCACCAGCTCGGTGGCTTCCTCGCCGATCTTCTTGAGGATGGCGTCGTCGCCCTTGGCGAACAGCTTGGCGACATAGGAAGTCGCGGGGTCGCCGCCGTGCTCGGGCTTGCGCGATTCGATCACGGCCGCGACACGGGCCAGGGTAACGCTCATGGGGTCTTCTTCTTGTCCGGGGAATAAATGGTGTCGGGATCCTGCAGCACCGGTTCGACGCTGTGCCAGTCGCCATTGTCGTACTTCTGGAAGAAGCAGGAATGGCGGCCGGTATGGCAGGCGATGCCGCCCACCTGCTCGATCCTGAGCAGGACCACGTCTTCGTCGCAATCGAGGCGGATCTCGCTCACCTTCTGGATGTGGCCGGACTCTTCGCCCTTGTGCCACAGCTTCTTGCGCGAGCGGCTCCAGTACACGGCTTCGCCCGTCTCGACGGTGCGGGTCAGGGCTTCGCGGTTCATCCAGGCGAACATCAGGATGTCGCCGGTTGCCGCTTCCTGGGCGATCACCGGCACCAGGCCGTGCTCGTCCCAGCGCACCTTGTTGAGCCACTTGGCATTGTTCGGCATGTGGCTTCCTTAATCGAGGCGCATCGGGATGCCGCGCTCGGCCATGAAGCGTTTGGCCTCGCCGACCGTGTGCTGCCCGTAGTGAAAGATGCTGGCAGCCAGCACCGCATCGGCATGGCCTTCGAGCACGCCGTCGGCCAGGTCTTGCAGGCCGCCGACGCCGCCGGAAGCGATCACGGGAATGCCCACGGCGTCCGAGACGGCGCGGGTCAGGCCCAGGTCGAAACCGATTTTGGTGCCATCGCGGTCCATCGAAGTGAGCAGCAACTCACCGGCGCCGAGGCTCTCCATCTTGCGCGCCCATTCCACCGCGTCGAGACCGGTGGCATTGCGGCCGCCGTGAGTGAAGACTTCCCACTTGCCGGGACCTGTCTGCTTGGCGTCGATCGCCACCACGATGCACTGCGAGCCGTGCTTGTTGGCGGCGTCGAACACCAGTTGCGGATTGGTGACGGCCGAGGTGTTCATGCTGACCTTGTCGGCGCCGGCATTGAGCAGGCGCCGCACGTCCTCGACCTTGCGCACGCCGCCACCGACGGTGAGCGGGATGAACACGGTCGAGGCGACCGCTTCAATGATCGGCAGGATCAGGTCGCGATTGTCGCTGGAGGCGGTGATGTCGAGGAAGGTGATCTCGTCGGCGCCCTGCCCGTCGTAGCGACGCGCGATCTCGACCGGATCGCCGGCATCGCGCAGCTCTGTGAAGTTGACGCCCTTGACCACGCGGCCACCGGTGACGTCCAGGCAGGGGATGATGCGTTTGGCTAGCATAGTCGTTCTCTGCGTTGACCCAAAAACCGTCATCCCCGCGCAGGCGGGGACCCAAGTTTTACGCATAGTGGAAATGCATTCAGTACCACTCAGCATGCAAACTTGGGTCCCCGCCTGCGCGGGAACGACGTGTTCAGGTCTGCGCCCCTTCCGTCAGTTCATCGGCGCGTTCCTGGGCCGAGGCCAGGTCGAGCGTGCCTTCGTAGATCGAACGGCCGCAGATCACGCCTTCGATGCCTTCGTCCTGCACCGCGCACAGCGCTTCGACGTCGGCCAGCACGTGCACGCCGCCCGAGGCGATCACGGGAATCTTCACCGCGCGCGCCAGCTTGACGGTCGCCTCGATGTTCACGCCGGCCATCATGCCGTCGCGGCCGATGTCGGTGTAGATGATCGATTCGACGCCATAGCCTTCGAATTTCTTGGCCAGGTCGATGACTTCGTGGCCCGACATCTTGCTCCAGCCGTCGGTCGCGACCTTGCCGTCCTTGGCGTCCAGGCCGACGATGATGTGGCCCGGGAAGGCGCCGCAGGCGTCGTGCAGGAAGCCCGGGTTCTTGACCGCGGCGGTGCCGACGATGATGTAGCTGATGCCGTCGTCCAGGTAGCGCTCGATGGTGTCGAGGTCGCGGATGCCGCCGCCCAGCTGGACCGGGATCTCGTCCAGGCCGTTGTCTTCGGCGTATTCCTGCACTACCTGCAGGATCGATTTGATGGCGCTCTCGTTCTTCGGTTTGCCCGCGAATGCGCCGTTCAGGTCGACCAGGTGCAGGCGCCGCGCGCCCTTCTTGAGCCAATGCAGCGCCATGTCGGCGGGATCTTCGGAAAACACGGTGGCGAGGTCCATATCGCCTTGTTTCAGGCGAACGCAGTGACCGTCTTTCAGGTCGATGGCGGGAATCAGCAGCATGGTCGTTGTCGGTTGGTTGACGGGTTAAAACGCGGGTTAAAACCTGGAATCATGGATTCCAGTGTATGAAATTGCGGTACAGGCGCAGCCCGGCGGCGGCGCTCTTTTCGGGGTGGAACTGGGTGGCGACGATATTATCGCGGCCGACGGCGCAGCAGAACGGGCTGCCGTAATCGGTCTCGCCGATCACGTCGTCCGCGTTCCCCGGCGCCGCATAGTAACTATGCACGAAGTAGAAATAGCTGCCGTCCTCGACGCCTTCCCACAGCGGGTGGGGGCGCGCCTGGCGCACCCGGTTCCAGCCCATCTGCGGGACCTTGAAGCGCGAGCCGTCGGCCTGCAGCTTGCCGTCCAGCTGGAACCGCACTACCTTGCCGGGCAACAGGCCCAGGCCGGGAGTGCCTTCGTTCTCTTCGCTCTCCTCGAACAGCATCTGCTCGCCCACGCACACGCCCATGATCGGACGGGTTTTGGCGGCGCGCAGCAGCGCGTCTTCGAGACCGGATTCACGCAGGCTGCTCATGCAGTCGCGCATGGCGCCCTGGCCCGGCAGCACGATGCGGTCGGCGCGGTCGATATCCGCGGCCGAGCTGGAAATGAGGACGTCGGCCTCGGGCGCGGCGGCGCGCAGCGCCTGCGCCACCGAGCGCAGGTTACCGAGTCCATCGACGACGACGATCTTGTTGGCCATGATTACAGGCTGCCCTTGGTCGACGGGATGATGCCGGCCGCACGCGGGTCCAGCTCGGTGGCCATGCGCAGCGCGCGGCCGAAGGCCTTGAACACGGTCTCGCACTGGTGGTGGGCGTTCACGCCGCGCAGGTTGTCGATGTGCAGGGTGACGGCCGCGTGGTTCACGAAGCCGCGGAAGAATTCGCCCGTCAGGTCGACGTCGAAGGCGCCGATCATGGCGCGCGTCCATGGCACATGCAATTCCAGGCCGGGACGGCCCGAGAAATCGATCACCACGCGCGACAGCGCCTCGTCCAGCGGCACATATGAGTGGCCGTAGCGCACGATGCCCTTCTTGTCGCCGATCGCCTTGGCCACCGCCATGCCCAGCGTGATGCCGACGTCTTCCACTGTGTGGTGGGCGTCGATATGCAGGTCGCCCACGGCCTCGACCTCGAGGTCGAACATGCCGTGGCGCGCGATCTGGTCGAGCATATGGTCGAGGAAGGGGACGCCGGTATTGAGCTTCTGGCGGCCGGTGCCGTCGAGGTTGATCGAGACGCGGATCTGCGTCTCGTTGGTATTGCGCGTGATGTCGGCGGTGCGGGTCATTGCTCAGGGCATTCGTGGCCGGTCTCTCGCTGGGGAGAGGCCGGCTGGATTAAATGGTGTCCGTCAGGGGCGCTGGATTACAGCGACGTCTTCAGGGCTGCCAGGAACTGGTCGTTCTCTTCGGGGGTGCTGACCGTGACGCGGATGCAGTTGGCCAGCAATTTATGCATTTTACTCAAATTTTTAATCAAGACCTTCTCGCCATGGAGAATCGCGCAGGCGCGCTCGGCATCGGGCACGCGCAGCGAGATGAAATTGGCGGCCGACGGGAACACTTCCACGCCCGGCAAGGCCGTCAAGGCGGCGGCCAGGCGGGTGCGTTCCTCGTTGAGCAGGCCAGCCTGGCGGTCCAGCACGTCCAGGTGGTCGAGCGCGAACTCGGCGGCCACTTGCGTGAGCACATTGACGTTGTACGGCGGGCGCACCTTCTCGAACTCTGCCAGCAGCGGCGCCGCGGCCGACATATAGCCGAGGCGGATGCCGGCCAGGCCCAGCTTGGACAGGGTGCGCATCACGACCAGGTTCGGGTATTGCGGCAGGCGCTCCATGAAGCTGACCCGGGCGAACGGTTGATACGCCTCGTCGACCACCACGATGCCGTGCTCGCCCACTGCCTCGATGATCGCGACCATGTCGCCGGCATCGTACAGGTTGCCGGTCGGGTTGTTCGGATAGGCCAGGAACAGCAGCGACGGCTTGTGCTCGGCAATCGCCGCCAGCATGGCCGGCAGGTCGAGCGAAAAGTCGGACTTGATCGGCACGCCGACGAAATCCGCGCCCGCGAACTGGGCCGAGCGCGAGAACATCACGAAGGCGGGCACCGGGGCCATCACCACGGCGCGGCGGCTGCCGGCGTCGCGCTCCTGGCGCGCGATGGTGGTGGCCAGGATCGTGATCAGCTCGTCCGAGCCGTTGCCGAGCAGGACGTCGTAGCCTTGCGGGACGCCCAGCTTGCTGCAGATGCGGTCTTTCAGCGTGCGGTAGGACGGCACCGGATAGCGGTTCAGCGCCGCCTCGGCCAGGCGCGTGCCCAGTTCGGCGCGCAGTTTCTCGGGCAGCTGGTACGGGTTTTCCATCGAGTCGAGCTTGACGTAGCCGATCGAGTCCGGCACGTGATAGCTGCCCACGGCGCGCACGTCGGCGCGGATGGTGTTCTCGATCAGTTTGGCGATGTCGGTCATGATGTTTCTTCCGTGGTGGTGACGGCTGTGACGGCCTTGGCGGCCTTGCGCAGTTTTTTTGCCTTCGCCCCGGTGACCGGCACCTCGGGCGCGGCCAGGCGTTCGGCGATGATGGCGCAGTAGTCGGGATTCAGTTCGAAACCGGTGTACTGGCGGCCCAGGCGCTTGGCGGCGATGGCCGTGGTGCCGCTGCCCATGAAGGGGTCGAGCACGACGCCGCCTGGTGGGCAGGAAGCCTTGACCATGCGCTCGATGATCTCGAGCGGCTTCTGGGTCGGATGGTCGGCGCGCTCAGGATGCTCGCGGTGCAGGCGCGACACGCTCCACACGTCCTTCGGGTTGTAGCCGACTTCGAGCCACTTGGCGCCGACAAAGATCGAGCGCGAACGCGCCTTCTTGGTCTCGGCGTCATACGGGATGCGCACCGCGTCCAGGTCAAAATAGTAATCCTTGCGGTTGGCGAAGAAGCCGATGGTGTCGTGCACCGACGAGAAGCTGCGCACGCTGCCGCCCATCGACGGCACGCGGCGGTCCCAGATGATCTCGTTCATCATCGTCATGCGTTTTTTCAGCATCACGAAGATCTCTGGCGCGAAGCGCCAGGTGAGGAAGATGTACAGGCTGCCGTTGGGTTTCAGCTTGGGGACGACCGCGTCGATCCACTGCTCGGTCCAGGCAAGATACGCCTCGACGCTTTGCTGGTCCGACGCGTTGCCGTAGTCCTTGCCCAGGTTATAGGGCGGGTCGGTCAGGATCAGGTCGATGGACCCGTCCGGGATGCGCGCCAGGCCGGCCAGCGCATCCTCGCAGAATACCTGGTTGACCCAGGACGTCATGATGCCTGCGGCGGCACTGGATTCAAACGGAGCTCGGCGCTGCGGGCGTGTGCCTGCAGGCCTTCGCCATAGGCGAGGGTCGCAGCGACCTTGCCCAGCGTCTGGGCGCCGGCTTCGCTGACCTGGATGATCGACGAGCGTTTCTGGAAGTCGTACACGCCCAGCGGCGACGAGAAGCGCGCCGTGCGCGAGGTCGGCAGCACGTGGTTGGGGCCGCAGCAGTAGTCGCCCAGCGACTCGGACGAAAAGCGTCCCAGGAACATGGCGCCGGCATGGCGGATCTTGTCGGCCCACTGCATCGGCTCGACCGCCGAAATCTCGAGGTGTTCGGCGGCGATGGACGATGCGATTTCGCAGGCCTCGTCCATGTCGCGCACCTTGATCAGGGCGCCGCGGTCGCTCAGCGACGTGGTGATCGTCGCTGCGCGCGGCATCGTCGGCAGCAGCTTGTGGATGCTCGCTTCCACCTTGGCGATGTAATCGGCGTCCGGGCACAGCAGGATGGCCTGGGCCAGTTCGTCGTGCTCGGCCTGCGAAAACAGATCCATCGCCACCCAGTCCGGATCGGTGGTGCCGTCGCACAGCACCAGGATCTCGGACGGACCGGCGATCATGTCGATGCCGACCGTGCCGAACACGCGGCGCTTGGCGGCGGCGACATAGGCGTTGCCGGGGCCGACGATCTTGTCGACCGGCTGGATGGTCTCGGTGCCGTAGGCCAGCGCGCCGACGGCTTGCGCGCCGCCGATAGTGATCACGCGGGTCACGCCGGCGATCGCGGCGGCGGCCAGCACCATCTGGTTCTTCACGCCATCCGGGGTCGGCACGACCATGATGATTTCTTTCACACCGGCGACGTGGGCCGGGATCGCGTTCATCAGCACCGACGACGGATACGCAGCCTTGCCGCCCGGGACATAGATGCCGACCCGGTCCAGCGGCGTCACGCGCTGGCCCAGCACCGTGCCATCGGGTTCGGTGAAGGTGAAGCCGGTCGAGGCGTCTTTCTGGCGCTCGTGGAATACGCGCACGCGATCCGCGGCGACCTGCAAGGCCGCGCGCTGGGCTTCCGGCAGCGCGGCCAGCGCTTGTTCGAGTTCGGCCTGCCCGATGTCGAACTGTCCCATCGAGGTCGCGCCGCCGTTCGGGATGCGGTCGAATTTATTCGTATATTCCAGCACAGCCGCATCGCCGCGCGCCTTCACGTCGCGCAGGATATGCGCGACCGCGGTCTCGATGGCGTCATCGGTTTCCGCTTCGAACGCCAGCAGGGCGTCGAGTGTGGTCTTGAAGTCGGGCGCGGTGGAATCGAGCTTGCGGATCTGTACTGCCATGATTGTGCTTCAGCCTTGTTGTTGCGAGGCGCGTTCAAACGCCTCGAGAATCGGTTGCAGGCGCTCGCGCTTGAGCTTGAGCGCGGCCTGGTTCACCACCAGGCGCGAGGAGATGTCCATGATCTTTTCGACTTCGACCAGGTTGTTGGCGCGCAGGGTGCCGCCGGTCGAGACCACGTCGACGATGGCGTCCGACAGGCCGACCAGCGGGGCCAGCTCCATCGAGCCATACAGCTTGATCAGGTCGACGTGCACGCCCTTGCTGGCGAAGTGCTCGCGCGCAGTGTTGACGAACTTGGTCGCCACCCGCAGACGCGCGCCCTGGCGCACGGCCTTGTCGTAGTCGAAGCCGGCATTGACCGCGACCGACATGCGGCACTGGGCGATGCGCAGGTCGATCGGCTGGTACAAGCCTTCGCCGCCATGCTCGAGCAGCACGTCCTTGCCGGCCACGCCGAAATCGGCGGCGCCATGCTGGACATAGGTCGGCACGTCGGAGGCGCGCACGATCAGCACTCGCACGCCGGGGTCATTGGTCGCGAGGATCAGCTTGCGCGAAGTCTCGGGATTTTCCAGCACCTCGATCCCGGCCGCCGACAGCAGCGGCAGGGTGTCTTCGAAGATGCGGCCTTTGGAAAGCGCCAGGATCAGCTGGGGCTCGCCATTTACGCCATTGAATGTCATGTCTGTTTACTTGATACGTACGATGTCAGCGCCAACCGCCGACAGTTTCACTTCCATCCGGTCGTAGCCGCGATCGAGGTGGTAGATGCGGTCGATCAGGGTCGTGCCTTCGGCCGCCATGCCGGCGATCACCAGCGAGGCCGAAGCGCGCAGGTCGGTCGCCATCACCGGCGCGCCGACCAGGCGCGCAACGCCCTTGATGAAGGCGGTATTGCCCTCGGTCGAGATCTGCGCGCCGAGGCGGTTCATCTCCTGCACGTGCATGAAGCGGTTCTCGAAGATCGTCTCGGTGACTTTCGACGCGCCGTCGGCGATCGTGTTCACGGCCATGAACTGGGCCTGCATATCGGTCGGGAAGCCCGGATATTCGGTGGTGCGGAACGAGACCGGACGCGGACGGCCGTCCATCTTCGCGCGGATGGTGTCGCCACCCACGGTCAGTTGCAGGCCGATCTCGCGCAGTTTGTCGAGCGCCACGTCGAAGATGTCGGTGCGGGTATTGGTCAGCACGATGTCGCCGCCGGTGGCCGCCACCGCGCACAGGAAGGTCGCGGCCTCGATGCGGTCCGAGATCACCGCATGCTGCGCGCCGTGCAGTTCGTCCACGCCCTGGATCACCAGGCGATCGGTGCCGATGCCCTCGATCTTCGCGCCCATGGCCACCAGCAGGTTGGCCAGGTCGGTCACTTCCGGTTCGCGCGCGGCGTTCTCGAGCACCGTCTCGCCTTCGGCCAGGGTGGCGGCCATCAGCAGGTTCTCGGTGCCGGTCACGGTGATCATGTCGGTGTGGATGCGCGCGCCTTTCAGCTTCTTGGCTTTCGCGTAGATGTAGCCGCCCTCGATCGTGATCTCGGCGCCCATCGCGCGCAGGCCCTTGATGTGCTGGTCGACCGGACGCGAGCCGATCGCGCAGCCGCCCGGCAGCGAGACCTTGGCTTCGCCGAAGCGCGCCAGCAGGGGGCCCAGCACCAGGATCGAGGCGCGCATGGTCTTCACCAGCTCGTACGGCGCCTCGAGGGTGTCGATGGCGCTGCCGTTCATGGTGACTTTCTCGTCATCCTGGGTGACCTTGAGACCGGTCTTTTCCAGGAGCTTGAGCATGGTCCGTACGTCGTGCAGGCGCGGCACGTTCGACAGATGCAGGTCGCCGGCGGTCAGCAGGCCGGCGCACAGGATGGGCAGCGCCGCATTCTTGGCGCCGGAGACCGAGATATCACCTTGCAGGCGTTTGCCGCCGACGATCTGGAGCTTGTCCATGCTTATCCTTTGAATTCTTCAGGGGTCAGGGTTTTCATCGACAGCGCGTGGATTTCCTCGCGCATGCGGTCGCCCAGCGCCGCGTACACGATCTGGTGACGCTGGATGGGACGCTTGCCGGCAAAGGCAGGCGATACGATCACGGCCTCGAAGTGATGGCCATCGCCCTTCACGTCGAGGTGGGTGCATTCGAGGCCGGCGCTGATATAGCCGTGGATCAGTTCGGGTGTGGTCGCCACGTTAACTCCAGTTAAACTTTGTACTATTAATGGCGCAGATTGTAGCCGCGCTTGAGCAGATTGATCGCCACGCCCGTCAGCACCGCGAAAAACACGGTCACGACGGCCAGGCTGATCCAGGGCGAAACGTCGGACTGGCCGAAGAACCCATAGCGGAACCCGTCAATCATATAAAAGAACGGGTTGAAATGCGAGACAGCCAGCCAGAAAGGCGGCAGTTTTTGGACGGAATAGAACACACCGGCCAGGAAGGTCGCCGGCATGATCAAGAAATTCTGGAAAGCCGCCAACTGGTCGAACTTCTCGGCCCAGATGCCGGCGATCGTGCCCATGGTGCCGAGGATGGCCGCGCCCAGCAGGGCGAACACGACGATCCAAGCCGGCGCCACGAACTCCAGATGGGCGAACCAGGCGGTGACGATGAACACGCCGGCGCCGACCACGAGCCCGCGCAGCACCGAAGCCAGCACGTAGGCGGACAGGATCTCGGCGTGCGACAGCGGCGGCAGCAGGATGAAGACCAGGTTGCCGCTGATCTTGGACTGGATCAGCGACGAGGACGAGTTGGCGAAGGCGTTCTGCAGCACGCTCATCATCACTAGGCCGGGAATCAGGAACGAGGTGTAGGCGACGCCGTCGAGCATCTCGACCCGGCCGTCGAGCACGTGGCCGAAGATCAGCAGGTAGAGCATGGCGGTGACCACCGGGGCAGCCACGGTCTGGGTCGCGACCTTCCAGAAGCGCAGCGACTCCTTGTAGAACAGGGTACGGAAACCGATCGAAAACATTACTTACCTTCCTCCATGATCTGGATGAAGATGTCCTCGAGATCGGCCTGCTCCAGCTGCATCTCGTCGATGACGGCGCCGTTCTCGCGCAGGCGCGCCAGGATCGGCTCGACCTCGCTGTAGTCGTTCACACGCAGCGTGTACTTGTTGCCGTTCGTATGCTCATCGTGCGATACCAGGTGGCGCAGGCCTTCGGGCAGATCGCCCGATTTCAGGTGCACCACCAGCTGCGAGCCCGACACGCGGCGCAGCAGCGCGCTCATGGTGTCCAGCGCCACCACATTGCCGCGCCGGAGCATGGCCACGCGCTGGCACATGGCTTGCGCTTCCTCGAGGTAGTGCGTAGTGAGGACCACGGTGTGGCCGCCTTCGCGGTTCAGGCGCGCGATGAACTTCCACAGGGTCTGGCGCAGCTCGACGTCGACGCCGGCGGTCGGCTCGTCGAGCACGATCACGGGCGGACGGTGCACCAGGGCTTGCGCCACCAGCACGCGCCGCTTCATGCCGCCCGACAGCGCGCGCATGTTCACGTCGGCCTTGTCGGTCAGGTCCAGGTTGTGCATCACCTCGTCGATCCAGGCGTCGTTGTTGCGGATGCCGAAGTAGCCCGACTGCAGGCGCAAGGTTTCGCGCACCGTGAAGAAGGGATCGAACACCAGCTCCTGCGGCACCACGCCCAGGCGCTTGCGTGCTTCGCGGAAGTCGGTGACGACGTCGTGGCCGTGGATGCGCACGTGGCCGGCATCGGGCCGGATCAGGCCCGCGATGGTGGAAATCAGGGTGGTCTTGCCGGCGCCGTTCGGGCCCAGCAGGCCGAAGAATTCGCCTTCCTCGATGTCCAAGGAGACGCCCTTCAGGGCCTTGAAGCCTTTATAGCTCTTCTCGACGCTGTCAATCTGGATTGCTGTCATGCTTGTTGGATGGCGCGGCGCGCGCAAAATGGGATGGGACCCGAAGCACACCGTGGGAACCGTGCGGTGAAACGGTCCATTATAGGTGAAATCGCCACGTCAAGCGGCCAGAGGGGGGATTTGCGCGGGGTGCGCAGGGGGTAGGCAAAAAGGCAGGCAAAAAAACAATCGGCGGCCAGTGGCCGCCGATGTCGTCAGGCTTGCGGCAGCAGCGTGTCGACCCCGTACAGGGCCGCCAGCTTTTGCACATTGTCCGGCACGTTCACGAAGGTGAGCCGGTGGCCGGCATCCAGCGCGCGGCGCTGCCAGGCCAGCAGCAGGGCCACGCCGGACGAATCGGCCGCCTGCACGCCGCCGAGATCGAACACGGTCTCGCCGGCGCGGATCGCCGCCTCGCCCTGCTCCAGCGCCTGGTGGGCGGTCAGGAAGGTCAGGGCGTCGATCGACAGCATCGGGTTGGATTCAGCCATGTTGATGGATCACTTCGCCGGCGCGGCCAGCGGCTTGGAGGCCAGCTGGGCGTTGCGGTCGGCCAGACGCTTGATCAGGCCATCGACGCCGTTCTTGCTGATCTCGCTGTTGAAGGTGCTGGTATAGGTCTGGACCAGCCAGGCGCCCAGCACGTTCACGTCATAGATCTTCCAGCTGCCCTTTTCGTTGCTCAGGCGGTAGTTCAGGGTGATCGGCTCGCCGCGGGCGACGTTCACCTGCGAGCGCACTTCGACGTCGGTGTCGGTCGGCGCGCCGCGCATCGGCTTGAACTCGACGGTCTCGTTCTTGATGGTCGACAGCGCGCCGGCGTAGGTGTACACCAGCAGGTCACGGAACTCCTTGGTCAGCTTCTGCTTCTGTTCCGGGGTGGCCGTGCGCCAATGGCGGCCGGCCGCCTGCTGGGTCATCTTCTCGGCGTCGACGTAGGGCAGGATTTTTTCGTTGACCAGGCCCATGATCTTGCTGCGGTTGCCGGACTGGATGTCCTTGTCGGCCTTGACGCTGTCGATCACTTCATTGCTGATGCGCTTGACGAGCGCGTCCGGCGCCTCGGCGGCGGCCACCGGGGCGGCGACCAGGACGGTGGAGAAGGCCACGGTGGCGGCGGCGGCGACCAGGTGCATGAATGGCTTCATAGGTTTCCTTTCGGTTGGCGGCGGCGACAGCCGCACGCACGGTTGATCTTGTTGTTACTGCTCGTCGACGCTCTGGCGCGGCACGTCGCCGTCGTACACCTGGCTCTGGCGACGCTGCAGGTAACCGTCGCGCAGGAACTCGTAACGGTCGAGGGCGGCGTCTTCGAGCAGGCCGGACGCATCGAGCAGGCTGGCGCGGGTATCGATCACGCGGATGCCGGCGCCGATATTGCGCCAGTTGGCCGGCTCCTTGTACTTCCAGATGTCACCGCCGATATCGGCCGGCAACGCTGCGGTATCACGTACGGTAGATGGACCCAGCAGCGGCAAAATCAAGTAGGGGCCGCTTGGCACGCCCCATTTGCCCAGGGTCTGGCCGAAATCTTCGTCGCTTTTCTGCATGCCCGCTTCGGACGCGATGTCGAGCAGGCCGAAGATGCCGAAGGTCGAGTTCAGTGCGACGCGGCCGAAATCGGTGCCGGCCTGCTCGGCTTTACCCTGCAGCAGGTTGTTGACCGAGCTCCAGGCATCCGACAGGTTGCCGAAGAAATTGCCAACGCCGGTCTGGGCAAAGCCCGGCACGACGTTCTTGTAACCGGTGGCCACCGGTTTCAGGACGGTGCGGTCGACCGCATCGTTGAAGGTGAACATGGCGCGGTTATAGCCTTCCAGCGGATCCTGTGGATTATTCGCGGTGGAAGCACATCCGGTCAGGACCAGGATGGCGGCGGCGGCGGCGCCGAGGCGCAAGTGCGAGAGCGTGACGGCGTAGTTCATTCACTACCTTCCTTTCCTTCTGCAGCCTTGCTGTAGATAAATTGATTAATCAAGTCTTCCAGGACCGTCGCCGACTGGGTGCGATTGATGCGATCGCCCTCCGCCAGGTTTTGTTCATCGCCACCGGCTTCGATGCCGATGTATTGTTCACCCAACAAGCCAGCCGTCAAAATCTTCAGCGAGCTGTCTTTAGGGAATTTATATTCAGACTCCATATCGAGGCGCACCGATGCCTGGAAGCTCTTGTCGTCGAAGGTGATCTCACCCACGCGACCGACCACCACGCCGGCGCTCTTGACCGGCGCCTGCGGCTTGAGCCCGCCGATATTGTCGAAACGGCCCGTGACCGAATACGTCTGGCCGAACGACAGAGACCTCATGTTTCCTGCCTGGAAAGCCAGGAACAGCAGCGCGGCCAGGCCCAGCAGAACGAACAGGCCGACCCAGACGTCGATAGTTTTGCGATGCATTTTGAATACCCTACAGTAACCGTTTTAACCGTTTATTAAACTTATTTATTGAACATCAGGGCCGTCATGACGAAATTCAGCCCCCAGACCAGCAGCGATGCAATCACGACCGTGCGCGTCGTTGCGCGCGACACGTCTTCTGGCGTCGGCTGGGCCTGGTAGCCCTGGAACAGGGCGGTAAAGGTCACTGCGATGCCAAATATAAAGCTTTTGATGACGCCGTTCAGTACGTCAGCTCGCACATCGACGCCGGCCTGCATCTGCGCCCAGAACGAACCCTCATCCACGCCGATCAGTTTCACGCCGACGATGTAGCCACCGAGCACGCCCACCGCCGAAAACACGGTGGCCAGCACCGGCATGGCGATCACGCCAGCCCAGAAGCGCGGCGCCAGCACGCGCTGCACCGGGTTAATGGCCATCATTTCCATGGCCGACAGCTGTTCACCGGCCTTCATCAGGCCGATCTGGGCGGTCAGCGAGGTGCCGGCGCGGCCGGCGAACAGCAGCGCGGTCACGACCGGGCCCAGTTCGCGCACCAGCGCCAGCGCCACCACCTGGCCCAGCATCTGCTCGGCGCCATACTGGTTCAGCGTGTAATAACCCTGCAGGCCCAGCACCATGCCGACGAACAGGCCGGACACGGCGATGATCACGAGCGAATAGTTGCCAATAAAATGGATCTGCTCAGAAATCAATCCGGGGCGGCGGAAAGCGCCCGGCGATACCTTCAAGACACTAAAGAAAGAGCGCACGGCAAAGCCAAGGCCGGCGAAGCCTTCGCGCACGGTGCAGCCGACCAGGCCGAGGACGCGGGCGATCATTTGCGCGCTCCCAGGCCCAGGTCGTCGGCCAGCGACTTGCCGGGATAGTGGAAGGGCACCGGACCATCCGGGGCGGCATTGACGAATTGTTTCACGTAGGGGTCTTCCGAAACGCGCAGGTCGTCCGGCGTGCCCTCGGCCACGATCTTGCCGGCGGACATGAAGTACACGTAGTCGGCGATCGCGAAGCACTCGTGCACGTCGTGCGAGACGAGGATCGAGGTCGAGCCCAGCGCGTCGTTGAGGTTGCGGATCAGGTTGGCGGTCACGCCCATCGAGATCGGATCGAGGCCGGCGAACGGCTCGTCGTACATGATCAGTTCAGGGTCCAGGGCCACGGCGCGCGCCACGGCCACGCGGCGCGCCATGCCGCCCGAGATCTCGGCCGGTTTCAGGCGGTGCGCATTGCGCAGGCCGACGGCGTTGAGCTTCATCAGGACCAGGTCGCGGATGAGTTCCTCGGGCAGGTCGGTGTGCTCGCGCAGCGGGAAGGCGACATTGTCGAATACCGACAGGTCGGTAAACAGCGCGCCAAACTGGAACAGCATGCCCATGCGGCGGCGCAGGCGGTACAGGCCCTCGGTATCGAGCTGGTGCACGACTTCACCGCCGATGCGCACTTCGCCGCGCTGGGGACGGATCTGCCCGCCAATCAGGCGCAGCACCGTGGTCTTGCCGCAACCCGACCCGCCCATGACGGCAATAAGCTTGCCACGTGGGAAGTCCATACGGAGATTCGACAGGATGGAACGCTCACCGTAAGCAAAATGCAGATCGCGGATTTCGACTAGGTTCGACACAGCATAATTAGTGTTTGGGGAATCCGGTATTGTAGTGCAGAAAGCTATTTACCTGCTTGGGGGACCCGATTTTACCCCCAGGCGGCGACGTACTATTACAACACTAATAACTAATGAGTCAGCTAATTCAGCTCATAAGCCATTGTTTTTGTTGATATATGTATGTTTCACAATATTGGTATTATTGAATTGTATCAATAAGCTGCATCCAAAAAAGGCCCGAAGGAGCCGGTTTAAGCTCCCCCTAATTACTGGCCTGGTAAGCCACGCTTTTTGCGCCGCACCATAATCTGGGGCCGATGTGACGAAATAGCAAGTGACAGAATATGCAATACTCTGTCGCTATTTTGTCAACGCAATCTACATCCCGGTCAGCCGCCGAAATGGCGTTCCACCTGGCTCCAGGCGCGCGCGCGTCCCTCGGCCGCCCGCTCCGCGCCCAGCGCCAGCCCTTCGGCCGAAAACACCGTCACGTCCTTCAGGCCGATCATCGCCAGGATGGCGCGCAGATAGGGTTCGAGGAAGTCCGGCTGGCGCGCCCGCTCGCCGGTGCGGATGCCCCCGCTGGCCAGCGCCAGGTAGACCGGGCGGTCGGGCAGGTTGCCCACCTTCCCTTCGGGCGTCGGACGCATGGTGCGGTTGATGCGCACCACGTGGTCGATCCACGATTTCAGGGTCGAGGGTACGGTGAGGTTGTGCATCGGGGTGCCGATCACCACGATGTCGGCGCGCACCAGTTCCTCGATCAGGCCGTCGGAGCGCAGTTGCGCGCCGTCGACGCCCGGCTCGTTGGCGGCGCTGGAAAGGGCCAGCGCATAGCCGGCGTCGATGTGGGGCAGCGCCGGTTCCTCGTCCACGCCGGCCAGTTCGCGCAGCGTGACCGTGGCGCCGGGATGGCGCGCCAGCAGGCGTTCGACGACGTGGTTGGACAGTTCGCGACTGGCGGCTTGCGGGCCGCGCGGGCTGGCGCTGATGTGCAGGATGTTCATGGGGTCTCTCGGGGTCAGGTTGAAGAGCATCCGCTCATCTTCAGGGAACGATCACGTGGTCGGGACGCGCCAGGGCAAAGGCGGCGTCGCGGTCCGGGGCCGGCGGATAGATCCACTCGGTGTTGATGGCGCGCTTGAGCGCCTTGCCTTCCTCGCGGGTCAGCTTCACCTGGCGATCCCAGCCCTCCGTATACAAGGCGCCCCACGGGCCCAGATCCAGGCAGGTCACGTATTTCGGCTGGCTGTAGGCGTGCAACGGCAATCCCACCAGTTCGGCCACCGCGTTGTAGCCGGCTACCCGGCCCAGGCTGAGCGCGTGCTGGCACGACATCGCGGCCACATTGCCTTCGTCGTCGGTGGCGGCGCGCGCCACGTCGCCGGTGACGTAGACGCCGTCCGCGCCCGGCGCCCGCAGGTAGGGATCGGCGTGCACGCGGCCGAAACGGTCGACCTCTCCGCCCAGCTGCTCGGCCAGCGGGTTGGCGCGCATGCCGGCGGTCCAGATCACGGTGGCGGCGGGGAAGCTGCGGCCGTCCGAGGTGACCACGCCGCCGGCGCCGATCGCGGCCACGCCGGCCGAGGTGATGGCCTCGACGCCGACTTCGCGCAGCGCCTCTTCGATCACCGGACGCGGGCCGGCGCCCAGTTCCGGGCCGACCACCGGCGCGTGTTCCAGCATCAGCACCCGCACCCTGGCGTCCTGGCCCAGGATGGCGCGCAGACGCTCCGGCATCTCGGTGGCGGTCTCGAGGCCGGTGAAGCCGGCGCCGACCACCACCACCGTGTCGCGCGCCTCGCTTTGCGGCCTCGCGGCCAAGCCTTGCAGGTGACGCTCCAGCCTTTCGGCCTGTTGCAGCTGGTCGACGTTGAAGCCATACTCGGCCAGGCCCGGCACGTTCGGCGTGACCACCTGGCTGCCGGTGGCCAGCACGAAGCGGTCGTAGGGCAAGGTGGTGTGGCTACCGTCGTTGAGCATCACCGCGACCTGGCGCGCCTGGGCATCGACTTTCTCGATGCGGCCGGCCACGTGGCGCACACCGACGGCGGTGAACAGCGGGCCCAGTTCGGGCGCCATATTGTCCAGCGAGGCCTCGTACAGGCGCGGACGGATGTGCAGCTCGGCGACTGGCGACACCACGGTGATGGCCAGCTCGTCCGACTTGCCGGCCACGTGGGCTGCGCGCGCGGCGGCGATGGCGGCCCACAGGCCGGCGAAGCCGTTGCCGGCGATGATGACGTTCTGGATCATGGTGGTCTCCTTGGGGGTGGGTTGTCGATGCAAGGATTCTGGGGGTAGACTGGACTGATGTATTGAGCCAGTCCTCTCACAAACGATTGATCCACTTCCCATGACAGAGGCACCCACCACACGATCGAGCCGCCGCGCGCTAGCGCTCGGCGCACCGGCGCCCGGCGAAACGCTGCAGCGCTGGCTGTACCGCAGCCTGCGCCAGGCGATTCTCGATGGCCGTCTCGGGGAAGGCGCCCTGCTGCCCGGCACGCGCGCACTGGCGCAGCAATACGCGATGGCGCGCGGCACCGTGCAGCTAGCCTATGACCAGCTGCTGTCCGAGGGCTATCTGCAGGCGCTGCGCGGCAGCGGCACCCGGGTCAGCCGGGTGCTGCCGGACGCCAGCCTGCAGGCCGGGCCGGCCCCGGTGCGCGTGCTGGAAGAACCATCCCGCTTGCAGCCCGGCGGCCCCTGGCTGCGCAACGTCGGCGACCAGTCCCCCGCCTTCCCGCTGCGTCCCGGCAGCGGCCTGCCTCCCGCCTTCCATCCACACCGCTGCGATGTGCGCGGCTTTCCCATCGACCTGTGGCGGCGCCTGCACGGACGCCACCTGCGCGCGTCGAAACTGGCGATCCTGTCCGAGAACGAAGCCGCCGGCCTGGCGCCGCTGCGCGCCGCGATCGCGCGCCACCTGGACCTGGCGCGCGGGGTGGCGGTCTCGCCCGACCAGATCGTGATCCTGGGCAGCGTGCAGCAGGCGCTCGACATCTGCCTGCGGCTGCTGGTGGCGCCGGGAGAGGCGGTGTGGATGGAAGATCCCGGCTATCCCGGCGCGCGCCAGGCCATGCACGCGCACGGCGCGCGGGTAGTCGACGTCGCACTCGACGAGGACGGCATGCGGGTGCACGAGGCATTGGCGGCGGCGCCCGATGCGCGCCTGGCCTATGTGACGCCGGCGCGCCAGGCACCGCTGGGCATGGCGCTGTCGCCCGAACGCCGGCTGGCGCTATTGCACTGGGCGCGCGAGCGCGGCGCCATCGTGTTCGAGGACGACTACGACAGCGAATACCGCTTCGCCGCCAAGCCGGTGCCGGCGCTGCGCAGCATGGAAGGGGCCGAGTCGCACGTGGTCCTGGCCGGCACCTTCAGCAAGCTGCTGTTCCCGGCGATCCGGCTGGCCTTCGTGGCCCTGCCCTGGCAGCTGGTCGACCCGTTTACCCGCGCCGCCTCGCTGGCCGCGCGCAATGCCAACGCCCTGTCGCAGGCGGTGCTGGCCGATTTCATCGACGATGGCCACTTCGACCGCCACGTGCGGCGCATGCGGCGCGTGTACGCCGGCCGCGCCGCGGCCTTCGAAGCAGCGGCGCACGCGCATTGGCAGGGATTGATCGCGGTGCCGCCGGTCACGGCGGGGCTGGACGTGGTGACGCGGCTGCTGGCGCATGAAGAACGTGACGCCTGGCAGCGCCTGACCGCGGCCGGCCTGACGGCGTTTCCACTGGAGCGCTATTGCGCGCAGGCGCGGCTGGCGCCGTCGCTGGTGATGGGCTTCGCCGCCTTCGACGAGGCGCAGATCGATGCGGGAGCGAAGGCGGTGGCGGCCGCCTTGCGCGGCCGCCACTGAGGTCTCATTGCGTGATTAGCGCGGCAGGCTCGAGACGCCCATCAGGAACTCGTCAACCGAACGCGCGCACTGGCGGCCTTCGCGGATCGCCCACACCACCAGCGACTGACCGCGGCGCATGTCGCCGGCCGCGAACAGCTTCGGGTTCGAGGTCTCGTAGGCGTTGTCGCCTTCGGTGGCGGCGCGCACATTGCCGCGCGGGTCCTTCTGCACGCCGAAGGCGTCCAGCACCTGCTGCACCGGCGAGACGAAGCCCATCGCCAGGAACACCAGGTCGGCCTTGAGTTCGAATTCGCTGTCCGGAACTTCCGCCATCTTGCCGTCCTTCCATTCGACGCGGCAGGCGATCAGTTTCTCGACCTTGCCGCCCTTGCCTTCCAGGCGCTTGGTCGCCACCGCCCAGTCACGCTCGCAGCCTTCCTCGTGCGAGGACGAGGTGCGCAGGCGGGTCGGCCAGTAAGGCCAGACCAGCGGCTTGTTTTCCTGTTCCGGCGGTTGCGGCATCAGTTCGAACTGGGTGACGGAAAGCGCGCCGTGGCGGTTCGAGGTCCCGACGCAGTCCGAGCCCGTATCGCCGCCGCCGATCACCACCACGTGCTTGCCGGTGGCCTTGATCTGGTCTTTTACCTTGTCGCCGGCGTTGACCCGGTTCTGCTGTGGCAGGAAGTCCATCGCGTAGTGCACGCCTTTCAGCTGGCGGCCCGGCACCGGCAGGTCGCGCGGCTGCTCGGCGCCGCCGGCCAGGATCACGGCGTCGAAGTCTTTTTCCAGGTCTTCCGGGAAGATGGTCTCGCGCGCCATATTGCTGACCGTGGCCGGGAAGTCCTTGCCGATCAGGACACCCGTGCGGAAGGTCACGCCTTCGGCCTGCATCTGTTCCACCCTGCGGTCGATCAGGTCCTTCTCCATCTTGAAGTCGGGGATCCCGTAGCGCAGCAGGCCGCCGATGCGGTCGCTCTTCTCGAACACCGTCACGTCGTGGCCGGCGCGCGCCAGCTGCTGGGCCGCGGCCAGGCCGGCAGGACCGGAGCCGACGATGGCGACCTTCTTGCCAGTCTTGACGCTCGGCGGCTGCGGCACCACCCAGCCATGTTCCCAGCCGGTGTCGATGATCTTGCGCTCGATCGACTTGATGCCGACCGGGTCGTTGTTGATGCCCAGGGTACAGGCCGATTCGCACGGCGCCGGGCAGATGCGGCCGGTGAACTCGGGGAAGTTATTGGTGGAGTGGAGATTGTCCAGCGCATGGCGGTAGTTGCCATGGAAGACCAGGTCGTTCCAGTCCGGGATCATATTGTTGACCGGGCAGCCCGTGTTGCAGAAGGGGATGCCGCAATCCATGCAGCGCGCGCCCTGTACCTTGGCCTGGCCATCGGTCAGGGTGACGACGAATTCCTTGTAGTTCTTGAGACGGACGGGCGGGTCGAGGTATTCCTCTTCCTGCCGTGCGAATTCCATGAAGCCGGTGATTTTGCCCACGTTTATTCCTTAATCTGTTCGCTGCGGTGATCGACACCACGGTCATCCCCGCGCAGGCGGGGACCCAAGTTCCGCGGTCTCAGGCCGCCAACTCAATCTTATCGTTCGCTTCTTCCATGCTCGAGTTGTGCATCTCCTCGAGGGCGCGCTTGTAATCGGTCGGGAACACCTTGACGAACTTGCTGCGGCTATTGGCCCAGTCATCCAGCAGATTGCGCGCGCGCGTGCTGCCGGTGTGCTTGAAGTGACGCTCGATCAGGCGGCGCAGGATGACTTCGTCGCATTCGCGCTCGCCATTGCGGGTCTGGCTGTGCCAGGCCGCCGGGTCGCACTGATCCTTGGCCGACAGCACCGGCTCCAGGTTGACCATCGTGGTATTGCAGCGGCCCGCGAACTCGCCTTTCGGATCGTAGACGAAGGCCACGCCGCCCGACATGCCGGCCGCGAAGTTGCGACCGGTCTCGCCCAGCACGACGACGGTACCGCCGGTCATGTATTCGCAACCGTGGTCGCCGCAGCCCTCGACCACCGCGATGGCGCCCGAGTTACGCACCGCGAAGCGCTCGCCGGCCACGCCGTTGAAGAAGGCTTCGCCAGAGATCGCGCCATACATCACGGTATTGCCGACGATGATGTTGTCCACCGCCCAGCCGCGGAACTCGGTGTTCGGACGCACGATGATGCGGCCGCCCGACAGGCCCTTGCCGACATAGTCGTTGCCTTCGCCGACCAGGTCGATCGTGATGCCACCGGCCAGGAAGGCCGCCGCCGACTGGCCCGCGGTGCCCTGCAGCTGGATGTGGATGGTGTCGTCCGGCAGGCCGGCGTGTCCATAGCGCTTGGCGACTTCGCCCGACAGCATGGCGCCGACGGTGCGGTTCAGGTTCTTGACCGGCGAGATGAACGAGACGCGCTCGCCCTTCTCCAGTGCGGCCTTGGCTTGCGCGATCAGCTTGTGGTCCAGGGCTTTGTCGAGGCCGTGATCCTGTTCGCCCGTGTGATACAGGGCGCTGCGACAGTCGACCTGCGGCTGGTAGAAGATGTTCGAGAAGTCCAGGCCCTGCGCCTTCCAGTGCCCGATCGCCTTCGATTTGTCCAGCAGGTCGGCGCGGCCGATCAACTCGTCATAGGTACGGATGCCCAGCTGGGCCATGATCTGGCGCGCTTCCTCGGCGACGAAGAAGAAGTAGTTCACGACGTGCTCGGGTTTGCCCTGGAACTTGGCGCGCAATACCGGATCCTGCGTGGCCACGCCCACCGGGCAGGTATTCAGGTGGCATTTGCGCATCATGATGCAGCCTTCGACCACCAGCGGCGCGGTAGCAAAACCCACTTCATCGGCGCCCAGCATGGCGGCGATGACGACGTCGCGGCCGGTGCGCATCTGTCCATCTGCTTGAACCCGAATTCGGCTACGCAGGCCGTTGAGCACCAAGGTCTGCTGGGTCTCGGCCAGGCCCAGCTCCCACGGCGTGCCGGCGTGCTTGACCGAGGACAGCGGCGAGGCGCCGGTGCCGCCGTCATGGCCGGCGACCACCACGTGGTCGGCCTTGGCTTTCGAGACGCCGGCGGCGACGGTGCCGATGCCGACTTCCGAGACCAGCTTGACCGAGATCGAGGCGCGCGGGTTGGCGTTTTTCAGGTCGTGGATCAGCTGGGCCAGATCTTCGATCGAATAGATGTCGTGGTGCGGCGGCGGCGAGATCAGGCCGACACCCGGCACCGAGAAGCGCAGGGAGGCGATGTACTCGGACACCTTATGGCCCGGCAGCTGGCCGCCCTCGCCCGGCTTGGCGCCCTGCGCCATCTTGATCTGGATTTGATCGGCCGCGTTCAGGTATTCGGCCGTGACGCCGAAGCGGCCCGAGGCCACCTGCTTGATCTTCGAGCGCAACGAATCGCCTTCTTCCAGCGGGATGTCGACCATCACGCGGTCGGCGCCCAGGCGCGAGGCCAGGGTCTCGCCCTTCTTGATGGCGATGCCCTTGAATTCGTTCATGTAGCGCGCCGGATCCTCGCCGCCTTCGCCGGTATTGCTCTTGCCGCCGATGCGGTTCATCGCGATCGCCAGCGTGGCGTGGGCTTCGGTGCTGATCGAGCCGAGCGACATCGCGCCGGTAGCAAAACGCTTGACGATGTCCTTGGCCGGTTCGACTTCCTCGATCGGGATCGCCTTGTCGCGGTCGATCCTGAACTCGAACAGGCCGCGCAGGGTCAGGTGGCGGCGCGTCTGGTCGTTGATCAGCTGGGCGTACTCTTTATAGGTCGAGAAGTTGTTGGAACGGGTCGAGTGCTGCAGCTTGGCGATCGCGTCCGGCGTCCACAGGTGGTCTTCGCCGCGCACGCGGAAGGCATATTCGCCGCCGACGTCCAGCGCATTGGCCAGCACCGGATCGTTGCCGAAGGCCAGGGCGTGCAGGCGCAGCGCTTCCTCGGCCACTTCAAACAGGCCGATGCCTTCGACGTTCGACGAGGTGCCCTTGAAGTACTTGTCGACCAGCGATTTGTTGAGGCCCACGGCCTCGAAGATCTGCGCGCCGCAATAGGACATATAGGTGGAGATGCCCATCTTCGACATCACCTTGAGCAGGCCCTTGCCGATCGCCTTGATGTAGTTGTAGCTCGCGGTCTCCGCCGACATTTCGTGCGGCAGGCTGTGGGCCAGTTCGGCCAGGGTTTCCAGCGCCAGGTAGGGGTGGACGGCTTCCGCGCCGTAGCCCGCCAGCAGGGCGAAGTGGTGGGTCTCGCGCGCCGAGCCGGTCTCGATCACGAGACCAGTCGAGGCGCGCAGGCCCTTCGCCACCAGGTGCTGGTGGACGCTGGAGGTGGCCAGCAGCGCGGGGATGGCGACCAGGTCGGGCGACAGGCGGCGATCCGACACGATCAGGATGTTGTGGCCCGACTTAACGGCGTCGACCGCTTCGGCGCACAGCGAGGCGAGCGAGGCTTCGATGCCTTCCTTGCCCCAGGCGACCGGATAGCAGATGTTCAGCTCATAGGCCTTGAACTTGCTGCCGGTGTGCTGGCCGATGGCGCGCAGGCGCGCCATATCGTCGAAGCCGAGGATCGGCTGCGCCACTTCGAGGCGCATCGGCGGATTGACGTTGTTGGTGTCCAGGATGTTCGGCTTGGGGCCGATGAAGGACACCAGCGACATCACCATGCTTTCGCGGATCGGATCGATCGGCGGGTTGGTCACTTGCGCGAACAGCTGCTTGAAGTAGTTATACAGCGGCTTCAGTTTATTGGAGGTGACGGCCAGCGGCGAATCGTTGCCCATCGAGCCGGTGGCTTCCTCGCCCAGCACGGCCATCGGCGCCATCAGGAATTTCAGGTCTTCTTGCGTGTAGCCGAAAGCTTGCTGGCGGTCGAGCAGGGTCAGGGCGTGCTTTTCGCCTTGCGCATCCTTGGCGCGGCCGGCCATCAGTTGTGACTCGGACAGCTTGATTTCATTGAGCTTGATGCGCACCGACTTGATCCAGGCCTTATAGGGCTTGGCGTTGGCGAAGCTGTCTTTCAGTTCCTTGTCGTCGATGATGCGGCCGGCTTCGAGGTCGATCAGGAACATCTTGCCCGGCTGGAGGCGCCACTTCTTGACGATGCGCGATTCGGGGATCGGCAGCACGCCCGATTCGGAGGCCATCACGACCAGGTCGTCCTCGGTGATGACGTAGCGCGCCGGACGCAGGCCGTTGCGGTCCAGGGTGCCGCCGATATGGCGGCCGTCGGTGAAGGCCATGGCGGCCGGGCCGTCCCATGGTTCCATCATCGCCGCGTGGTATTCGTAGAAGGCGCGGCGGTTGTCGTCCATCGCGGTGTGGTTTTCCCAGGCTTCGGGGATCATCATCATCATCGCCTGGGCCACAGGATAGCCGGCCATCACCAGCAGTTCGAGCGCATTGTCGAAGCAGGCGGTGTCGGACTGGCCTTCATAAATCAGCGGGAACAGCTTGTTCAGGTCTTCGCCCAGCACGGCCGACTTGAGCATGCCTTCGCGCGCGCGGGTCCAGTTGAAGTTGCCCTTGACGGTATTGATCTCGCCGTTGTGGGCGATCATGCGATACGGGTGGGCCAGCGGCCACTCGGGGAAGGTATTGGTCGAAAAGCGCTGGTGGACCAGGGACAGGGCCGAGATGCAGCGCGGGTCTTGCAAGTCCTTGTAGTAGACGCCGACCTGGTCGGCCAGCAGCAGGCCTTTGTAGACGATGGTGCGCGCCGACATCGACGGCACGAAGAACTCCTTGCCGTGCAGGAGTTTGAGGGCCTGGATCGCGTGGCCGGACGATTTGCGGATGACGTAGAGCTTACGTTCGAGCGCATCGGTGACCATGATGTCCGGGCCGCGGCCGATGAAGATCTGGCGGATGACAGGTTCCTTGGCGCGCACGAAAGGCGACATCGGCATGGTCTCGTCGACCGGCACATTGCGCCAGCCCAGCACAACCTGGCCTTCGATGCGCACGGCGCGTTCGATTTCCTGTTCGCAGGCGATGCGCGAGGCATGCTCTTTCGGCAGGAACACCATGCCGACGCCGTATTCGCCGGGCGGCGGCAGTTCGACGCCCTGCTTGGCCATCTCGTCGCGGAAGTACTGGTCCGGGATCTGGATCAGGATGCCGGCCCCGTCGCCCATCAGCGCATCGGCGCCGACAGCGCCCCGGTGGTCGAGGTTCTTCAGGATCTGCAGACCCTGTTCGATAATCGAATGACTCTTGTTGCCCTTGATATGGGCGATGAATCCGACCCCGCAGGCATCGTGTTCATTGGCTGGGTCATACAAACCTTGGGCAATCATGAGGCATTCTCCACAACTTTTCGGGGGTCGAACGCCGAGAATAGTGCACTGCAAAATGCCCCGTCAACCAGAATAATTAGGGTCAGAGTCGAATTGTTTGACAACTTTTTGTCTTGGTGATTAATTGGGGACAGAGTCAATCGAGGCTGTTCACAATCAGTTGATTCGATGCTAAGCCGTTGATGTTATTGGAATTTTTGGCAAAAAAACGGCACGAATAACCGTGCCGTTGTGTCGGGAATTGCGCGCTTCAGGCTGCTGAAAGCGGCGGTAATGGCAGATTAAAGGGGCGTCCACGCTTGGCCGGCAGGATCTGACGTTGCGTTTTTTGCTCCAGTTCGGTCTTGAAGCTGAGCGAGCCGAGCGGCTGGTTCTTGAGGATCGCGATCGTGATGAAATCGACCTCTTCCGTGCTGAGGCCTTGCCGGACCATGTCGATATAGGCCGCCTCGCGCTGGAACGGCGTATTGCCCAGTGCCCAGAACAGCGGATGATCGGCGACCAGGGTGTCGGTGCGGATGCCGGCATGGTGGGCGTAGCTGGACCAGGGATAGTTCTCTGGCGCCACCGTGAGCTGTGCGCGTACCGGGTTGAGCTCGATATAGCGGCTGCAGGTCATGAAATAGCGGTCCGAATCGATCAGCGAGGTGCGGAAACGCCCTTCGAACAGGCCGCCGCTGCGCTCGTACTTGTGATTGAACCAGGGAACGTAAAGCCGGCCCACCTTCTGCATCATCAGCGCCAGGCCAGTGGCGTCGCTGGGCGTGGCCAGCAAGTGCAGGTGGTTCGGCATCAGGACATAAGAGTGAATCGCCACATCGTAGAACTTGGCGCCTTCCTTGAGCCACACCAGGAAGCGCTGGTAGTCAGCCTCCTCGCGAAAGATCACTTGGCGGTTATTGCCGCGCTGGATGACGTGGTGCGGTTGCTCGGGAACGATGAGTCGTGGTTGGCGTGCCATGGCGTCTGCTCAAATGTTGAGCAGGCGATTCTACAATAGAAATCGACTCTGTCCCTAATTAATCGCAAGCCACGGCGAATCAGCGCTGACTCTGTCCCCATTTATTTGACACAGAAGCCCGGAGCAATCAAAGCCAAGCAATTCTGCGTAAATTTGGGTAAGAATGGCAAGATTACCAAAGAAATTGGCCAATAATTCTACTCTGACCCTAATTGTCCGAGTGGCTATTGGCCAATAATTCTACTCTGACCCTAATTAGGAGAGGGTGAAGCCGGCGGAGAGGCTGTAGCCTTCGCCGTAGGCGCTGCGCAGGGGGAGGTCCTGGCCGAGGCCGGAGCGGGCTTTCTTGCGCAGGCGGTAGACCAACATGTCGACCCGACGGCTGGCGTCCGGGTCTTCGCCGCCCATGCCGGCCACGATCACGTGACGCGGCACCGGACGGGTGTTGATCGTCAACAGGTGCAGGAAATTGCACTCTTTTTCGGTCAGGTCGATCACCTTGCCCATCAGCTCGAGCTGGCGCGCGCTCACGCGCAAGGTCCACTTGCTCGGGGTCGGGGCCGGATCGGGCGGTCGCACGCGGCGGTCCAGGGCTTCGATGTGGGCCGCCAGTTCGGGGAACTTGATCGGCTTGGTCAAATAATGGTCGGCGCCCAGGCGCAGGCCCAGGATGCGGTGGTCGAACGCCACCCGGCCGGTCAAGACCAGCAAGCCGATCTCGGGGTAGAGCTGGCGCATGCGCGGGATCACATTGAAACCGTCTTCGTCCGGCAAGCCGAGGTCGAGCACGACCACCGCGGCCGGGGTGCGCGTCAGCGCCGCCCACATTTCGCTGGCGGTCCTGGCGATCGTCACGTCATGGTCGAGCTCCTTCAGGAACTCGGCCATGTCGTCGGCGTACTCGCCATTGTCTTCAACAATCAGTATCTGGGTCATGCCTTGGCCATAGTGTTCTTTAACCCGACAATGATACCAATGGTAGCGTTATCCTTGCCGGGTTGCGGTCCGATTATCGTTGCTGAGCCTGTATGAAGCAAGGAGTTGTTCCTCTATAAGGCCAAAGCAGGCATCCACAGGCGGAATTCGGCGCCTGCGCCTTCCGTTCCCGGCGCCAGGCTCAGCACACCACCATGCACCTCGACGATCGAGCGCGCCATGTAAAGACCGAGGCCGCTGCCGGCCAGGCCGGCGGCGTTGCGGCCGCGGTAGCCCTTGCCGAAGACCCGCGCCACGTCTTCCAGCGGCACGCCGGCGCCGCCGTCGATCACCGCCAGCTCGACCCCGCCGCCGCTGCGCCGCGCACGCAGGATCACGGGCGCCGACGGCGGCGAAAACGCCAGTGCGTTATCGATCAGGACCTTCAGCGCCAGCCGCAGGCCTTCCGGTTCCCCGCGCAGGGTCAGTGGGAGTTCTTCCTGCCGCAGCGCGGCTTCGCGGCCGGCCGCGCGGATCTGGGTGGCGCCGCTCTCGACCAGGTCGCGTACGGTGATCGTGTTCGGCTGGCGCGCCCGACCGAGCGCGGCCATGCGGTCCGGCGACAGGTATTCGTCGAGCATCGCGATCAGGCGATCGACCGCGGCGCCGATCTTGCGATAGCGCGTACGTGTGGCCTCGTCGGCGTGGCTCGAGGTCGCCTCCAGGCGCTGGATGGCGCCGTCGATGGTGGCCAGCGGGGTGCGGAATTCGTGGTTGAGCATGCTGGCAAAGCGCTTCTGCTCGCTTTGATGGCCGCGCCGCGCCGACAGGTCGCGCAGCTGGCCGACCAGGGTCGGAGCAGCGTCGGCCAGCACCGTGGCCAATCCTTCCAGCGCCAGCGGCCGGCCTTCGGCGTCGAACAGGTCGAACTCGCGCTGGCTGCGGGCGCCGGGCGCGCCGCCGGCCGCCTCGCGCAGCCAGGCCGCGAGCGGCGCCAGGGGCGAGACGCCGTCGCCGTCGAGCGCGCGCTGCAGCGCCTCGCCGTCGAAACCGCTCAGCGCGCCGAAGGCGGGGCTGAGATACGCGAGGCGGCGCGCCGGCAGCGCGATGGCGAAGGCCACGTCGCCGCCCAGTTCGGCGATGGCGCGGAACTGCCGCGCCGGCAAGGCCTCGTCATCTTGGCTACCCAACACGGATAACTGGACGGCGGGATCGGGGCTGGACATGATCGGGATCTTTCTTAACCAACTGGCAAGTGTTCGAGGTTTACCGCCAAGTATATAGCTGTGCAACAATATTTGTGAAATATATCGGCAAGATCCATTTCATGATCTGTGCGAATAGATATTGAACAACAGGTGCCAGCTTAAGCGGGAAATAAACAAATGCGCCACGCAGATGGGAGTTGAGGGATAATTCGCGCACTATGAACGATACCGCAACCCTCCCCCCGCTCCCAGACCGGCTGTCGATCGACCCGAGCAGCCCTTTCCACAACCGTGACGTGTTCCAGCACGAGATCGGCATTCGCTTCAACGACAAGGATCGCTACGACGTCGAAGAGTATTGTCTCAGCGAAGGCTGGATCAAGGTCGCCGCCGGCAAGACCCTCGATCGCAAGGGCAAACCGATGCTCATCAAGCTCAAGGGCAAGGTCGAAGCTTTCTACAAATGAGTCAAGGGCCGCATGCGGCCCTTTTTCATTCACTCCGCCAGCGCTCAGGCGAGCGAGCGCGACGCCAACTCCAGCCCCAGTCCGATCAGGAACGCCAGGAAGCACTGCCTGAAGCGTCTGGCGCTGATGCGCGCCCGGATCGCCTGCCCGATCCACATTCCCAACAGCGCCGGCACGATGGCCAGCGCCGACAGGCCCAGTTGCTCCAGTTCGAAGGCGCCGTGCGTCGCCAGGCCGATGGCCAGCGCCACGGTCGACACCGTGAACGACAGCCCGAGCGCCTGCACCAGTTCATCCTTGTCCAGCCGCAGCGCCTGCAGATAGGGCACGGCCGGCACCACGAACACCCCGGTGGCGCCGGTGACCAGTCCCGTCGCCACACCCACCACCGGTCCCAGCCAGACTTCATGGCGCCGCGCCAGCGCCAGGTTCGGCGCCGCCAGCGCGTAGCCTGCGTACAGGATCAGGGTCAGGCCCAGCGCCAGGCTCGCCGTCTGCGGATCGACCCGCGCCAGCAGCACCACGCCACCGGCCGTGCCGACCACGGTCCCCAGCAGCATCGGCCACAGGCGCGCCACCAGCCGGAGAACGCCCGGCCCCGCCGTCATCTGCAGCACATTGGTCACGAAGGACGGCAGCACCAGCAGCGCGGCGGCGGCGGCCGGCGCCATGGCGGTGCCCAGCAAGCCCATGGCCACCGTGGGCAGGCCCATGCCGGTGACGCCCTTGACCAGGCCCGCGGCCAGGAATGTCCCGCCCAGGATGGCCAGCAGAAAGTTGGATTCGTTCATGGCGCGTATTGAACCAGCGCGCCAGGCCCGGCACAATGCGGTTTTCACGTCGACGCCTTCGGCCGCTCCGAAGGCAAGGAAAAAGACATCCCATGCGCCTCGACCTGGCCGACCTGCAGCTATTCCTGTGCATCCTCGACGCCGGCAGCATCTCGGCCGGCGCCGCGCGCGCCAACCTGGCGCTGGCCTCGGCCAGCGAGCGGCTGCGCAGCATCGAGCTCGATGCCGGCGTGACGCTGTTCGAACGCCGCCCGCGCGGCGTGGTCGCCACCCAGGCCGGCGAGGCGCTAGCCCACCATGCGCGCCTGATCCTGCGCCAGCAGGCGCTGCTCAAGGGCGAGCTGCGCGACTTCGCGCAGGGCGCCCAGGGCACGCTGCACCTGCATGCCAACACCGCCGCGCTGGCCGAATTCCTGCCGCGCCGGCTGGCGCCCTGGCTGGCCGCGCGGCCCCGTCTGCACGTCGAACTGAAGGAGCGCACCAGCGCCGACATCGTGCGCGCCATTGCGGCCGGACTGGTCGAGGCGGGCGTAGTGTCGGATGCGGTCGAGGCGCCGGGCCTGCACCTGCAGCCGGTCGAACGGGATCACCTGGTGCTGATCATGGCGCCGGGACACCGGCTGGCGGCAGCGAACGCGCTGCGCCTGGCGGACGTGCTGCATGAAGCCTTCGTCGGCCTGACGCACGGCAGCGCCCTGCAGGACTATATCGATGCGCAGGCGCTGGACGCCGGCCGCGCGCTGGCGCTGCGCATCCGGATGACGACGTTCACGGGATTATGCGAGATGGTGGGGCATGGCGTGGGCATCGGGATCGTGCCGCAGAACGTGGCCAGCCGCAACCGGCGCCGCCATGGCTTGCGCACGATCGCGCTGGACGAGCCGTGGGCGCGGCGCCAGCTATGCCTGTGCTGGGAGGACTGGGAAGATTTGTCGTCGCCGATGCGCAGCCTGCTCACTCACCTCGGCGGAACGCCGCCTGCAGTCTGAAAACGTCGTTCCCGCGCAGGCGGGAACCCAAGCTCTCTAGCATTGCCACTTACTTCGAACGTAGTGGCGTGCTTGCAAACTTGGGTTCCCGCCTGCGCGGGAACGACGTGCATGCGTTACGGTGAAGGGGTAGCGGATCAGTCGTCCAGCGGCGCGAAGATCGCCTGCAGGTCTTCCTGCGTCAGCGCCATCTTCTGCGATTCGCCTTCGGACAGGATCGACTGCGCCAGTTCGGACTTCTTCTGCTGCAGCAGCTGGATTTTTTCTTCCAGCGTGCCTTTTGCGATCAGCTTGTAGACGAACACCGGCTTGTCCTGCCCGATGCGCCAGGCGCGGTCGGTCGCTTGATTTTCGGCCGCCGGATTCCACCACGGGTCGTAGTGGATCACGGTGTCGGCCGCGGTGAGATTGAGGCCGACACCGCCGGCTTTCAGGCTGATCAGGAAGATCGGCACCGCGCCTTGCTGGAAAGCCGCCACCTGGGCCGAGCGGTCGCGCGTCTCGCCGGTGAGGATGGCGTAGGGGATGTTGCGCGCGTCGAGTTCTTCCTCGATCAGGCCGAGCATGCTGGTGAACTGCGAGAACACGAGGATCTTGCGGCCTTCGCCCAGCAGGTCTTCGACCATCTGCATCAGGTCGGTCAGCTTGGCCGACACCGCCGCCGTGTTCTTCTTGGACGGCATCGACTTCACCAGGCGCGGATCGCAGCAGACCTGGCGCAGCTTGAGCAGCGCCTCGAGGATGACGATCTGGCTGCGCGCCACGCCCTTGCGGTCGATCTCGTCGCGCACCTTCTTGTCCATCGCCAGGCGCACGGTCTCGTACAGGTCGCGCTGCGGGCCGGACAGCTCGATGCGGCGCACCATCTCGGTCTTCTCCGGCAGTTCCTTGGCCACGTGGTCTTTCGTGCGGCGCAGCAGGAAGGGACGGATGCGGCGATTGAGCAGGGTGCGGCGCACCGGATCGTCTTGCCGCTCGATCGGATGGCGGAACTGCGTGTTGAAGGTCTTCTCGTCGCCCAGCAGGCCCGGGAGCAGGAAGTGGAACTGCGACCACAGCTCACCCAGGTGGTTCTCGAGCGGGGTGCCCGACAGGCACAGGCGATGGCTGGCGTCGAGCGAGCCGGCCGTCTGCGCCGCCTTGGAGCGGGTGTTCTTGATGTAGTGCGATTCGTCCAGGATCACCAGGTGGTAGTGGTGCTTGCGCAGTTCTTCTTCGTCGCGCGGCAGCAATGCATAGGTGGTCAGGACGATGTCGGCGCCGTCGATCTGGTCGAACTGGTCCATGCGCTCCTTGCCTTGCAGGAGCAGCACCTTGAGGCTCGGCGCGAAGCGCGCGGCTTCGTCGAACCAGTTGGCCATCAGGCTGGTCGGCGCGATCACCAGGGCCGGGCTGGTAAGACGCCCCGCTTCCTTCTCGGTGAGGATGTGGGCCAGCGTCTGCACCGTTTTACCGAGGCCCATATCGTCGGCCAGGATGCCGCCCAGGTCGTACTCGCGCAGGAACTGCATCCACGACAGGCCGTCGAGCTGGTAGTCGCGCAAGGTGGCCTGCAAGCCGGCAGGCGCCTCGACCTTCTTGACGGCCCCGAACTGGCTCAGCTTGCGGCCGGTTTCGCGTAACCGCTCGCCGCCGGTCCAGCGCAGCTCGACGCCGCGCGCCAGTTCTTCGAGGCGCGCCGCGTCCAGCGTGGACAGGCGCAGCTTGCCCTTGATCTTGTCGTTGAAGTATAGCTCGCCCAGGGTGGCGAGGATCGGCTTGAGACGGCCCCACGGCAGCGCCACGCGCACGCCGTCAGGCAGCACGGCCAGCATCTGGTCGGCCTCGGCATGGGCGGCCAGCACGTTTGGATCGAATTCGAGCGGCGCGCTGCGGATCAGCTGCACCAGCACCGGCAGCAGCGGCACGCGCTTCTTCGCCACCACGATGCCCAGCTCCAGCTCGAACCAGGCATTGCCTGCCTCGGCCGGTTCGTCGATGTCGGCATACCAGTCTTCGACCGCGACGACGTCGTAGCGGTACTTGTTCGATTTCTGCAGGTGCCAGCCGGCGTCGGACAGCGCGTCGACGTCGTTCTCGGCAAAGCGCAGCCAGTGCGCCTGGCTTTCGAGCTGCAGCGCGCCGGCCATGGCGTTGAACGGGGCGGTGGACGGTTTGCGAAAGCCAATCTCGCCCAGTTTATCGAGGGCGTCGCTCTCGGCCTTCGGGTCGCGTTCGATGATTTCGGTGAGGTCGCCGATCTGGCGCACCACGCGCTGCGATGGGTCGAACGAGACGCGCTGGCCGTCGTAGTCGAAGGCCAGCACGGCGAAGTCTTGCCAGCGCGTGACGTTGCCGTCGGCGAGCTGCACGGCGTCGAGCAGCAGGTGCGGAATCGGCTTGACGTCATTCCGCAGGCGCTGCGTGAGCGGCTGCGGCAATGGCATCAGCCCCTGCAGGCCGTGGGCCAGCAGCAGCTGCGAGACGCGTTTTTTATCGGTGCCGGTCAGGGCCGGGGCTTGCGCCACCAGGGCCTGCAGCTCGGCCAGCGAGATGTCGATGCCGCCGCGATTGAGTTCGAGCGGCCCGCAAGACAGGTTGTCGATGTACCACGGCGGATCGGTCGGCAGCATGTAGTCAATCTGGTCGGCCGCGCTGTGGGTGGCGGCGCCACCGACCGGCTCCACCGACCATCCGAGCTTGGACACGCGGCCTTCGTCGCGCCAGGCCAGGCTGGCCAGGCGGGTCGGGCCGCCCTGCAGCGGGTAGACCAGGCCGCTCGACATGTCGGACCACGAGTTCGCCCACAGCAGTTTGCCCTGATCGAGCAGCATCTGCAGCAGGATCGCGCCCACCTTGCCCTTGGGTTCGGTGGCGCTGGTGCCCTGGGCCGACCCACTGCGCATGGCGATGAAGAAGCGCACCAGGTCGACGTCGTCGCCTTCGAGATAGGCGGGCGGCGCCGACAGCAGCGAGAACACTTCGCTGACCGGGCTGGCCGCGGCCACGTCGCCGTTCGGACGCAGGCGCGCCTTGCACAGGCACAGCGCGACGTGGCGGCCGCCGCTGGTGGGCGCCATGACGTAGACGAATTTGTACTGCGCGGCCTTGGGGTCGACGACTTCATCGGTCAGCTTCGGCTGGGGGTGGGCCGCGGCCTCGACCCGTTGCAGCCAGCTCACCACCGGCGCCGGAAGGGCCGGGGAACGTGCGGGAGCGCGGACCGGAGGTGCGTCGCTGGCTTTCTCGCGAAGATAATCGACTGTGGTCATTGGGTCTCGTGGCTTCGTATCAAAAAAGGCAATAAACGGCATTATCTCGCATACGAACACTTCCGTTTTGTTCGGAATCGCACGTAGCGGACAAATCTCATCCGTGCGCAGTGCGCACGCTTTCTCGTCAACCGGTTGTTCTCTCATGTCCGCGACACGCTGTCAAGACTGGCGCATCGTCGATGAGGGCGTATCATTGACTGCTTGACCTTCGATACAACGATTCACATGCTGCCCTCCATCGAACAACGCCTCGCCCAAGAACTCGCCGCCCGCCCGGCCCAGGTGGCCGCCGCCATCGCCTTGCTCGACGAAGGCGCTACCGTGCCCTTCATCGCCCGCTACCGCAAGGAAGCCACGGGCGGCCTCGACGACATCCAGCTGCGCCTGCTCGAAGAACGCCTGCGCTACCTGCGCGAACTCGAAGACCGGCGCGCTGCGATTGTCGCGTCGATCACGGAACAGAACAAGATGACGCCCGAGCTGATGCAGGCCATCGCCATGGCGGAAGACAAGACCCGCCTCGAAGACCTGTACCTGCCCTACAAGCAGAAGCGCCGCACCAAGGCCCAGATCGCGATCGAGGCCGGCCTGGCGCCGCTGGCGGAGACCCTGCTGGCCGACCCGACCCTGAACCCGGAACAAGTCGCTGGTGAATACCTGCGCGAAGCGTTCACCAATGCCGACGGCGGCGCCAATCCCGGCGTGGCCGATACCAAGGCCGCCCTGGACGGCGCGCGCCAGATCCTGATGGAGCGTTTTGCCGAGGATGCCGAACTGCTGCAATCGCTGCGCGAGTACGTGCAGGATCACGGCGTGGTCGAGTCGAAGGTCGTCGCCGGCAAGGAAGACGAAGGCGAAAAATTCGCCGACTACTTCGACTACAACGAGCCCCTCGCCGCCGTGCCGTCGCACCGCGCGCTGGCCCTGTTGCGCGGCCGCCGCGAGGGCGTGCTGGATGTGAGCCTGCGCCTGGATTCGGAACCCGAAAAGCCGAAGTGGGATGCGCCGCTGAACCCGTGCGAGGGCCGCATCGCGGCGCGCTTCGGCATCAAGGCGCAAGGCCGCCCGGCCGACAAGTGGCTGCAGGACACCGCGCGCTGGACCTGGCGCGTAAAAAGCTTCATGCACCTGGATACCGAGTTGATGGGCGCCCTGCGCGACAAGGCGGAACAGGACGCGATCGGCGTTTTCGCGCGCAACCTGAAAGCCCTGCTGCTGGCGGCGCCGGCCGGCCAGCGCGCCACCATGGGCCTCGATCCCGGCCTGCGCACCGGTGTGAAAGTGGCCGTGGTCGACGCCACCGGCAAGGTGGTCGATACCGCCACCGTCTATCCGCACCAGCCGCGCAACGACTGGCATGGCGCGCTGCACACGCTGGGCCAGCTGGCGGCGAAGCACAATGTGTCGCTGATCTCGATCGGCAACGGCACCGGCTCGCGCGAGACCGACAAGCTGGCGCAAGACCTGATCAAGCAAAACCAGGAACTCAAGCTGACCAAGATCGTGGTGTCCGAGGCAGGCGCCTCGGTCTATTCGGCGTCCGAATTCGCCTCGCGCGAACTGCCCGACATGGACGTGTCGCTGCGTGGCGCGGTCTCGATCGCGCGCCGCCTGCAGGATCCGCTGGCCGAACTGGTCAAGATCGATCCGAAGTCGATCGGCGTCGGCCAGTACCAGCACGACGTCTCGCAGACCCAGCTCGCGCGCTCGCTCGATGCGGTGGTCGAGGATTGCGTGAACGCCGTGGGCGTGGACGTGAACACCGCCTCGGCGCCGCTGCTGGCGCGGGTCTCTGGCCTGTCGAACACGGTGGCCCAGGGCATCGTGGCCTACCGCGACACCAACGGCGCCTTCGCCTCGCGCGCGGCACTCAAGAAGGTACCCCGTCTGGGCGACAAGACCTTCGAACAGGCGGCGGGTTTCCTGCGCGTGGTGAACGGCGCCAATCCGCTGGACGCGTCGGCGGTACACCCGGAATCGTATCCGGTGGTCGAGAAGATCCTGGCCGACGTGAAACGCGACATGAAGGCGGTGATCGGCGATGCCGGGCTGCTCAAGGGTTTGAATCCATCGAAGTATGCGGACGACAAATTCGGCGTGCCGACCGTCAGCGACATCCTGAAGGAACTGGAAAAACCGGGCCGCGATCCGCGTCCGGAATTCACCACCGCCACCTTCAAGGAAGGCGTGGAAGAGATCTCGGACCTGCGTCCGGACATGATCCTGGAAGGCGTCGTGACCAACGTCGCGGCCTTCGGCGCCTTCGTGGACATCGGCGTGCACCAGGACGGGCTGGTGCACATCTCGGCGCTGTCGAACACCTTCGTGAAGGATCCGCACACGGTGGTCAAGGCCGGCCAGGTGGTCAAGGTCAAGGTGCTCGAAGTAGACCCCAAGCGCAAGCGCATCGCGCTGACCATGCGCCTGTCGGACAGCGCGCCGCAGGCGGGTGCGCGGCCGGAGCAGCGCCCCGACCGCACGGACGCCAAGCGCGTGGCCCAGCACGGGCGCCAGGAACGTTCGGCGCCGCAGTCCAACAATGCGATGGCGGACGCATTCGCCAAGCTGCGCGGAAAATAAGCGGATGCTGCGGCTGGCCAGCGTCGATCCGGACAGCCGTGACGCACGGCGACTGGTCGCGGAACTCGATGCGGCGCTGGCCGCGATCACGGGCGACAGCGGCGCCTCGTCGTTCGACCCGCAGGATTGCCGTGGGGCCGGCGCGGTCTTCGTGATCGCCTACGACACGCAAGGCGCCGCGGTCGGCTGCGGCGCTCTGCGGCCGCTCGAAGAAAGGGTAGGTGAAATCAAGCGGATGTATGCGCGTCCCGGCAGCGGGGCCGGCGCGGCTATCCTCGCTGAGCTGGAACGGCTGGCCGCCAGTTACGGTTATGGCGCGCTATGGCTGTCGACCCGGCGCGTGAACCTGCGCGCGGTCGGCTTCTACGAACGGCACGGCTACGCCGAGGTATCGCCCTACGGCCGCTACGTCGGCCGCGCCGTCTCGATCTGCCTGGGAAAAACGTTTATCCGCTGTGCTTCATGAACATGCCGATCAGGTAGACCGTCAGGCAGCCGAAGCCGATCAGGAGCATGCGCGCCTGCGGGATGGCCGGCAGGCCGGTCTTCTTGATGTGCAGGGCGTCGCGCACCAGCAGCACGGCATACACCAGGGCTGCCGCGCCGGACAGGATGTCGCCCACGCTGGAGCGCGTGATGCCACTATAGATGTTCAGCAGGCCGGGAACGCCCAGCAGGGCGGCGATCACGAAGTTCATGTTCGGCGATGGTACGCGCGGGCGGGGTTGCTGCATCTCTACTCCAATAATCGAATGACAAACCGGACGATCATACCGCAATGCCGGCTGCATACCGTCATAAGCCAGGCAGTCTCAGGGTCGAGCCCTGGGTCATGATCTTGACCAGGAAGCTGCCGACGAAGGCGCCGAAGCAGATATAGCCGATCAGGGCGACGCGCGGCGACTCCAGCAGCGCCGCGCGGCCGGCCCGGCGCTGCAACGCGCACCAGGCCAGGTACAGCGCCATCATCAGTGGCCCTAGCGCGAAGAAGATGCCGGCGAACCAGCCACGCGAGAGGGCGCTGGCGATATCGAACAAGGCGGGCAGCCCGAGCAAGGCCGCGAACACCCACATGGCCACTGGGGGCAAGGTAGCAAACGTCTTCATCGTGTTTCTTGATAATCTTGAACTGGTCGATGATACCGCAGACGCCCAGCTGCCGACGATGTAGCAAACTTGGCCCCCCACCTGCGTGGGGGCGACTTGGCCAACTTCGTCGGCCAAGTCGTTATAGAATGTCGCCATCTACTTATTCCTTTTCTTCAAAGGCAGAATCAAATGAGCGACGTGCAAACCTGGATCAAAGAAACCGTGACCTCCACCCCGGTCGTGCTGTTCATGAAGGGCACCGCCCAGTTCCCGCAGTGCGGCTTCTCGGGCCGCGCCATCCAGATCCTGAAAGCCTGCGGCGTTGACAACGTTGCCACCGTCAATGTGCTGGACGACCCTGAAGTGCGCCAGGGCATCAAGGACTTCTCGAACTGGCCAACCGTGCCACAGCTGTACGTGAACGGCGAGTTCATCGGCGGCACCGACATCATGAACGAGATGTACGACTCCGGCGAACTGCAGGCCCTGCTGAAAAACGGCTGATCGCATGGCCGCGCGTCGGATCGTCATCGCCATCACCGGCGCGACCGGCGCGGCCTATGGCGTGCAGCTGCTGCGGCGGCTGCATGCTACCCCGGGCGTCGAGACCCACCTGGTCGTTTCCGACGCCGCCTCCCTCACCCTGCACCAGGAACTCGGCCTGCAGCGACGCGACGTCGAAGCGCTGGCCCACGTCGTCCATCGCAACCGCGACGTCGGCGCATCGATTGCCAGCGGCTCATTCCAGACCGACGGCATGGTGATCGCCCCCTGTTCGATGAAAACACTGGCAGCGGTCGCCCATGGTTTTTCTGATAACCTTGTGACACGCGCGGCCGACGTGATCCTCAAGGAACGCCGGCGCCTGGTCCTGATGGTGCGCGAAACGCCGTTCAACCTGGCCCACTTGCGCAATATGACGGCCGTGACCGAAATGGGCGGCATCATCTTCCCTCCCCTGCCAAGCTTCTATCACCGGCCGGCGACGATCGCGGACATGGTCGAGCACACGGTGGACCGTGTCGTGGATTTATTAGGGATAGAGAATGCCCAGGCCGCCCGCTGGGGCGGCATGAAGGGCGAACAAGACGCCTGAACGCGCGCCAGCGTCCTGCCGGCGCACGCGTTCAGCGTTTGTCGTCGTACTGCTTGTCTTCGGACTTCTTCAACTCGCGCGCCTCTTCAAGCATCCGTCGCCGGGCGTTGCGTTCTCGCATGACCTCGGCATGACGCGCTGCCGTCATGGGCGGCGCAGTCATCAAATCCTTGAGCTGGGCGGTATTGGCGTAGTTGTTTCGCATGCGTCAGCTGCTCCTGGGTGGTCCTGGGGCGGTGGCGAACATGCTGCCACCTGAACAGATTATGACCCAGCTGCGGCCGTTTGTGCGGCCCGGCATGACGAAAAGTGCAAGCCCCGGGGAAGCCGGCTTACTTCGCTTCCGCTTTCTGGTGATTCATGCGCACCAGCATGCGGATGAACTCGCGCGCCAGCTGGCGGTGGTGTTCATCCAGGCGCTGCAGGTCGGCGATCAGCTTGACGTCGGCCGATTCGAAGCGGGCGCCACCGCCGTTGGCGGCGTCAAGGCTGGCGGCCTGCTCGGCGCCGCCGAAACGCAGCCAGTCGGCCGGCACGCCCAGCCATTGGGCGATCATGCGCAGCTTTTCCTGGGTGGGGATGGCTTCGCCTACCAGCCATTTGCGGGCGGCGTGGACCGTGATCGGACGGCCTTCGAAGCGGATATTAAACTCTCGGGCGAGGCGGGTCGGGCTGTCGGGAGAGTAGTGTGCGTTCTTCAGCGCCTGCTGCAGTCGCTCACTGAAGCTCTCCCGTTCATTCGTTGAATTCATCGTGATACTGGGTTGTTGAGACTGGACGGGCGGCTACCTCTCCCTTGTGGATGAGAAGCCATGGGGTCCAAATCATACAACTAAAATGTAACAATGATGTGGTTTTTTAAGAGTTTTTACGCTCAGTGCAACTAATACCCAACAGCAACGAAGCGAAGTAGGTTTTTCGCGAAATTTTCCATTATTCGAAATGAATAAGTGTACGCACCATTACTTAGACACGATGACTGGAATGCATGTGCCAAAAAAAATGTATCCAATGGTTACAAATGAAATGTTAGATTTGTTGAAATCTCACCACGCCGTCGGTAGCAATTACGCGGCGTAGACGACCGTCACGCCAGAGCTTGTGCAGGTGGGCCAGCGCCTCGCCCAGCGCAAAGCTGAGCTGGTGCGCGTCGAGCGGCCGCCGGAACATGATCGGCACGATGTCGGTCGCCGAGCGTGGCGTGGTGCAGGCCTCGATCACCTCGGCCAGGCGCGCCACGTGGTGGTCGCGCAGCTGGGCGATGCGGGTGTGCAGGCCACGGAAGGGCTTGCCGTGCGACGGCAGCACCAGCACGTCATCCGGCAGGTCGGCGAACTTCGACAGCGAATCGAGATAGAGCTGCAGCGGATTGCCCTCGGGCTCGACCGCGAATACCGAGACATTGGTCGAGATCCGCGGCAACACCATATCGCCCGAGACCAGCACGTTGAGCGCCGCGCAGTACAGCGAGGCATGTTCCGGCGAGTGGCCGAAGCCCGTGATCACGCGCCACGCCTGGCCGCCGATCGTGACCAGCTGGCCATCCTGCAGCCGGGTATAGGCTTCCGGTACCGACGGCACCAGCGACGGATAGTAATTGCGGCGGCTGCGCATCTGGTCCAGCATCGCCGCGTCGACCAGGCCGTGGCGTTCGAAATGGGGAATGGCCGACGGCCCGTCCACGCCGGGCAACGCCGCCGCCATCATGCGCATGAAGCCGAACTCGCCGGTGGTGGTCCAGAATGGCGCCCCGAAGCGCGTACTCAGCCAGCCGGACAGGCCGACGTGGTCGGGATGGCAATGGGTCGCGATCACGCGCACCAGGGGCTGGCCGCCCAGGCCTTGCGCCAGGACCTGTTCCCAGGCGGCGCGGGTGGCGTCGGTGCCGGCGCCGGTATCGATCAGGCTCCAGCCGCGCCGCTCCTCGAGTTCGTCGTCCAGCAGCCACACATTGATATGGTCCAGCGCGAACGGTAACGGCATGCGTGCCCAGCGCAGGCCCGGCACGACCTCGCGCACGGCGCCGGGAACGGGGACGGTGTCGCCAAATGGATAATCCAGCTGGGCTTCGAGGGCATTCATGGCAATCTTTCGTTTTCCGGGTCGGAGGACCGCGCTACAATGTGGCGAAACTGACAGTTAACGTAAACGGCAATCACAGTATCATTTTTCGATTCCAAGCGATACCCGCGAACGTTTCCCAACCGCCTCGAAACCCATGCCCACTACTTATACCATCGCCGAACTGGCTCGCGAATTCGACATCACCGCAAGGGCGATCCGTTTTTATGAAGACCAGGGCCTGCTCAGCCCCAAACGCGAGGGCGTGGGCGGACGCAACCGCGTATATACCCCGCGCGACCGCACCCGCCTGAAACTGACCCTGCGCGGCAAGCGCCTCGGCCTGACCCTGTCCGAAATTAAGAGCATCGTCGACATGTATGAGTCGCCGCGGGATACCGTGGCCCAGATCAACCGCTTCCTGGGCGTGCTGGCGCAGCAGCGCCTGACCCTGGAGCAGCAGCGCGCCGATATCGAGATGGCGCTGGAAGAGATTTCGGCCCACGAGGAAGAATGCCGTCGCCTGCTGAGCGAGGACGAGACGGCGCGCGACGTGGCGTGAAGCTCGCCTTGCCATGTCGGTGGCAAGGCCTGCAGGAACGAAGACATTCAATCCGCAATGGCGATCAGCGCCATGCGGATTGAGTGTATGCCTGGAAATGCGTGCCTGGCTCAGGCCCCAATTCCGGGGGCCGGAACGATATCGCGGGCTAGATATTGAAGCATCCTCCCATCCATCCCGAATTGGTCTTCCGGAATTCGGCGAGCGCCGTCCGGCATTGACCCAATGTCTCATACTTCCCGATACTCTTGAGATTCTGATTATTGCTCTGCCAAACCTTTAATTCGTAATGTGCCGTACTGGCGAACGCAAAGGTGGCACTCGTTGACAGCAATAGTATAAGCAGTAGCGTTTTCATGGTTTTGTCTCCAGCTATGATTGGCAGCTATCAGAATGTTATATGCGACAGAGTTTCCTCGACCTCCTTCCTTTATCTCCTCTTGTTCGGCAGCCGGACTGCGGCATGGTTCGGACCATGTCTAATGCCAGTTGCGCGCATTGCTTTCGCTCCGCCGGAGGAGCAAATCCAGCGCCGAAAAACAAGTTAAATATTTCCAGGGAAAATCTTTATTTTTTTATCCCCGACGACAGAGACCAAATGTGTTTTTTGAGGATAACAACAAAGGTCAGCTGGTGGCTAGCGTATGGTGCAAATACAACATTTAGCATATATCAATCTACTCTATTCTTTTTATGCCTTTTTAAGAATCGTAGAACCGCTATGTGCTTCACCAGCCGATAATCAAACGTTTATGCTTGATGACATGCTTTTATTGTCATTCTCATCAGCATGACGTCTATCCTGGTGCGGCAGCCGTGTCGCCGGTTGAAGAGGCTGTCGTAGCCGACTTCACTTTACGTTTACGTTAACGTAACAGGCGAGTATGATATTCGTTCACTGGCTCCACCCTGCCCAACCACCGTTCACCGTGAGGACGACATGCTGCATCTCCCAGGCTTGACCTTTGACCATGGCGACGACATCGCCGCGCTGCGCGAAGCAGTCCAACAGTTCGCGGCGAGCGAAATCGCCCCGCGCGCGGCTGAAATCGACCGCAGCGACCAGTTCCCGATGGACTTGTGGAAAAAGATGGGCGAACTGGGCCTGCTGGGCATCACCGTCAGCGAGGAATACGGCGGCGCCAATATGGGTTACCTGGCCCACATCGTGGCCATGGAAGAAATCTCGCGCGCCTCGGCCTCGGTCGGCCTGTCCTACGGCGCCCACTCGAACCTGTGCGTCAACCAGATCAAGCGCAATGGCAATGAGGAACAGAAACGCAAATACCTGCCCAAGCTGATCTCGGGCGAGCACGTCGGTGCGCTGGCGATGTCCGAACCGAACGCCGGTTCCGACGTGGTCAGCATGAAGCTGCGCGCCGACCTCAAGGGCGACCACTATGTGCTGAACGGCAGCAAGATGTGGATCACCAACGGTCCGGATGCCGACACCCTGGTGGTGTACGCCAAGACCGACCTCGAGGCCGGTGCGCGCGGCATGACCGCCTTCCTTATCGAAAAAGGCTTCAAGGGCTTCTCGGTCGCCCAGAAACTGGACAAGCTGGGCATGCGCGGCTCGCACACCGGCGAGCTGGTGTTCCAGGATTGCGAAGTGCCGGTGGAAAACGTGCTGGGCGGCGTCGGCAAGGGTGTCAACGTCCTGATGTCGGGCCTCGATTTCGAACGCACCGTGCTGTCCGGCGGCCCGCTGGGCATCATGTCGGCTTGCATGGACGTCGTGGTGCCGTACATCCACGACCGCAAGCAGTTCGGCCAGGCGATCGGTGAGTTCCAGCTGATGCAGGGCAAGATCGCCGACATGTATTCGACCATGATGGCTTGCCGCGCCTATGTGTATGCCGTGGGCCAGGCCTGCGATCGCGCCACGATGCCTGAACAAGTGCGCGCGCTGCGCAAGGACGCCGCCGGCGCCATCCTGTACAGCGCTGAAAAAGCCACCTGGATGGCGGGCGAAGCGATCCAGACCCTGGGCGGCAACGGCTACATCAATGAATACCCGGTCGGCCGCCTGTGGCGCGACGCCAAGCTGTACGAGATCGGCGCCGGCACCAGCGAAATCCGCCGCATGCTGATCGGCCGCGAGCTGTTTGGCGAGACGGCGTAACTGTTGGCGAAACGGCGTTTTTACTTTATTTGTTAACCTGAGCACGTCGTCCCCGCGAAGGCGGGGACCCAAGTCATCCGCGTTCCACCAGCGCTGAGCGTAGCGGCTACGCGAATAACTTGGGTTCCCGCCTTCGCGGGAACGACGGCTCATGGATTTCCTTATTTTTGGAGACATACACCATGAACGATCCAGTCGTCATCGTCGGCGCAGCGCGCACACCGATGGGCGCCTTCCAGGGCGATTTTTCTTCCAAGACCGCGAGCGACCTCGGCGCGGTGGCGATCAAGGCGGCGGTCGAGCGCGCCGGCGTCGCCCCTGACGCGGTCGAGCACGTCTACTTCGGCAACTGCCTGATGGCCGGCCAGGGCCAAGCCCCGGCGCGCCAGGCGCTGATCAAGGCCGGCCTGCCGCTGTCGACCGGCGCCGTCACGCTGTCCAAGATGTGCGGTTCGGCGATGCAGGCCGCCATCTTCGCCCACGACCAGCTGGTGGCCGGCAGCGCCGACATCGTGGTCGCAGGCGGCATGGAGTCGATGACGGGTGCGCCTTACCTGATCCCGAAGGCGCGCGGCGGCTACCGCATCGGCCACGCGCCGATGTTCGACCACATGATGCTCGACGGCCTCGAAGACGCCTACTCGCGCAACGAGAAGACCGGCGAAGGCCGTTCGATGGGCACCTTCGCCGAAGAGTGCGTAGCGACGTACCAGTTCACGCGCGAGGAGCAGGACGCGTTCGCGATCGCCTCGGTCAAGCGTGCACAGGCCGCCGCCACCGACGGTGGCTTCGACTGGGAAATCGCGCCGGTCACCGTCACCAGCCGCGCGGGCGACACCGTGATCGACAAGGACGAAGGCCCGCAGAAGGCCAAGGTCGACAAGATCCCGACGCTCAAGCCGGCATTCAAGAAGGACGGCACCGTGACCGCCGCCTCGTCGTCGTCGATCAACGACGGCGCCGCCGCGCTGGTGATGATGCGCGAATCGAAGGCCAAGGAACTGGGCCTGACCCCAATCGCGCGCGTGCTGGGCCACGCCACCCATGCGCAAGAGCCGAACCTGTTCACCACCGCCCCGATCGGCGCGATGCACAAGCTGTTCAAGAAGACCGGCTGGACGGCCGGCGACGTCGACCTGTTCGAGATCAACGAAGCCTTCGCCGCGGTGCCGATGGCCGCCATGCGCGACCTCGACATCCCGCACAGCAAGGTCAACGTCCACGGCGGCGCCTGCGCGCTGGGCCACCCGATCGGCGCTTCCGGCGCGCGCATCATCGTCACCCTGCTCGGCGCGTTGAAGCGCAGCGGCGGCAAGCGCGGCGTGGCCTCGCTGTGCATCGGCGGCGGCGAAGCCACCGCGATGGCGATCGAGCTGGTGTAATCCTTCGACCAGCGCGGCAATGATGAACGAACCATGCGAACATTGAGGATTCAACCGTTCACAGGGAGTTCATCATGCCAACCGCACTGATCATCGGCGCCTCGCGCGGCATCGGCCACGAAATGGTCCGTCAATATCGGGCCGACGGCTGGCGCGTCATCGCCACCGCGCGCAAGCAGGAAGACTGCGATGAACTGGCCCACCTCGGCGCCGAAGCCCACCAGCTCGACGTCACGGTGGCCGATTCGATCGCGGCGCTGGCCTGGCGCCTGGACGATGAACAGGTCGACGCCGCCTGGCTGGTGGCCGGCGTCTACGGCCCGACCCACGGCAGCTTCCCGACCGGTCCCGAATTCGACGCCGTCATGCACACCAATGTGCTCTCCGCGATGCGCCTGATCCCGGTCGTCGGGCCGCTGCTGGCCGACACGCGCGGCAAGCTGGCGGTCATCTCCTCGCGCATGGGATCGATCGGCGAACGCTCCGATACCCAGGGCACGCTGTACCGCGCCAGCAAGGCGGCGCTCAACTCCGTGCTCAAGGACGCGTCGATCACCTATGGCGCACAAGGCGTCACCTGCGTCGCCTTCCATCCGGGCTGGGTCCAGACCGATATGGGCGGCTCTGGCGCCAGCCTCACGCCGGAGCACAGCGTGCGCGATATGCGCGCTACCCTGGCCCGGGTGGACGCCAGCGCCAATGGCAGCTTCCTGAACCACGACGGCGCCGCCATCGCCTGGTAAGCAATCCACACACATAAAAAACACACGAGACACCATGATCCTGAGCGAAGAACACCAGATGATCCGCGACGCCCTGCGCAGCTTTGCGCAGGAACGCCTGGCCCCCAACGCCGCGCGCTGGGACCGCGAACACCATTTCCCGAAAGAGGAACTGAAGGAACTGGCGGCCCTGGGCGCCTTCGGCGTGGCGGTGCCGGAGCAGTATGGCGGCGCCGGCCTGGACTACGTGTCGCTGGCGCTGGTGCTCGAAGAGATCGCGGCCGGCGACGGCGGCACCTCGACCATCATCTCGGTCAATAACTGCCCCGTGTGCAGCATCGCGATGATGTATGCGAACGAGGAGCAGAAGGAGCGCTGGCTGCGTCCCCTGGCCCAGGGCGAGCTGCTGGGCGCCTTCGCCCTCACCGAGCCGCACACCGGCAGCGATGCGGCGGCGCTGCGCACCACGGCCACGCGCGATGGCGACAGCTATGTGATCAACGGCACCAAGCAGTTCATCACCAGCGGCAAATACGGCGACGTGGCCATCGTCATGGCCGTCACCGATAAGGCGGCCGGCAAGAAGGGCATCAGCGCCTTCTGGGTGCCGACCGATACGCCCGGTTACATCGTGGCCGGCATCGAGCACAAGATGGGCCAGCATTCGTCGGACACGGCGCAGATCGTGTTCGACAACTGCCGTATCCCGGCCGCCAACCTGATCGGCGAAGAGGGCATGGGCTACAAGATCGCCCTGTCCGGGCTGGAGGGTGGCCGCATCGGCATCGCCTCGCAATCGGTCGGCATGGCGCGCGCGGCCTACGAGGCGGCGCTCGACTATGCGAAGGAACGCGAGAGTTTCGGCAAGCCGATCTTCGAGCACCAGGCGGTGCAGTTCCGCCTGGCCGAGATGGCGATGAAGATCGAGGCCGCGCGCCAGCTGATCCTGCACGCCGCCGCGATGAAGGATGCCGGCCTGCCCTGCCTGAAGGAAGCGGCGATGGCCAAGCTGTTCGCTTCCGAGATGGCCGAGAACGTCGTGTCGAGCGCGATGCAGGTGTTCGGCGGCTACGGCTACGTGGCCGACTTCCCGGTCGAGCGCATCTACCGCGACGTGCGCGTGTGCCAGATCTATGAAGGCACCAGCGACATCCAGAAACTCCTGATTGCGCGCGCGCTGTGAGCCTGCCGCTCCTGCACATCGCGCCACTGGAGCCGGAACGGCTGGCGCAGCTCTTCATCTACCTGGACGACCAGCTGCAGGAAAACGGCCGCGATGGCATGCCGCTGTTCCAGCCGCTGTCGCGCCTGCAGTCGCGGCTCATGCCCGAGAAGGCGGCCTCGTTCGCCGCCAGCTTTGCGGTGCCATTCGGACAGCCGGGCTGGCGCCGCATGTGGATCGCGCTCGACAGCCTCGGCGCGATCGCCGGCCACGTCGACCTGCGGGCGCGGCCCGATCCGGAGTCCGCTCACCGGGCCCTGCTCGGCATGGGTGTGCACCGCGACTATCGGCGTTTTGGCCTGGGCCGGCAACTGGTCGACACCGCCCTGGCCTGGGCCGGCGTCACGCCACCGCTGGAATGGGTCGATCTCGATGTGCTGGCGGAGAATCACGCGGCGCGTCGGCTGTACGAGCGCGCCGGCTTCGCCGCTACCTGCGAAGTGCCGGACCTGTACCGCATCGATGGCCAGTCGCACGGTTCGGTCATGATGAGCCGGCGCGTCAGGTAACGGCGGACTCCAGCAGCGTGATCGTCTGCGCCCGCGTGTCGATGCGCGCCTGGATCCCCATCGGCAGGGTGAACTGGTTGCGGATATGCCCGATCGAGTAGCCCGACACCGCGGGAATCGTCAGCGGATGAAGGTGCAGCCCCAGCGTGCGCTCCAAGGTGAGCGAGATATCCTCGTGCTCCGGTCCACAGTTCTCGCAAATGCCCACCACCAGCGCCGCCGCATTCCTGAAGCCGCCCGCCAGGTCGAGCTGGGTCATCCAGCGGTCGATCCGGTATGGCGCCTCGTTCACCTCTTCCAGGAACAGGATGCTGCCCTTGATGTCGGCCGCATACGGCGTGCCGGCCAGCGCCGCCACCAGCGACAGGTTGCCGCCCATGAGCGGGCCGGTCGCTACGCCGTGGGTAAAGGTGTGGACGCCGAAGTGCGGCTCGCTCGCGGCGCGTTCCGCGTTCTCCTGCGACATCGGGATCGTGTAGCTGGCCTGAGGATCGGTCAGCACCGCCATCATGTGTTCGGTCGAATATGGCGTCATCGTCGACGAGGCCACCGGGCCGTGGAAGGTCACCAGGCCGGTCTGCTTGAGGATCGCGAGATGTAGCGCCGTGATGTCGGAATAGCCGATCAGCACCTTGGGGTTGCGGCGAATGAGGCCGTAGTCGAGGCCTGATAGCAGCGAGATGCAGCCCGAGCCGCCGCGGATCGGCCAGATCGCTTTCACCTCCGGATCGGCAAACATCGCATGCAGGTCGGCCAGGCGCTGCTGCACCGATCCCGCATAGTTGCCGAACACCTCGCGCAGATAGGCGCCGGTCTTGACCTTGAAACCCAGCGCTTCGATATTGCGCACCGCCTTCTCGATGGCGCGGTCGGTGGTGTAGCCGCCGGGCGCGATCAGGCCGACGGTGTCGCCGCGCTTCAGGCGTGGCGGTTTGACGAGTTTTTTCATGGGACGTGAGGACGGCGTACGCGCTGCGGCAGCGCCGGGCAAGGCAAGGGACAAGGCGGCGGCGATGGCGCCAAAGCTGCGACGGCTGATCTTCATGCGTGAGGCAAGACTCCAGATGAAAAAAGGCCCGCGCCGGGAGGCCGAAAACCTCCGTGGCGCGGGCCCTCAGTGTAGAGCAATCAGAAGAACTTGTAGTTGGCCATCAGGGTGAACGAGCGGCCACGCGGATCGGCGACACGCGGTTCCCAGCTGCTGCCGGCGCCGGTGTTGCTGTCGTAGGTGATCGCGAACGGCGGATCTTCATCGAACATGTTCTTGACGCCCGCGGTCAGGGTCAGGTTCTGGAAGCCCGTGTAGTTCACCGACAGGTTGAAGATCGAGTAGTCGTCGACCTTGCTGCTGTAGTTCGACGGCGTCACACGGCCGCTGGCCACGCCCGGCAGCACCTGGTCGTCATAGCCCGAACGGTAGATGTTCTGCAGCATGCCGCTCCAGTTGCCGTACTTGTAGGTCGCATAGGCGCTGTGCTTCCACTTCAGGCCCAGGTCGCCGGTGAACAGGAAGCGGCCGACTTCGCTCTCGCCGAATGGCGCATCGGTGGTGGCGCGCGACTTCTTCTCCAGCAGGCGCGAGCCGTCCAGGCCCACGCTCCACACGGCGCCGGTGCTGAACTTGCCGTTGAAGCGGGCGCCGACTTCGACACCGCGGGTGATGCGTTCACCGGTATTGAGCCAGCGCTGGTCCACGCCAAGCAACTGGCCGGTCGCGGAATCGCGCAGGAAGGAACTCTGGAAGTACTCGTAATTCTCCAGCATGGTCGCCAGGTTGAACGAGTCGATCGTGTTTTCCTTGCGGATCTCCCACAGGTCCGCGCTCGCCGAGAAGAAGTTGGTCGGCTCGAACACGACGCCGATGCTACCCTGCTTCGCGGTCTCCGGGCCCAGCTCCGGACGGCCGCCGGTCAGCGTCTCGGGATTGACCGATTCGCAGCCTGGCCTGGTGCTGTCGACCTTGCCGCCGGGGCAGGTGGCCGGATCCGCTAGGTCCTTGCCGGCGTAAGGCGAGATCGTGATGCCGTTGAACAGCTGGTTGAACGACGGCGCGCGGAAGCTTTCGTTGTACGAACCGCGGAACATCAGCGATGCGAACGGCTGGTAGCGGAACGAGACCTTCGGATTGGTGGTGGTGCCGAAGCCCGTGTAATCGTCGCGGCGGATGGCGAAGGTCAGTTCCAGATCCTTGGTCACCGGCACCAGCACCTCGGCGTAGATCGCCTTGATGTCGCGCTTGACCTTTTCCAGCGCGTTGACGTCGTCGAACGGCGCGTTCAGGATCGCGCGACGGTCGGCGATACTGCGCTCGTCGCCATTGAACTTGTATTCCTCGCGGCGCAGGTCGATGCCAACGGCCGCCAGGACCGGGCCGGCCGGCAGGTTGAAGAGTTCGCCCGAGATCGCGCCATCGAGCTGGGTCATGGTGCTGGTGCCGCCATACAGCACCACGCCGGCGGCCGAGGTGCTGGCGATCAGGTCCAGCGCCGCCTGGCTTTGGGTTTCGCCCGCCATCAGGAAGGGATTGATGATGCCCGTACCCAGCGCATCGGCCAGCGGCTTCGTGTAGTTGAAGCCCGTGCCCAGGGTCGAATCCGATTCGCTGAAGGCGCGCGACAGGCCAACACGGTAGTCATAGCGCTTGCCGAACAGGGTCAGGGGACCGTCGGCGCCCACCAGCACGCGGCCGGCCTTGGTCTCGGTCTCGATCTCGCGGTTGCCGCACTCCATGCAGCGCCAGCGGTAGGCGATCGGCAGGCCGTAGTTGGCCGAGATGCCCGGGAAGACCTTGACCAGGTCGTTGTATACGCGGTCATAGGCGGCGCCGGTGCTCGGGTAGAACGAGGTCGGGCCGAAGGTCGATGCCGATGGCGAGACCTGGTTCGGGGAGAAGCGCTTGGCGACTTCGACACGCGAGCCGACCGCTTCGGCGAACAACTGGTGTTCGCCGACATTGAAGGTGGCGCGGGCCAGCGCATTGGTGTTCTTGACCGGCTGCTGCAGCACTGCGGCGCGGCCCGTGTCCCAGGCGCAGCCATAGCCGGCGCTCGGCGTGTCCCACAGCTTCTCGTCATAGACATCCATGCCGTCGATGCTGTTGCAGCCGGCGCCGCCTGGCAGGTCGAGCAGGCTGACGCCGTTGTAGGCGACGCCGCCGCCTGGCAGGGTCGGGCCGGTGCCGGTGCGCGACAGCAGGGATGGACCAAGCGTGGTGGCGAAGATGTTGGCATGCGGCGTGCCGCGCGTATCAACCGACACGCCGCGGTTCGGCTGGAAGGTATTCACGAAATCGCGCTGGTTGCCGCGCAGCGCCTTGTTCTCGCTGTGCGCGGCCGTCACCAGCACGTTCCAGCCCTGGGTATCCAGGTCGCCCCAGCCGCCGGTGAGGGTGGCGCGGCCGATCTCGCCGCCGCTCTCTTCGGCGACGTCGGTGAAGGCCTGGGCTTCCAGGCCCTTGTAGTTCTTGCGCAGGATGAAGTTGATCACGCCGCCGATCGCGTCGGTGCCATACACGGCCGAGGCGCCGTCCTTCAGCACTTCGACGCGCTCGACCGCCGCCATCGGGATCGAATTCAGGTCGACCGCCGAGCCCTTCATGCCGTGGGTCGCGACGCGGCGGCCATTGAGCAGCACCAGGGTCGAGTCGGCGCCCTGGCCGCGCAGGTTGGCGCTCGAGGCGCCATTGTTGCCGCGCTGGGCGCCCGAGGTAACGTCGGCGTTCGACGCCAGGTTGTCGGAGCCGTTGCCGTTCACGTTCAGGGTCGCGATCAGCTGCTCGGCCGTCACGATGCCCTGGTCTTCCAGCTGTTTGCGCGAAATGATTTCAACCGGCAGCGCACCTTCCTTGGCGATGCGCTTGATGCTCGAGCCGGTGATTTCCACCCGCTGCATCGATGCTTCCGCCTGTGCCTGCGCTTGTGCCACGATCGGGGCGGCCACGCCCATGAGGGCCATCAACTGTGCCAGTCTTTTCAATTTCACTGTGTTTCTCCTAACGTTTCCCTTGGCGGTCTTGGGCCAGATTGGTGCACTGCATCGCACGTGCCTGGCCTGCTCTGTTCGTAATGTCTAGTTCGCTCTTAGCATTACGTTATGTTGTGAATTCAGAGTACGCCCACAAATTTCGCAGGTGCCAATGAATTAACCGGAGGGCAGTATAACCAGCAGGAATATTTAATTTAGGAAAAACTAACAAAATCTAACGCTTAGCTCTGGCGGAGCGTGCTCTTTGCGCAACATCGACATCGAGGTAACGCCAGGTCGTGAATTCGACCGGATGCCGTTTGTAGTTTTTCAGCCACGGATGGCGCAGGTCGCCGGACAGCACATGGGTCAATGGCACCCATGGGTTATAGGCATGCAGCAGCTGGTTCATCTCGATATACAGCCTGTTGCGCTCCGCACCATCGGTGAGCAAACGCGCACGCTCGTAGCGCACGTCGTACTCCGGCAGGTTGAAGCGCGAGTAGTTGGCGCGGCCCGCATTCGGGCCGTACAGCAGCTGGTAAAAATTGTCGCCGTCGGGGAAGTCAGCGATCCAGTTACTCTCGAACATCTGCACCGTGCCCAGGCGTGAAGCCTTGATGATCTCGGTTTTCTTGTCCGATCTGAACACGACGCGCAAGCCGATCGCGTTCAGGCATTTTCTCCACAACTCGTCGCGCAGGCGGCCGCCGACGGTAGCTTCGCTGTGCATCGTGAGCGTCAGCGGCTTGCCGCCAGGCGCGCGCCTGAAACCATCGGCATCGCGCTTGTCATAGCCATGGCGGTCCAGCAGCGCATTGGCCAGGGCCGGGTTGTAGGGCACCGGGCTGCGGTAATCCGGATCGTAGCCGAGCACATTCGGCGGCAGCGGCGATTCGGCCTTGATCGCGAATCCCTTCTTGAGCAGCGCGATGTCTTCCGCGCTGTTGTACGACATCGAGATCGCACGCCGCAGCGCCACCCTGTCCTTGCCGTAGCCGCCGACCACCGGGTCGTTCATGTTCATCCACATGTAATAGGTCTGCAGCACCGGGAAGCGCGACAGCACGATGCCGCGCGCCGCCAGCTCGGGTTTCAGTTCGCTGTCCTGCACCACCATCTCGGTCATCGATTCGGGAATCTGTTCCAGGTAGTCGTATTCGGCATTCAAAAATCCCAGCATGCGGCCCTGGAATTCCTCGGCGATCTTCACGTCGATCCGGTCCACTCGCGGCAGGCGCTTGCCCTCCAGGGCGGCGGCAATCGCCCGGTCTTCCGGGTCGTCGCCAGGCGTGGCGCTGAACACGGCCGTCGAATACGGATTGGCCAGCAGGACGATACGGTCGCTGCGCTTCCATTCGCCGATCATGAAGGGACCGGTGCCGACCGGATGGTTGCCGGCCTGGCCCGGATAGGCCTCGATCACCTCGCGCGCGACCACGCCGGTGGCCGGGGTGGCGAGATAGAACAGGAAGTTGTTGTCGGGCGCGGCCAGGCGGATGCGCAAGGTATAGCGGTCGACCGCCTCCACTTGCTTGCCTTCGACCATATACGACCAGGGCGACCTGAGCGACGGGTCGCGCAGGCGCTTGAGACTGTAGGCATAGTCGGCAGCCGTGACTTCGCGCTTCACGCCCTTGAAGGCCGGATCCGGCGTGAAATAGATGCCGGGGCGGATGCGGAAGGTATAGGTCAGGCCGTCGGCGCTCACTTGCGGCATCGCGGTCGCCGTGTTTGGCCGCAGCTTCGCCGGCCGCGCCAGGTAGTCGTAGCGCAGCAGCGGATCGAACAGGTTTTCCAGCAACGACAGGGTGGCGTTGTCGGACGCCGCCGCCGGGTCGAGCCCCGTTTCGCTGGTGGACAGGAACATGCGCAGCACTTTTTGTTCCGACTGCGCCGACGGCTGCGCCTGGGCCTGCGCCGCCTGTGCACCAAGGCAGGACAGGGTGAATACGAGGGCAGCGGCGTAGCGGAATGTCATGACGGCGGGTTGTGTTGGGCGTTGCGTATCATAGGCCGCCGCCCATCCCGAGGCAACGCTCATAACTTTTGAACATGGTGCGGCTGCATTCTTTCATCCACGCGGCTTGCCCTCAGCCCCTGTCCACTGCACAATCGTGCGATACCCAGCAGCGACTCATTACATGGCACTCAATTACATCTGGACAGGCTTCTTCCTCGTCGGCTTCCTCGCAGCGATGTTCCAATGGCTGTTCCTCGGCGACACAGAGATTTTCAAGCGCATCATCGACGGCACCTTCGACTCGGCCAAGATGGCCGTGATGGACATCGCCCTGCCGCTCGCTGGCGTGATGACCTTCTGGCTCGGGATCATGAACGTCGGCGAAAAGGCCGGCGCCATCAACCTGTTCGCGCGCGTGATCGCGCCCTTCTTCTCGCGCATCTTCCCCGGCGTGCCACGGGACCATCCGGCCAACGGCCACATGGTGATGAACTTCTCGGCCAATATGCTGGGCCTGGACAACGCCGCCACGCCCTTTGGCCTGAAGGCGATGGAGAGCCTGCAGTCGATCAATCCGAAGAAGGACGAGGCCAGCGATGCCCAGCTGATGTTCCTGGTGATCCAGACCTCGGGCCTGACCATCATCCCGCTGGCCGTCATGGCCCAGCGCGCGGTGCTGGGCGCGGCCAATCCGGCCGACATCTTCATCCCGACCCTGATCGCGACCTATACCGCCACCATCTTCAGCATCATCGCGGTGGGCATCCGCCAGCGCATCAATATGTTCGATCCGGTGGTCTTTGCCTGGATCGGCGGCACCGCCGCGCTGATCGCATCGATGGTGTTCAGCTTCACCTACTTCCTCGATAAATCGCAGATCCAGCTGGTGTCGACCGTGGTCGCCAACCTGGTGCTGTTCTCGGTCATCGCCGCCTTCATGACCGGGGCCCTGATGAAAAAGGTGAACGTGTTCGAGGCCTTCATCGAAGGCGCCAAGGGCGGCGTCGAGACCGCGATCAAGATCATCCCCTACCTGGTCGGCATGATCGTCGCGATCAGCGTGGTGCGCAATTCCGGCATCCTGGGCCTGATCGTGAACGGCTTCGCCTGGGTGTTCGCCTCGCTCGGCGTGCAGACCGATTTCGTCGGCGCGTTGCCGACCGCGCTCATGAAGTCGCTGTCGGGCAGCGGCGCGCGCGCCATGATGATCGATGCAATCAACACCTATGGCGTCGACTCCTTCGTCGGCCGCCTGGCCAGCGTCCTGCAGGGCGCCTCGGACACGACCTTCTACATCATCGCCCTGTATTTCGGCTCGGTCGGCATCCGCAAGACCCGCTATGCGGTCAGCTACGGCCTGCTGGCCGACCTGGTCGGCATCATTGCCGCGATCTTCGTCGCCTATCTCTTCTTCGGTTAAAAGGAACAGCATGCTCAAACGCTCCGCCCTCGCGCTCGCCCTCTGCACCAGCATCTCGTTCGCCCACGCCCAGCTGCCGCCAGCGGTGGCCCAGGCGCTGCAGCAGAACGGCATCGGGCAGGACGAGATCGGGGTGCTGGTGCTGCGCGGCGACGCCGCCGTGCTGGAACACCGGGCCGGCCTGCCGATGCAGCCGGCATCGACCATGAAGCTGGTGACGACCCTGGTCGGCCTGGAACGCCTGGGGCCGGCCTTTCGCGGTCGCACCGAGCTGCGCACCACGGGCCAGGTCGAGGACGGCGTGCTGCGCGGGAGCCTCTACCTGAAGGGCGGCGCCGATGCCGACCTGTCGGGCGAGCACATTGCCGACATGCTGCGCGCGCTGCGCTATGACGGCATCGAGCGCATCGAGGGCGACCTGGTGCTGGACCGCGGTCTGTTCCAGCCGGCGCGCACGGACGTCGGCCTGGCGCCCTTCGACGAGTCGCCGGAAGCGTATTACAACGTGATCCCCGACGCCCTGCTGGTCAACAAGAACATGCTGCAGCTCGACATGCGCTCGACCGCTGCGCGCCTGCAGCTGCGCATGCATCCGGAACTGGAGCGGGTCTCGGTGACGTCCGAGATGACCCTGGTCGACGCCGACTGCGCCAGGTGGGAGGCCGGCTGGCAGCTGCCCGAGGCGCGGCGCCAGGCCGATGGCCAGATCAAAGTGGTCTTGCGCGGCACCTTCCCGAAGAACTGCAACCGCAGCTATGGCGTCAATGTGCTCGATCGCGACGACTACGTCGGCCGCCTGGTGCGAGAGATTTGGAGCGACCAGGGGGGCGTGCTGAGCGGCCGCACCATCACCGGCACGACGCCGCTGGACGCCCGTGTGCTTGCCGCCCATGTATCGCGCCAGCTGCCGGAACTGGTCCGCGACATCAACAAGCCGTCGGACAACGCACTGGCGCGCACCCTGTTCCTGAGCCTGGGCAGCCTGCAGGCCGACCCGGTGGCGGGCAGCCTGGCGCTGCCGCTGGCCGAGGAATCGACTTTCGCCCGCGCCGACGCCGCCGTGCGCGGCTGGCTGCGCGAGAAACAGATCGACGACACCGGCTTCGTGATCGATAACGGCTCGGGCCTGTCGCGCATCGAACGCATCAGCGCGCAACAGATGGCCCGCCTGCTGCAGGCCGGGCTGCACAGCCCCTGGGCGCCGGAATTCCAGTCCAGCATCCCGATCGGCGCGGTCGACGGCACCATGCGCCGCCGCCTGCAGGACAGCCCCGCCGCCGGCCGTGCGCGCCTCAAGACTGGCTCCCTGCGCAACGTCACGGCGCTGGCCGGCTACGTGCCGGACGCGAACGGCATCCCGTGCGTGTTCGTGGCGATGATCAATAGCGAGCAAAGCGGCAACGGCCGCGGACGCGCCGTGCTCGACACGCTGGTGGACTGGGTGGCGCGCTCGGGTGCGCCGCTTTCCACCACGCCCTGAACCGGGAATGCCCAGGTAAACATTGCTATCGAAACAAGGTTACTGTCGAATTACTATAATTCGTTAGTTTTCGATAGCAAAAGCTGACACAATAGCGGGCTGGCGCGTGTCTCGCGCCACCGGTTTCCGCCTCCGCAGGACGCGTTGCCGACCGTCAAGTTTGGCCGTCCTGATCATTCATGAAATTCCATCCACTGACCGGAGAATTCGCGCGCACCGCGGACGAGACCGAATTCCTCAATAGCCAGTTATCGCGCACGCGCTCGCTGCTCGGCTTCACGCTGCTGTTCTGCGTCATCTTCTTCCAGCTGTTCTTCCTGACCGATATCGCGGCGCTGGGACTGGACGCCGCGCTGCGTGAAACCCTCCCTGCGCGGCTGGGCGTGGCGCTCATTGGCGGCACCGGCGCCTGGCTCGCCTATCGCCGTCCGCTGTCGGTAGCAGGCACGCGGCTGGCCGCGTCGAGCGCCGAAATCCTGTCGCTGGGCTGCTTCATGGTGGTCGCGCTGGCCCGTCCGAACGAGGTGCACTGGCATGCGCTGTCGATGGTGGTGATCCAGGTCGTGATCTACCTGTACATCCCCAACCGGCTGGCCTACGCCACCGCGATCGTGAGCGGCGGCGTGATCGTGTTCCTGGCGCTGGTGCACTACCTGCTGCCGCCCCGGCCCGTAGCCGACCTGCTCACCATGGGGATGCTGCTGGCAATGATCAATACCTTCGGCATCCTGGCGGCACGGCGCTTCAACCGGGTGGCGCGCGAGGAATTCCGCCTGCAGACGCAACTCAAGCGGCTCGCTGAGCGCGACCAGCTCACCGGCTGCTACAACCGCCATTACCTGAACGACCACCTGCTGGGCGCCGAGCTGGCGCGGGCGCGGCGCTTCGGCCATGCGGTCTCGGTGGTGCTGTGCGATATCGATCACTTCAAGCACATCAACGACACCTTCGGCCACCACCAGGGCGACCACGTGATCCAGAATTTCGCCACCCTGCTGCAGGGGATGACGCGCCAGGGCGTCGATGCGGTGGTGCGTTACGGCGGCGAGGAATTCCTGCTGATCCTGCCCGTGACCGGGCTGGCGGGAGCGGCCGTCCTGGCCGACCGCCTGCGCGACGCCTTCGCCGCCAGCACCTTCACGGTCGACGGCGAACCGGTGCCGACCAGCGCCAGCTTCGGCGTGGCCACCTTCGATTTTTCGAGCAAGGACTTGCGCGTCACCCTGCCCGACCTGATCGTGGCGGCCGACAAGCAGCTGTATGCGGCCAAGCGCAACGGCCGCAACCGGGTCGAGTCGGTCGAGCTTGCGGTGTAAGCCTTACAGCACCCGGCGGAAGGTGGCGCGCACCAGCTCGCGGTCGCCGCAATCGAAATGCCACCACTCGGTATTGATGCCCAGGAAGCCGGCCTGCAGCATCGCGGAGCGCAGCAGGCGGCGGTTGGCCAGCTGATGCTCGCTGAGCTGGCCGGCCAATAGAAAGCCTTCTTCCAGCGCCGGATGCGACAGCTCCGTCATGTCGTCGAAACCGGTGCCCATGTCCAGCTCGACGCCATCGGCATCGAGCAGCGTGATGTCGAGCGCCATGCCGTAGGAGTGGATCGAGCCGCGCGCCGGGTTGGCCAGATACAGGCGCAGGTCGGTGCCCTCGAGCGCGTCCCACAACTGCTGCTGCACGCGCTGCGGACGCAGGGCGTCCAGCACCAGCGGCCGCAGGTCCGGCGCGTGCACTGCCAGCCAGGCCACCGCGCGTTCCAGCGCGGTCGCCGCCTCGACGTGCAGCCAGGCGCAGTCGTACGGCGAATACAAATCGCGCCCGACGAAGTTGTTGGCGGTGGCGTAGCGCAGGTCGACGTCGATGCCGGCGATGCTGTCCAGGTGGCGGAATTCCGGGCTGCTGGCGATGTCCTCGCTGGCGAGGGTAAGGTTCATTTACTTGTTTTCAAGACAGGCGCGTGCGGTCGCGCCGATACAGTTGGCCAGCTCGCGCGCGCCATGCGACAGGGGCGAATGGCTGGCGGTGAGCAGGTACAGGTGCACCGGGATCGACGGCGACCACTGGCGGCACTGCACCTTGTTGGGCGCCGCCGAGGCGGCGGTGAACGGGTCGAGAATCGCCGTGCCGGCGCCGGCCTCCACCAGCGAGCGCGCGATCTGGTAAGTCTGCACGACGGTGCGGAACACCGGCTGCACATCTTGCGCCTCGCAGGCGGCGACGACCATCTCGCCCAGCGGATCGCGGTCGGCCAGACCGATCAGTTCGCCGCTCAGGTCCTCGGCCGAGATCGGCTTCTTGCATTCTTCCTCGGTCCAGGTGCCGGCGGGCGCCACCACCGTCAACAGGCCGTGGGCGATCGGCTCGGCCACGATGCCGGGATGGCGTGGATCCTGCAGCGACAGCGCCAGGTCGGCTTCGCCCAGGCGCAGCGCGTTCACGATCTCGCTCGTGTGATGTGTGGCGAGTTCACAACGGGTGTCGGGGAAGTCGCGGCGCCAGGCCGTCATCCCGACCGGCAGCACACTGACCGCGATGGTCGGGGTCGACACCAGGCGCACGGTCTCGACCGCGCGGCCCTTGAGGCTGGCGGCCAGGCGGCGGATGCCTTGCAGGTCGCGGTTCAGTTTCTCGGTTTCGGCGAACAGGCGGTGCGCCTCGGGCTTGGGATACAGCTTGCCGCGCACGCGCTCGAACAGCGGCATGCCCAGCTGCAGCTCAGCATGCTGCAGCACCTTGGTCACCGCCGGCTGGGAAATATGCAGCACCTGGGCGGCGCCGCTGATGGTGCCGACTTGCATGATGGCGTGGAACACCTCGATATGACGCAGACGCATTGCTTCACCCTTCAGTAGAAAATCCACCCTGCATACGCACAGGGCGGATTGGCGAAGGATACAGCGAAAATTGCTGTACGGCGATGGTCACGGCGTGTTCACTGGCGGAGTAGCAGGCACAGGCGCAGGCACCGGTGCGGTCGGCGGCACGTTCTCGAGCGCGCCCGGCAGAGGCTCGGCGGTCGGGGCCGGCGCCGATGGCGGTACCGGCGCTGGCGCCGGCGTTGGCGTTGGAAGCGGCTGGCCGGGCACGGCCTGCCATGGCTGCGGCTGCGCCGGAATCACCGGCATCGGCGGCGGCGGGGTGCCGGCCGGCGTGGTCAGCACTTCGAGCAGCGCCGCCGTCTCGGCGTCCGGATTGCCCGCGATATCGAGCGGACGATACTTCATCTGGAACGCCGCCAGCGTGGTGCGGGTCGGTTCGTCGTACACGCCGCTTTGCACGATGCCGAAACCGTGCATGGCCAGCTTGCGCTGGTACCAGCCGACGTCGGGCAGCAAGGCGTCGAAGGCCGGGCGTACGGCCGCCACGCGGGCGGCGTCCGGCCACAGCACCAGGCCTTCTTGCGCCAGGCGCTGCCACGGGAATTGCGGACCCGGATCCTGCTTCCTCAGCGGCGCGATGTCGCTGTGGCCCAGCACGTTCTCGGGCGCGATGCCGTGGCGCTGGACGATGTCCTTCACCAGCGGGATCAGGGCGTCCACCTGTGATTGCGGGAACGGCGCATAGACGCGGCCGGTCGGCGTGTCCTTCCAGCCGGCGTTCACGATCTCGATGCCGATCGAGCTGTTGTTCAGCTGGGTGAAGTTCTTCCAGCTCGAATTGCCGGCATGCCAGGCGGCGCGGTTCTCGTCGACCAGGCGGTAGATCTTGGGCGTCGCCTCGTCGGTCAGCAGGTAGTGCGAGCTGACTTCTTTCTCGGTCAGGATCTTGATCGAGCTCGGCGTGTTGGCGACCGTGTAATGCAGCACCAGGAAGCGCGCCCGGCTCGACTGGCCCTTGGCGTTATAGGTGGTGTCGTAGCTCGGGACGGTGGAGCAGCCCGCCAGTACGGTCAGGGCAAGCAAGGCGGCGATCGATTTCATATTGTTCTCCTTGGTGGTTTCTTGTTGTTCAAACCAGCGCCAGGCGCGCGGCCGCGTGGTGGGCGCGTGAGCCGGTGCGGGTGAAGGCGGTAGTCGGGGGCAGCGCCGCGCGCATGGTGTCCGCGATCAGCGGATGCAGTTCGGCGGCGCGCCCGGCCAGGGCCACTGGGCGCGCACCGAAGCGCGCGATCAGGGCCGATGCCAGGCGCGCCAGCTCATGGCCCGCCGCGACCAGGATGGCGCGCGCCGCCGGATCGTGTTCCGCGCTGGCGGCGACGGCCAGCGCCAGCTTGCCGACCGTCCCGCGTTCGCTCTGGTAGATGAACTGGCGCGACTGGGCCCAGTCCGATCCGCCGATGTGCTCGAACACGGCATGCGCCATCGGCGACTCCTGCCAGCAGCCGGGACGTTCGTCTTCATTGCGCCAGATATGGCGCAGCGCTTCGCGCGCGATCCAGAAGCCGCCGCCGCCATCGTCCAGCACCACGCCGCGGCCACCGGCGCGGTGGAACACATCGTGCTCGTCGATGAAGGCCCCGATCGAACCGGTGCCGGCATAGACCAGGTAGCCTTCGCCCGGCGCGAAGCTGGCGCGGTAGGCGATCTCGATGTCGTTGCACAGGGTGACATCACCCGGCGCTACACCCAGCAAGGCAGCGAGCCAGCCCTGCAGCAATTCGCCATCGCCGCCGAAGCCGGTCAGGCCGGCCTGCACCCGCACCGGATGCGCATGCTGCAGCACCGCCTCCGCCAACCGTTCGAAGGTGGCGCGCACGGCGTCGCGGCCGTGGGGCGTGGCCATCTGCAGGGCAGACAGGCCGTCGACCGTGCCCTCGGCCAGGATCGCGCCGCCGGGCGCGGCCAGCGCCCAGCGGGTCTGGGTGCCGCCGGCGTCGATGCCCAGGCCGGCGCCTGCTACGCGCGGATTGTCTTGATCAGTCGGCATACCGTGATGCTACCCGCATTATGGTTTCGACCACACACGCACGCGCTCGCCCTCGTTGCCGAGACGGTCGACCGCGCTCACCACCACGATCTCGGCCGGGCCGAGGCGCTCGTCATCGGAAACAGTCCACGTCGCGCGCGCCGCCGGCGCCACGGCGAAGCGCCATTCATTGCCGTGGCGGGCCCAGATCGCATACAGGGCGTTGCCCTTGCCTGCCGTCAGGCTCAGGTCGACCGAGCGGGCGCCGCGGACGGCCTTGATCGCGGGCGTGCCGGGGCGCGTGCTGCCCAGCCACGGCGTGGCCGGCACCAGCGCCTGGCCGGTGTAGCGGCTCGCGCGCAGCTGGTCGCTGATGCCCTTGCGGTTCTGCATCAGGGCCACCATGCTGAAGTGGATGTGGCCGGTGGCCAGCGGACGCGAACGGGTCACGCTGACCTGCTGCAGCACTTCGTCCGGCTCGTAGTCGCGGGTCGGCGCGCCGATGCGGCTGGTGAACAGCCCCGGCCAGATATGGCGGCCCAGCGGGTTCTGGCCGATCCAGTAATCCAGCAGCACGTCATAGGCCTGGCCCGGCGGCTTGATCGGCCAGTACAGCTGCGGCACGAAGTAGTCGAGCCAGCCTTCCTGCAGCCACAGTTCGGCGTCGGCATACAGCTTGTCGTACTGCGAGAAGCCGACGATGCCGGGCGGACGGCGGTCAGGGCGGCCCAGGCCGAAGGGGCTGATGCCGAAGCGCACCCAGCTCTTTTCGGCATGGATGCCCTTGTACATGGCCTCGATCAGGCGGTTGACGTTGTCGCGGCGCCAGTCGGCGCGCGCCAGGGTGCCGCCGCTTTTCAGGTAGCGCTGCCAGGCCGGATCGTCGGGGAAGTCCAGTTCGGCCTTGGCCGCGCGGCCGTCCAGCGCGGCGGCATTGCCGGCCACGGCCGGCGTGGCCTCGATCGGGTAGGGATAGAAGTAGTCGTCGATGTGCACGCCGTCGATGTCGTAGCGCCGCACGACGTCGAGGATCACGTCCATGGTCTGCTTGACGGCGGCCGGCTCGCCCGGGTCCATCCACATGAACTTGCCGTAGCGCTTGACGATGTCCGGATTGGTGTTGGTGATGTGGTTCGGCGCCGACTGCGAGCGCGCCGCGTCCATGCGCGCGCGATAGGGGTTGAACCAGGCGTGCAGCTCGAGGCCACGCGCATGCGCCTGGTCGATCCAGAATTTGAGGGGATCGTAGGCCGGCATCGGCGCCTTGCCTTGCGCGCCGCTCAGGTACTCGGTCCATGGCTCGAGCTTCGACGGATAGATCGCATCGGCCGAAGGACGCACCTGCAGCACGATCGCATTCAGGTTCAGCGACTTGGCGCGGTCGAGGATGGCGATGGCTTCTTGCTGCTGTTTAGCGGACGACAGGCCAGGCTTGCTGGGCCAGTCGATATTGGCGACGGTCGAGACCCAGGCGGCGCGCAACTCGCGCGGGGCGGCGGGCGGATCGTCGCCGCCGCTGGTTTCGGCCACCGGGCCGGTGTGGGTGAGCGGCTTGGTGCCGCAGCCGGCCAGCAGGCCGCCGAGGGCGAAGGCGCTGGCCAGGCCGAGCGTGAAAGCGCGTTTGTTCATGTTGGGAAGCAAAGTGGCTCCTTTTCTGTTCAGACTTTGACGAACCAGCGCTTGCGCCACATGCACCAGGCAATGGCAAACATGCAGGCGTTGAAAGCGATGGCGTACAGTAATGAGGTGTTGCGTGGGTCCAGCGGCAGCGCGGCAAACGGCGCGTACAGCAGTCGGCCGAGCGCGAGTTGGCTGCCGTCCGGCTGGGTGAATTTGATAAAGCCGAGCATCTTGGCGACGAGGCCCGAGAGCGCGAAGATGAATAGCGCGTTCATGCCGTAGATGACGAAGGGTGTGCTCCAGCGCGCGGCGCACTCACGCACGACGTTCGACGGCGCCGCGTCCAGCAGCCAGTAGCTGGCGCCGAAGGCCAGCAGCGCCCAGCCGCTCATCAACAGGCAGAACGACGGCGTCCACAGGCTTTTATTGATCGGCATGAGGACCGCGTCGAGCGTGGAGCCCAGCGCCAGGCAGGCCAGGCCCGCCAGCATCAGCCACACCACCTGCTCGACCCGCGGAAGTGTCGAGAGCAGCAGCCGGCCGGCCAGCACGCCGAACAGCAGGCTGCACACGGCCGGGAGCGTGGACACCAGCCCTTCCGGGTCCCAGGTCTTCGCTTGCGCCCACAAGTGGCCATCCATCAGCGCGCGGTCGATCCAGGCGCCGAAGTCCTGGCCCGGTTCCAGTACGCCGGCGCCGATGCCGGGAACGGGCGCCAGCAGCATCAGCACGCTGTACAGCGCCAGCAGCAGGAAGATGGCAAGCGCCTGGCCACGCCAGCCCAGGTAGACCACCAGCGGCGCCGCCAGCACGGTGCACAAGGCGATGCGCTGCAGCACGCCGGGAATGCGCACGCTGTCGAAATCGAAGCGCGGGATCAGGTTGAGCAGGAAGCCGATCAGGAAGATCAGCGCGGCACGCCTGGCGAGCTTGAGCAGCAGCTGCGGCTTGTCCGCGCCGGCGGCGGCCAGGCGGCCCAGCGACAGCGCCATCGCGACGCCGCCGATGAACAGAAAGAATGGGAAGATCGTGTCGGTGAACGTCCAGCCATGCCAGGCCGCATGCGCGAGCTGCGCATGCAGGTGGCCCCAGTCGCCTGGATTATTCACGAGCACCATCGCGGCGATGGTGAAGCCGCGGAAGGCGTCGAGCGATGTCAGGCGCACCGGTGCGTCGATCATGGCCCGTTATTTTTTCCCGAATTCGGGATCGATCTTGACCAGCGCCGCCACGATGAATGCGGGGATCGTCGCCAGGCAGGTCCAGATGAAGAAGTGCTTGTAGCCCAGGTATTCCTGCAGGTCGCCGCTCCACATGCCCGGCACCATCATCCCCAGCGCCATCAGGCCGGTGCAGATCGCGTAATGCGCGGTCTTGTTCGGGCCGTCGGCCACCATGATCATGTACATCATCATGGCCGTGAAGCCGAAGCCGTAGCCAAACTGTTCGAGCGCCAGGAAGGCGGACACTGTCACCAGGTCGGTCGGCTGCGTTTGCGACAGGTAGACGAACACCAGGTCCGGCAGGTGGATCGCGAACACCATCAGCCACAGGCAGCGCTTTAGCCCCAGGCGCGAGATCAGCCAGCCGCCGGCCAGGCCGCCCAGGGTGAGCGCGATGATGCCGACCGTGCCGTAGGCGATGCCGTATTCGGCGGTGGTGAGCCCCAGGCCGCCTTCGCTGACCGGGTCCTTCAGGAACGGCGCCACGAGTTTCAGCAACTGGGCCTCGCCCAGGCGGAAGGTGAGGATGAAAGCGACGATCATCCAGATGTCGCGCTTCTTGAAGAAGGCGGCGAAGGTGCCGAAGAAGTCGCGCAGCGGATTATTGGTGGTTGGGGCGGGACGGTCGTCCTCGGGCACCGGCAGTACGAACTGGTGCCAGGCAAACGCGGCGAAGAAGATCCCGGCCAGCACGTAGAACACGATGGCCCAGGCTTGCCTGACGTCCCCCAGGCTGACCGCCAGGTAGCCGGCCAGCACCACCAGCGGGCCTTGTCCGACCAGGGTCGCCAGGCGATAGAAGGTGCTGCGCACGCCGACGAAGGCGGCTTGCTGCTGCTGGCGCAGGCCCAGCATATAGAAGCCGTCGGCCGAGATGTCGTGGGTGGCCGAGCTGAACGCCATGATCCACATGACGGCCAGGCTGACGGCGAAGAAGGCGGGTGTGTGCAATACGGTGCCGACCGCGATCAGCGAAGCGCCGACCACGATCTGCAGCAGCACGGTCCAGCGGCGCTTGGTGCCGAACATGTCGACGATGGGCGACCACAGCGGCTTGATCACCCACGGCAGGTACAGCAGGCTGGTATAGAAGGCGATGTCGGAATTCGAGATCCCCATGTCCTTGTACATGATGACGGTCAGGTTCATCACCACGACATAGGGGATGGCCTGGGCGAAGTACAGGGATGGCACCCACAGCCACGGGCGGTTCGCTTGCGGTTTCTGCATGTCTCTTTCTTGTGCCTTCAGGCCAGGGCTGCGGAAACGCGCTTACGCGAGCGCCTGGCGCACGCTGCCGCGCGCCGCTTCCAGCAGCGCTTGCGCCTGCTCGACACTGGTTTGTTTGGACAAGGCCACGATGGCGGTCTTGACGTGGAATCCGCATTGCTCCAGCACCGCCCGCGCGGCTTCCTCGTCGGCGCCGGTGGCGAAGCTGGTGAGGCGGATCGCGCGCCGTACCAGTTTGGCATTGGTAGCCTTCAAGTCTACCATCAGGTTGCCGTAGACCTTGTTCAAACGCACCATCAGTGCGCTGGAAAAGGTGTTCAGCGCGATCTTTTGCGAGGTGCCGGCCTTCAGGCGCGTGCTGCCCGAGACGACTTCCGGGCCGGTGTCGAGCGTGACGCCGATTTCGGCTTCCTGCGTGACCGGCGCGTCCGGGTTGTTGGCGAAGCCCACCGTCAGCGCGCCGACCGCGCGCGCGGCCTGGATCGCGCCCAGCACATAGGGCGTGCCGCCCGATGCGGCGATCGCCAGCACCACGTCGTCCGGCCCCACGTTTACGCCCTGCAGGTCGGCGGCGCCCTGCGCGAAATCGTCTTCCGCGCCTTCGACCGCGACGAACATGGCGTCGCTGCCGCCGGCCAGCAGCGCCACCGCGCGCCCATGCGGCCAGGAGAAGGTCGGGTACAGCTCGACGCTGTCGAGCACCCCCAGGCGGCCCGAGGTGCCGGCGCCGACATAGATCAGGCGCCCACCCGCCTCCATGCGCGGCAGCGCGGCCGTGACGGCGGCGGCAATGCGCGGCGCGGCCTTGCGCACCGCCTCGACAGCCTGGAACTGGTCGTCGACGAAGACGTTCACCAGCTCGGTGGTCGGGTACTGGTCGAGGGCGGCGTGCGCCTGTGAAGGGGTTTCGGTATTGAGCATCGCCGTGTCTCGGAATGGATTTTCGATGAAACCAGTGTAATACCAATTCGGCAAGCCATCCCATGAAAGGAACGTCCGCCGCCATGCCGCGAGGTTATGCGGGCGAGTTAAGCCGGCCTTCGCAGCTCAGCCACGAAATCGTAATGATCGCTGCGGCAGTAGGAATGGGTCAGCTCGACCGGTTCGCCCGATTCCAGGTAGCCGATGCGCGTGATGAACAGTACTGCGCGGCCTTCCGGCACGTCCAGGCGCGCCGCCAGCTCGGCATCGGCGTTCATGGCGCGGATGTGCTGCAGCGCGCGCACCGGCATGTGGCCGCTCTTGCCCAGGTGGGCGTAGAGCGAAGCTGCCACGCCATCGGGACGCGGCAGCACTGTGGCCGGGATCACGCTGATCTCGTAGGCCATCACCACGTCGTCGGCCAGGCGCAGGCGTTCCAGGCGCGCCACCCGCGCGCCGGGCGACAGGCCCAGCGAGAGCTGCTCGTCGGCGTCGGCCAACACCACTTCGCGGCGCAGCCACTCGGAGCGCGGGGTATAGCCGCGCTGCTGCAGCTGTTCCGAAAAACTCGACAGGTTCGACAGCGGCTGCTCGATGCGCGGGGCGATATAGTTGCCCGAACCGCGGCGGCGCACCACGAGGCCCTGCTCGACCAGCTGGTCGATCGCCTTGCGCGCGGTGACGCGCGAGACGTCGAGCTGCTCGGACAGCATGCGTTCGGAGGGCAGCGCCTGGTCGGCCTGGTAGCGGCCGTCGCGCACATCCTGCGCCAGCTTGCGCGCCAGCTGCATGTAGAGGGGAGAGTTGTCGTCCAGGTTGACCTGGAATCCGGGACCGGGGGTGTTCATACCGTGGAAGCATACCACTTAGGACCAATACAAAAGAGTTATGAGTTCCCTACGGCTATTCATTAGGCAAGCGTTTCGGGGTTTCCGTATGCTGATCCGGCAAACACGATAAAAGGGAATGAAATGAATCACGGCAGGCGATCCCTGCTCGGCATGGTCTTGCTGGGCGCGATGGAACCGCTGTTCGCGGCGATGCCCGTGGGCGCCGGCGGCGCGGCGTCTTCGCTCGACGCCGAGCTGGCCGCCATCGTCGACGACCCTGCATTTCCCCTCGCCAGCCTGGCGGTGGTGGCCTTGCGCGCCGGCCGGCCGGTGTACGAAGGCGCGTTCGGGCGCCGCACCATCGGCAACGGCGCCCTGCCCGACCGTCCGGCCACGCCAGACACCCTGTACCGTATCGCCTCGATCTCGAAGCTGGTCACCACGCTCGGCCTGATGCGGCTGCTGGAGGACGGCAAGGTCGACCTCGATGCCGACGTCTCGGGCTACCTCGGTTTCAATTTGCGCAATCCGCATTTCGCCAGCCAGGCGATCACCCTGCGCCACCTGCTGCTGCATACCTCTTCGCTGCGCGATGACGGCGGCTACTTCTGGCCGGCCACGACGACGCTGAAGGACGTGCAGCCCGCCTGGTCGCGCCACGCCGGCCCTGACGGCGCCTATTACTCCTATTGCAACCTGGGCTTCGGCCTGATCGGCACGATCATGGAGCGCGTGACAGGCGAACGCTTCGACCGCCTGATGACGCGCCTGCTGCTGCAACCGCTCGGCCTGCAGGCCGGCTACAACCCGTCCGAGCTGCCAAAGGTGGCGCAGGACCGGTTGGCGACCGTCTATCGCAAGCGCGCGGTGGACAGCGAAGCGTGGCAAGCCGACGGTCCCTGGGTCGCGCAGGTCGACGCACCCGGCATCCAGCCGCCGCCCGGGCTGGCCGGCTACGTGCCGGGCACGAACGCCACGCCGTTCAGCCCGACCGGCGGCCTGCGCATCTCGGCGCGCGATCTTGGCGTGATCATGCGCATGCTGATGGCGGGCGGTGTCCATGACGGCAAGCGCCTGCTGCAGGCGGCGACGATCGAGCGGATGTTCGCGCGCCACTGGGCCTACGATGGCGTCGGCGGCAACGGCAACCCGCTGGGCAGCATCCTCAGCCCGCGCGGCCTGGGCAACGCCCATTATCCCGACCGCCCCGGGATGTGGCTGACGCCCGGCCTGGACGCGGTGGGCCACCTGGGCGACGCCTATGGCCTGCGTTCGATCTTCGCCATGGACCGCGCCAGTGGCAACGGCATCGTGGTGCTGGCCGGCGGAAGCGCGCGCGATCCGGCGACCGATCCGGGCCGCGACTCCTCGCTGGCGCGCTACGAGGAGCGCGTGCTGGCCAGCGTCCACCGGCGCGCCATCCTCGGCCAACCTGCCTGAACGGCCCTGCAAATGCGTACATATATGCCGGTTATGACTTCGCCCCCACGATTCATTGGCGGCCTGTCCGTACAGCCTCTAAGCTCCTTTCCCCTATTTGAACAAACGAGTCTGGCATGCAGCACATCATCGTGATCGGCGGCGGCGTCGTCGGCCTGGCATCGGCCTGGTGGCTGGTGGAAGCCGGCTACGGCGTCACCCTGCTCGAGCGCGCGCCGGAAGTCGGCAGCGGCGCCAGCTACGGCAATGGCGGCCAGCTCAGCTACCGCTACGTCTCGCCGCTGGCCGACGAGGGCATACCGCTCAAGGCCGTCAAATGGCTGTTCCAGGCCGACGGCCCGCTGCGCTTCAGGCCGGAAGCCGACCTGCGCCAGTACCGCTGGCTGGCCAGCTTCCTGGCCCACTGCCGCGCCGACGTCAACCGCCGCACCACGGCCAAGCTGCTCGAGCTGGGAGAATGCTCGCGCAGGGCGATGCAGCAACTCGAACTGGCGGTGCCGCCCGAGTCCTTCCACTGGCGCGACGCCGGCAAGCTGGTGGTCTACCGCTCGCGCGAGGTGTTCGAGGCGGCCGCGTCGAAACCCGGCGCCGGCCAGGTCTGGACACCCGAGGAATGCGGCGCGCGCGAACCGGCGCTGGCGGCCAGCCAGCACCTGCTGGCCGGCGGCATCTACAACGCCGGCGAGGCGGTGGCCGACTGCCACGCCTTCTGCCTGGCCCTGGCCGAGCGCCTGCGCGAACATCCGCGCTTTCGCGGCTTCGTCCATGGCGAGGCGACCGGACTGTACGCCGAGCGTGCGCGCATCCGGGGCGTCGAGACGGACGGCGGCCTGCTCACGGCCGACGCCTACGTGCTGGCGGCCGGGATCCAGAGCCGCGACCTGGCCGAATCGATCGGCATCCACCTGCCGCTGTATCCGCTCAAGGGCTACAGCCTGTCCGCCCCGATCCGCCAGGACGACGTGGCGCCCGAGATCAGCGTCACCGACTTCGAACGCAAGGTGCTGTATGCGCGCATCGGCGACCGGCTGCGGGTGGCGGCGATGGTCGACATGGTGGGCGAAGACCTGCGCCACGATCCGAAGCGGGTCGAAGGCCTGACGCGCCAGGTGCGCGAGACCATGCCGCGCGCGGCGGATTATTCGCAGGTGTCGGTGTGGGCGGGATTGCGGCCGGCGACGCCGAGCAGCGCGCCGATCATCGGGGCCACGCGCTACGACAATCTGTGGCTGAACGTCGGGCACGGGCCGCTGGGGTTTACCTTTGCCTGCGGGACGGCGGCGGTGCTTGCCGACCTGGTGCAGGGGAAGGCGCCGCCGTTTGGGTTGGATGGGTTGACGCTGCGTAGTTAGAACTGTTGGTCCGGGTAACAGCCAATCACGCGGGCTCCATCTCCAGTGGTTGGATTGTCTCCATGATCAGCTTTCCCTCGGTTTCGATCGTTTTGCGCAATTCGTAGGTCATCTGAAGATTCAACCAGAACTCCGGAGTCGTTCCGAAATAGCGAGAGAGACGCAGTGCCGTATCTGGCGTAATCCCGCGCTTCTCGCGTACGATCTCGTTGACGCGCGCAGCGGTCAAGCGCAAGGCGCCAGCGAGAGCGTTAGCTGACATGCCCAATGGCTCCAGATACTCTTCGCGCAAAATTTCTCCGGGATGAATCGGACGCATTCCGTTGATAAACATAGTTCCTCCAGCGAGCTGCTTCGCACTATCAATGGTAGTCAACAATTTCTACATTTGTTGGGCCGTCATCGGTCCAGATAAAACATATCCGCCACTGCTTGTTGATTCTTATACTGTGTTGTCCAACACGATCACCACTCAGTGCTTCGAGCATATTGCCGGGTGGAGATCTTAAATCACGCAGCTCCGTCGCAGCATTCAGCATAGTCAGTTTGCGTTCAGCAACGGCAAAGAAGTTTACAAAACGTGGAACTCGCTGTCCTTCAAACAGCGCCTTGGTCTCTACGCAGGCAAAAGATCGAATCATGATAGGAACATAGGGGCGACTACCCAAGTCAATTTTATATCGCTTATCGATAAACAGCAAGCCAATCTAGTGTCTGCGGTGATCGATTCGGCATTCCTGTTAGCGATCGCCAACCTCGGAGCCGCGCGAAATCGCGGATAATTGCCGCCATGTCCACCCGTCCCACCTCTCCCTGCCCCTGCGGCGGCCCTGCGTTCGAGCAATGCTGCGGCCCTTACCTGGCCGGCGCGGCCCTGCCGCCGACCGCCGAAACCCTGATGCGCTCGCGGTATACCGCGTTTACGCTCAAGGACGAGCCGTATCTGGTTGCCACCTGGCATCCCAGTACCCGCCCGCAGGAAGCGATCATCGACGAGTCAGAGCCCATGCGCTGGCTCGGCCTCGAGATAAAAACTGCTTTACGTTTACGTCAACGTAAAGCAGAATTACCGGACGATCCAGAGCAAGACCCGAACCGTGACACCGTCGAATTCGTCGCCCGCTTCAAGGTCGGCGGCCGTGCGCACCGCCTGCACGAAGTCAGCCGCTTCGTGCGCGAGCCCGGCCCGGATGGCGCGCTTCGCTGGTTCTACCTGGACGGCAGTTTCCCTGACAAGAAGTGACCGCCGGGAGAGGCGGACGAACAAGAGGACGGCACATGCCCCAGATCGAGAGCAAACTGAACCCGCGCGGCGAGGACTTCAAGACCAATGCCGCAGCGATGCAGGCGGTGGTGGACGACCTGCGCGCGCGCGTTGCGCAACTGGCCCAGGGCGGTGGCGACGCCGCCTGCGCCAAGCATATTGCGCGGGGCAAGCTGCTGCCGCGCGAACGCGTCGAACACCTGCTCGATCCGGGCACGCCCTTCCTCGAATTCTCCCAGCTGGCCGCCTACGAGATGTATGACGGCGCCGCGCCCAGCGCCGGCATCATCACCGGCATCGGCCGCGTATCGGGCCAGGAGTGCGTGATCGTCTGTAACGATGCCACCGTCAAGGGCGGCACCTATTACCCGATGACGGTGAAAAAGCACCTGCGCGCGCAGGAGATCGCGGAGCAGAACAACCTGCCCTGCATCTACCTGGTCGACTCGGGCGGCGCCAACCTGCCGAACCAGGACGACGTGTTCCCCGACCGCGACCACTTCGGCCGCATCTTCTACAATCAGGCGAACCTGTCGGCCAAGGGCATTCCGCAGATCGCCGTGGTGATGGGTTCGTGCACCGCCGGCGGCGCCTACGTGCCGGCGATGAGCGACGAATCGATCATCGTCAAGGAACAGGGCACGATCTTCCTCGGCGGCCCGCCGCTGGTAAAAGCCGCGACCGGCGAAGTAGTCAGCGCCGAAGACCTGGGCGGCGGCGACGTCCACACCCGCCTGTCGGGGGTGGCCGACCACCTGGCCCAGAACGATCCGCACGCGCTGGCACTGGCGCGTACCATTGTCTCGAACCTGAACCGGGTCAAACCGGTGCAGGGCGCGCTGCGCGAGAGCATCGAGCCGAAATATGCGCCCGAGGAGCTGTATGGCGTGATTCCGGTCGATACCCGCAAGCCGTTCGATGTGCGCGAAGTGATCGCGCGCGTGGTGGATAACAGCGAGTTCGACGAGTTCAAGGCCCGCTATGGCACCACGCTGGTGTGCGGCTTCGCGCACATCTACGGCATGAAGGTCGGCATCATCGCCAACAACGGCATCCTGTTCTCCGAGTCCGCCCTGAAAGGCGCCCACTTCATCGAGCTGTGCTGCCAGCGCAAGATCCCGCTCGTCTTCCTGCAGAACATCACCGGCTTCATGGTCGGCCGCAAGTACGAGAACGAAGGCATCGCCCGCAACGGCGCCAAGATGGTCACCGCCGTCGCCACCGCCTCGGTGCCGAAGTTCACCGTCATCATCGGCGGCTCCTTCGGCGCCGGCAACTACGGCATGTGCGGCCGCGCCTTCTCGCCGCGCTTCCTGTGGATGTGGCCGAACGCGCGCATCTCGGTCATGGGAGGAGATCAAGCGGCGTCGGTGCTGGCCACCGTCAAGCGCGACGGCATCGAAGGCAAGGGCGGCCAATGGTCGCCTGAAGAAGAAGCCGCGTTCAAGCAGCCGATCAAGGACCAGTACGAGCACCAGGGCCACCCGTATTACGCCAGCGCGCGCCTGTGGGACGATGGCGTGATCGACCCGCGCGACACGCGCATGGTGCTGGGCCTAGGACTGTCGGCAGCAATGAACAAGCCGATCGAGGACACGAAGTTCGGCGTGTTCCGCATGTAAGGGAGAGATGAATATGGACTATCAAACCCTCACCATCGCGATCGCCGACAAGGTCGCCACCGTCACCCTGAACCGCCCCGAGCTGCGCAACGCCTTCAACGAACACGCGATCGCCGAACTGGCGCTGGCCTTCGATGAACTGGGCCGCAGCGACACGGTGCGCGCCATCGTCCTGGCCGCGAACGGCCTATCCTTCTGCGCCGGCGCGGACCTGAACTGGATGAAGAAGATGGCCGCCTACTCGCATGAAGAAAACCAGGAAGACGCGCTGCGCCTGGCCGATATGCTGCGTACGATCTACCTGTGTCCGAAGCCCACCGTGGCCAAGGTGCAGGGCGACTGCTACGCCGGCGGCATGGGCCTGGTGGCCGCTTGCGACATCGTCGTCGCCGTCGACACCGCCGGTTTTTGCCTGTCCGAAGTGAAGCTCGGCCTGATTCCGGCTACCATCTCGCCTTATGTGATCAAGGCCATGGGCGAACAGGCCGCGCGCCGCTACTTCCTGACCGCCGAGCGTTTCGACGCGGCGGAAGCGCGCCGCATCGGTTTCGCGCATGAAGCGGTGGCCGCCGACGCGCTGGATGCGACCGTCGCCGGCATCGTCAAGGCCCTGGTCAACAACAGCCCGAACGCCGTGAGGCAAGCCAAGACGCTGGTGCGCGACATCGTCGGCAAACCCGTCGACGATGCGCTGCTGGCGGACACCGCCGGCCGCATCGCCGCCATCCGCGCCTCCTTGGAAGGACGGGAAGGCGTGGCTTCCTTCCTTGAAAAACGCAAGCCCACATGGCTACAAACATAGAAATTGGAAACCTGAAGTGACTCAATCGACCTCCTCCGAGTGGATCGCGCGCAGCCTGCGCAGCGTATGGCATCCCTGCACGCAAATGCAGCACCACGAGGAGGTGCCGCTGATCGCGGTCAGCCATGGCAAGGGTCCGTGGCTGTATGACTATGATGGCAAGCGCTATATGGACGGCATCAGCTCGTGGTGGGTCAATATGTTCGGCCATGCGAACCCGCGCATCAACGCCGCGCTGAAAGACCAGCTGGACAAGCTCGAACACGCAATGCTGGCCGGCTTCACGCATGCGCCGGTCGTCGAGCTGGCCGAACGCCTGTCGAAGCTGACTGGCCATGCGCTGGGCCACGCCACCTTCGCCTCGGATGGCGCTTCCGCGGTCGAGATCGCGATGAAGATGAGCTTCCACGCCTGGCGCAACGCCGGCAAGTCGGCCAAGCAGGAATTCGTCTGCCTGCAGGGCAGCTACCACGGCGAGACCATCGGCGCGCTGTCGGTCACCGACGTCCCGCTGTTCAAGGACGCCTACGGCCCGCTGCTGCGCGCCTCGCACGTGGTGAGCGCACCGGATGCGCGCAATGCGGCGGAAGGCGAAACCGCCCAGGACGTGGCGCGCCGCGCGATCCTGGAAGTGAAGGAGTTGTTCGAACAGCGCGGCGACAAGATCGCGGCCATCATCGTCGAACCGCTGGTGCAGTGCGCGACCGGCATGGCGATGTACGATCCGCTCTACCTCAAATTGCTGCGCGACCTGTGCGACCAGCACCATGTGCACCTGATCGCCGACGAGATCGCGGTCGGCTGCGGCCGCACCGGCACCTTCTTCGCCTGCGAACAGGCGTCGATCTGGCCCGACTTCATGTGCCTGTCGAAAGGCATCAGCGGCGGCTACCTGCCGCTGTCGCTGGTACTCACGCGCGACGACATCTACCAGGCCTTCTACAGCGAAGACATCACACGCGGCTTCCTGCACTCGCACTCGTACACCGGCAATCCGCTGGCCTGCCGCGCCGCGCTGGCCACGCTCGACATCTTCGAGGAAGACGATGTGCTCAACCGCAATCGCGAGCTGGCGACGAAGATGACCATCGCGCTGGCGCCGCTGGCAGAACATGAACGCGCGCGCCACTTCCGCCAGCGCGGCATGATCTTCGCGTTCGACGCCATCGAACCGGACAAGGATCGCGCCACGACCTTCTCGCGCCGCTTCTTCTCCACCGCGGTCGAGAACGAACTGCTGCTGCGCCCGATCGGCCGCACCGTCTACCTGATGCCGCCCTACGTGCTGGACGACGAGGACGTCGCCGGCCTGGCCGCGCGCACGCTCAAGACTTTCGAGTCGGTGATTCGGCCATGAACCTGATCGCCGACATCGACCGCAAGCTCGACGCGCTCGCCGCCCACAGCCTGGTGCGCAAGCGCCGCGTGACCGACGGCGCCTGCGCGCCGCGGCAAATCGTCGATGGACGCGAACTGCTGGCCTTCTGCAGCAACGACTATCTCGGCCTGGCCGCGCATCCGCAAGTGATCGCGGCCCTGCAAGAGGGCGCGGCGCTGCATGGCGCCGGCAGCGGCGCCTCGCACCTGGTGTCGGGCCACGGCCGCGCGCATCACGTGCTGGAAGAGCGACTGGCCGAGTGGATGGCGCCGCACCTGGAACAGGCGCGCGCGCTCACGCTGTGCACCGGCTATATGGCCAACCTGGCGATCCTGACCGCGCTGGGCCTGGATTCCGACGCCATGATCTTTTCCGAGGAGCTGAACCATGCCTCGCTGATCGACGGCGCCCGCCTGGCGAAGGCCGGCGTCACGGTCTATCCGCATGGCGACGTCGAGGCACTCGCCGCGCAGCTCGAGGCCAGCAGTGCCCGTACAAAAATCGTCGTCACCGACAGCGTCTTTTCCATGGACGGCAACCTGGCCCCGCTGCCTGGCTTGCTGGCCGCCTGTGAACGCCACGGCGCCTGGCTGGTGGTCGACGACGCCCATGGCTTCGGCGTGCTGGGGGCGAACGGCCGCGGCGCGCTCAAACACTTTGGCCTCTGCTCGCCCAACCTGGTGTATATGGGAACGCTCGGCAAGGCGGCCGGCGTGGGCGGCGCCTTCGTGGCGGCCCACGCCAGCGTGATCGAATTGCTGGTGCAGCGCGCCCGTCCCTACATCTACACCACGGCCTGTCCGCCGGCACTCGCGCACGCCCTGCTCGCCAGCCTTGATATCATTGGCGGCGCCGAGGGTGCGCAGCGACGCGCCCACCTGGCGGGGCTGGTCAAGCAGTTGCGCGAATCGCTGGATTTCCAACGTTGGAAACTGGTCGAGTCGCACACCGCGATCCAGCCCGTCATCATCGGCAGCAACGACGACGCGCTGCGCGCCTCCGCCGCCCTGCATGAACGGGGCCTGTGGGTGCCGGCGATCCGCCCGCCGACCGTGGCGCCGGGCACGGCGCGCCTGCGCGTGACCCTGTCGGCTGCCCACGGCATCGACGACGTCGCGCAACTGGCGCAGGCGCTCAACAGACTGGAAAAGGCCTCATGAAAAACCTGAACGAGACGGACGACCCGATCGCCGCACCGCCGCCGGTGCTGCCGGAGGTCGAGCTCGACGAACCGACGCTGGAGCCGGAGCTCGAGGCACGCACCAATGACGGTGCGCCGATGCGCTTCGCCTGCTTCGTCACCGGCACCGACACCGAGATCGGCAAGACCCTGGTCTCGAGCGCCATCCTGCACAAGCTCGTTGCCAGCGGCGTGCGCGCCTGCGGCATGAAGCCGGTGGCGGCCGGCGCCGAACTGCGCGATGGCGAACTGCATAACGACGACGCCGACATGCTGTTCAAAGCGGGTAACGTGCACCTGCCTTCGTCGATCACCACGCCGTACATGCTGCGCGAACCGGCGGCGCCGCACATCGCCGCCGCGCTGGAAAACGTCACCATCGAATCGGCGCCGATCATTGCCGCCTTCGCCGAGATCCAGGCCGCGTCCGACGCGGTCGTGGTCGAGGGCGTGGGTGGCTTCCGGGTGCCGTTCAACGACAACTTCGACAGCGCCGACCTGGCCGCACAACTGAACCTGCCGGTGATCCTGGTGGTCGGCATGCGCCTGGGCTGCATCAGCCACGCCCTGCTCACGGTCGAAGCGATCGTGGCGCGCGGCCTGGTGCTGGCCGGCTGGGTTGCCAACACGGCCGACCCCGATATGAGTTTCGAGCAAGAGAACATCGAAGCGCTGGCACAGCGCATCCCGGCGCCGCTGCTGGGCCGCGTGCCACGCCTGCACACACCGACGGCCGCCGCGGCGGCCGAATTCATCGATCTCGCTGGACTGCCGGGATGGCCGTCCACGCGAGGCAAGTCCTGAAGGAACCACTATGTCCGATATGAATACCATCGCCCTGCACCGCCCGACGGCCGCCATCAAGCCTGCGGAAAACGCCACCTGGCCGCTGGCCGACGTGCTGGCGCTGTTCGAGCTGCCGTTCCCTGAGCTGATGCACCGCGCCTCGACCCTGCACCGCGAATACTTCCCGGACGGCGACGTCGAACTGGCGACCCTGCTGTCGATCAAGACCGGCGGCTGCGAGGAAGACTGCGGCTACTGCCCGCAGGCGGCGCGCTACGACACCGGCGTCGAAGCCAAGAAGATCCTCGACATCGACACCGTGCTGGATGCGGCGCGCGCGGCGAAAGCCAGCGGCGCGACCCGCTTCTGCATGGGCGCGGCCTGGCGCAGCCCGAAAGAGCGCGACATGGAAAAGGTCGAGACCATGGTGCGCGAAGTGAAGGCGCTGGGCATGGAAACCTGCGCCACGCTGGGCATGCTGGAGGCCGGCCAGGCCGAGCAGCTCAAGAAGGCGGGCCTGGACTACTACAACCACAATATCGATACCGCGCCTGACTTCTACAACAACGTCATTTCGACCCGCGAATACCAGGACCGCCTGGACACGCTGGGCCGCGTGCGCGAAGCGGGCCTGAAGGTCTGCTGCGGCGGCATCGTCGGCATGGGCGAGACGCGCGAGCAGCGCGCCGGCCTGATCGCCCAGCTGGCCAACCTGAATCCGTATCCGGAATCGGTGCCGGTCAACCACCTGGTGCAGGTGGCAGGCACCCCGCTGCACGGCATGGAAAAGCTGGACCCGATCGAATTCGTGCGCACCATCGCGGTCGCGCGCATCACCATGCCGCAAGCGCGCGTGCGCCTGTCGGCGGGCCGCCGCGAGCTGGGCGAAGCGGTGCAGGCGATGTGCTTCATGGCCGGCGCCAACTCGATCTTCTACGGCGACAAGCTGCTCACCACCGACAATCCGGAAGCCGACGACGACCGCGTGCTGCTCGAAAAGCTGGGCCTCAAGACGCGCGCCGCCACGCTGGAGTCGGTGCAGAAGGAAGCTTGCGGCTGCTAGCACACCACCACGTCGTTCCCGCGAAGGCGGGAACCCAAGTTTGCTAGTACAGCCAATACGTTCGACAAAAGTGGCAACGCAAACGACTTAGGTTCCCGCCTACGCGGGAACGACGTAGCGGCTGGGGAGACACAGCCGCACCAATCCCCGAACAACCATAAGCGAAAGATAAAGCGCATGTTCACCAAGATCCTCATCGCCAACCGTGGCGAAATCGCCTGCCGTGTCGCCGCTACCGCGCGCCGCATGGGTATTCGTACCGTCGCCGTGTATTCCGAGGCCGACGCCGGCGCCAAGCACGTCGCGGTGTGCGATGAGGCAGTCCTGATCGGCCCCGCGGCCGCCAAGGACAGCTATCTGCGTGGCAGCAAGATCATCGAGGTGGCCAAGGCCACCGGCGCCCAGGCGATCCACCCCGGCTACGGCTTCCTGTCCGAGAACGCCGAGTTCGCGGATGCGGTGCAGGCCGCCGGCCTGGTGTTCATCGGCCCGCCGGCCTCCTCGATGCGCGCGATGGGATCGAAATCGGCCGCCAAGCAGCTGATGGAGAGCGCCAACGTGCCGCTGGTCCCTGGCTACCACGGCGACGAACAGGATCCATCATTCTTGCGCCAGCAGGCCGACCGCATCGGTTACCCGGTGCTGCTCAAGGCCAGCGCCGGCGGCGGCGGCAAGGGCATGCGCGTGGTCGAGCGTTCGGAGGATTTCGAGGCCGCGCTGGCCTCTTGCAAGCGTGAGGCGATCTCCAGCTTCGGCGACGACAAGGTGCTGGTCGAGAAATACCTGATCCGCCCGCGCCATATCGAGATCCAGGTCTTCGCCGACAGCCTGGGCGGTTGCGTCTACCTGCACGAGCGCGACTGCTCGGTGCAGCGCCGCCACCAGAAAGTGCTGGAAGAAGCGCCGGCCCCGGGCATGCCGGCGGATCGCCGCGCGGCGATGGGCGAAGCCGCGGTGAACGCCGCGCGTGCCGTCGGCTACGTCGGCGCCGGCACGGTGGAATTCATCGCCAACCAGGACGGTTCGTTCTACTTCATGGAGATGAACACCCGCCTGCAGGTCGAGCATCCGGTGACCGAGATGATCACCGGGACCGACCTGGTCGAATGGCAGCTGCGCGTCGCCTTTGGCGAGCCGCTGCCGAAGAAACAGCATGAGCTGGCCATCCACGGCCACGCGATCGAGGCGCGCGTGTATGCCGAGAATCCCGAAAAGGGCTTCTTGCCGTCGATCGGCACCTTGCGCCATATGGACGTGCCGCTGGCGGTGGCGTTCGAACTTGGCGCAGACAGTGTGAACCCGGCAGCAGTGCGCGTCGACTCCGGCGTGCGCGAGGGCGATGCGATCTCGCCGTTCTACGATCCGATGATCGCCAAGCTGATCGTCTGGGGCGCCGACCGCACGCAGGCACTGGCGCGCATGTCGCAGGCGCTGAGCGAGTTCCGCATCGTCGGCCTCGCTACCAATATCGCTTTCCTGAAACGCCTGGTCGAAGGCGAGGCATTCTCGAGCGCCGACCTCGATACGGGTTTGATCGAACGCAATCAATCCTCACTTTTCCCTCCCGCGGCCCCGGCCCCGCTCGGTGCGCTGGCCCTGGCCGCGCTCGCCCTTACCAACCACGAAACCGTGCACGGCGCCGCCAACGACGCCGACCCATGGAGCCAGGCACGCGGCTGGCGCATGAATGGCGACTACCGCCGCACCCTGTCCTTCACCGATGAGTTCGGCGACTATCGCATCGGTCTGACTTACCGCAATAGTGGGTGGGAAATTGACCTTGATAAGCAGCGCCAACGCATCGAATTAGTATCCCAGAACGGTGCCGAGTTGGCCCTGCGCCTGGGCGAGACCGCCCTGCACGGCTGTGTGCGCCGCGACGGCGACGCATTCCACGTGTTTACCGGTGGCCGCCATCACACCCTGACGTACAATGACCCGATGGCACATGCCGGCGAGATTGAAGCGGCGGGCGGTCGCCTGACGGCGCCCATGCCGGGCAAGGTGGTCGCGGTGCTGGCCCAGTCCGGCAAGGACGTGAAAAAGGGCGAGCCGCTGGTGATCATGGAAGCGATGAAGATGGAACACACGATTTCCGCGCCGAGCGACGGCCTGGTGGAAGAAGTGCTGTACGAGGTCGGCGACCAGGTCGCCGATGGCGCACCGCTGCTGGCTTTCAAGGCAGCATAGACAGACACCTACAAGAACCACCCTGACAAAAAACGAGGGGGAGACATGCGCATTGTCCTGTACCGGGGCGATGGCGTCATCGAGCCGTGGGAACGCGAGTTCTCGGCCGTGATGCCAGGCGTCGAAACGGTCAGCTGGAAGGAGGGCCAGTTGCTGGCCCCCTGCGATTACGCGGTATTGTGGAACCCGGCGCCCGGCCTGCTGGCGCAGCTCGGCGAGGTCAAGGCGATCTTCCTGATGGGCGCCGGCGTCGACGCCGTGCTCAAGTTCGGCGATGCGCTGCCGCGCGTGCCGCTGGTGCGCCTGGGCGACGCCGGCATGGGCGTGCAGATGGCCGAGTACGTGGCGCACGCCGTGCTGCGCTACTTCAGGCGCTTCGACGAATACGAACAGCAGGCGCGCCATGGCGCCTGGAACCCGCTGCCCCAGTATCCGAAAGAGACGTTCACGATCGGCGTCATGGGCCTGGGCCGGCTCGGCATGCCGGTGGTCGAGGCGATGCGCCATTTCGGCTTCCCGGTGCGCGGCTGGAGCCGCAGCCCGAAGGACATCCCCGGCCTGCCGACCTATGCCGGCATGGAGCAGCTCGACGACTTCTTGCATGGCACGCGGGTGCTGGTCTGCCTGCTGCCGCTGACCGCGGATACCACCAACCTGCTCGACCGCCACCGACTGGGCAAGCTGGCGCCCGGCGCCTACCTGATCAACGTCTCGCGCGGCGCCATCCTGGCCGAGCCCGACCTGATGACCCTGATCCGCTCGGGGCACATCGCCGGCGCCACGCTCGACGTGTTCCGCCACGAGCCGCTGCCGGCCCCGCATCCGTTCTGGAACGAGCCGCGCATCGCCCTCACCCCGCACATCTCGGCGCTCACCATGCGCCTCGACGCCGTGCGCCAGATCGCCGACAAGATCGGCGCCCTGGAAGACGGCCAACGGGTCGACGACCTGGTCGACCGCGAACTTGGATATTGATATGACCCACCAGAGCGCCTTGCCTGCGAAAGTAAAAATCGTCGAAGTCGGCCCACGCGACGGCCTGCAGAACGAGAAGGAAGCGCTGAGCGCCGACGTGAAGGTCGACCTGGTCGAGCGCCTGGCGCGCGCCGGCTTCGTCAACGTGGAAGCGGCCGCCTTCGTCTCGCCGAAATGGGTGCCGCAGATGGCGACCAGCGCCGAGGTACTGGCGCGCATCGAGCGCCGCCCCGGCACCATCTATTCGGCGCTGGTGCCGAATATGCAGGGCTTCGAGGCCGCACTGGCCGGCGGGGCCGACGAGGTGGTCGTGTTCGGCGCGGCCTCCGAAGCCTTCTCGCAAAAGAATATCAACTGCTCGATCGCCCAGTCGATCGCCCGCTTCGAGCCGGTGGCGCGCGCGGCGAAAGAACAGGGCCTGCGCCTGCGCGGCTCGATCAGCACGGCCTTCGGCTGCCCCTACCAGGGCGAGGTGCCGCTGGATGCGGTGGGCGACGTGGTGGCGCGCATGCGCGACCTGGGTTGCGACGAGATCGACATCGCCGACACCATCGGCGTCTCGACCGCGCGCAAGACGCAGGCCGTGATGCTGCGTGCGGCGCGGGAATTTCCGATCACGCAACTGGCCGGCCATTTCCACGACACCTACGGCCAGGCGCTGGCCAACATCTATGCGGCGATGGAGGTGGGCGTGGCGATCTTCCACTCCTCGGTGGCCGGCCTGGGCGGCTGCCCGTATGCCAAGGGCGCGACCGGCAACGTGGCGACCGAGGACGTGCTGTACCTGATGCAGGGGCTCGGTATCGAGACCGGCGTCGATCTCGACCAAGTAGTCGATGCCGGCCTGTTCATCTCGCAGCAGCTGGGCCGCAAGAGCATCAGCCGCGCCGGGAACGCAATCGCCGCCAAGCGGATGGGATAAGGTCGTAGGGTGGACGGCTTCGCCGTCCACGCGGTGATCGTTATCATCACCCCACCGCAACCGAAAACGAAACCACAACGAAAAAAGCCGACAACTCACGTTGTCGGCTTTTCTCTTAATGCTGGTCGGAGTACAAGGATTCGAACCTTGGACCCCCTGGTCCCAAACCAGGTGCGCTACCGGGCTGCGCTACACTCCGAAGAAGCGAGATAATATCGTTTTCGCGTGACCTCGTCAAGTTTCCGTTGCAAAATAGTGATCTGGTAGTTTTCTAAAGTTAAGTTGAGGTATGTATGTCATGCATATGGCTCTAAACTTTGGCGACCCGGTCAGCCTGCAACGAGGCAACCGGCGCATCGTCATCGGCGTTGCGGTATCGATCGCGGTGCACGCATTATTCCTGCTGGCTTACCGGAATACGACGTTCAGGACCATGGAGATCGGCCCAGCCGAGCCGACGGTGCTCTCTGTCATGATCGCCCCTCCCGCGCCGCCGCCACCACCCGAGCCGGAAATCGTTCGTACCACACCACCAGCCCCGAGCGCCCCGTCCGCACCGCGTACGACCCGCCCGGCGCCACCGCAAGCCGTGATCGCAGTCCCGGAAAGCGCAAGCGCCGCCCCCGATCCATTCGTCGTGCAACAGGAAGAAACCGTTGATCCAGCGCCGAGGTTCGACATGAACGCCGCGCGCGAGACGGCGCGCGCGAACGCCCATCTGCGCGACCCGTCGAAGGAAGGCACGGCACTGGCGCAATTCCCCGAGCCGGCGCTGCAGACCGAATCGAAGCTGGCGCGCGGCATCCGCCAAGCCAAGCGGCCCGATTGCAAGGACGGCCTTCCGGGCGGGCTGCTGGCGCCGATTTATTTATTGATGGAGAGAAAGGATTCGGGGTGCAAGTGGTGACGCGTCATTCGCCCTTGATCTGCAGCGCGCGCTCGTAGAGCGCATTCTTCTTGCGGCCGGTGATCTGCGCCGCCAGGTTCGCCGCCTGCTTCACGCTGCACTCGCTCAAGAGAATCTGCAGCACGCGCTCGGCCTCGGCATCCTCTGCATCGCTGGCCTCGACCGCCCCCGCCACCAGCACCACGAACTCCCCGCGCTCCCGGTGCTGGTCAGCCTTGACCCAGGCCAGCGCATCCTTCAGTTCGCAGCGGTGCACTTCCTCGAACATCTTGCTCAGCTCGCGGGCGAACACCACCTGCCGGGTCGGCTCGAAGGCCGCCGCCAGCGCCTCGACGCAATCGACGATGCGGTGCGGCGCCTCATAGAACACCAGGGTCGACGTCTCGCGCGCCAATGGCGCCAGCGCCGCCTCGCGGCCCTTGGCCTTGGCCGGCAAAAAGCCGACGAAGTGAAAACGGTCGTTCACCAGGCCGCTGGCCGACAGCGCCGTGATCGCGGCCGAGGGGCCGGGCAGCGGCACCACGTTCAGGCCGGCGGTGCGCACCGCGTCGACGATGCGCGCGCCGGGATCGGACACGCCCGGCGTGCCGGCGTCGGACACCAGCGCCACGCGCTGTCCGGCGCGCAGGCGCTCGACGATTTTATCGGCCACTTCGCGCTCGTTGTGCTGGTGCGCGGCGATGGTCGGCTGGGAGAGGCCGAAGCGCTGCAGCAGCGCGCCGGTCTTGCGCGTGTCCTCGCAGGCGACCACGTCGGCCAGCGCCAGCAGGTGTAAAGCACGCAGGGTGATGTCAGTAACGTTGCCGATCGGAGTAGCCACGACGTACAGCGTTGCGGTAGGATAGGACTGCTGGGCCGCCTCGCCCATGACGGGAAGTCGGGCGATGTCGATGGTCTGCTGATCTGTCATAAAGGGTTCCGATGCTGAAGAAAAAAAATCTACCGGGCTTGCTCGCGGCCGCCGTACTTACACTATTAGCCGGTTGCGGCAGCACGCCATTGCCTCCCGATACCGGTTGCGGCATGCCCGGTGGCGTGTGCAGTGCCGGTGTGCCGGTGACAAATGCGCCGCCGCCGGCGCCAGCTTACACGCCGCCGCCGCGTGACGAAAGTGGCGTACAGACCAATCCGGTCGAACTGCCGCCGAGCGCCGGCGGCAGCCCGCGCGCCGCGGCGCCATCGTCGGCGCCCTACAGCGGCCCGGCCGTGCGCGTGGCGCTGCTGCTGCCGCTCGACTCGCAGGCGCTGGCCCAGCCGGCCGAGGCGGTGCGCGCCGGCTTCATGGCCGCCCATGAACAGCAGCCCGAGGGCGTCACCGTCAACCTGGTCCCCACCGGCGACTCGGCGCAGGCGGCGCTCGAGGCCTACCGCAGCGCGGCCGAACAAAACGATATCGTGGTCGGCCCGCTGGCGCGTTCCGCCGTGGCGTCGCTGGCCACCAGCGGCGCGGTCAGCAAGCCGACCATCGCCCTGAACCACCCGCAAGTCAATTCCCCGCTGCCGCGCCAGATGCTGGTCATCGGCCTGTCGCTCGAAGACGAGGCACGCCAGGTCGCCGACTGGGCCGCCAGCGAACAGGCAGGCGGCCAGGCCCTGGTGCTCACCGGCCGCGCCGCCTGGCAGCAACGCCTGTCGGGCGCCTTCAGCCAGCGCTGGGCAGAACTGGGCCGCACGCACGCCACGGTCGAACTGCCGGCCGAAGGCGGCTATGTCGACGGCAATGCGCTGGCCGAGCTGCGCGCCCGCCTGTCGGCCGAACCGCCGCAGCTGGTCTACGCCGCGCTCGACGCCAACGGCCTGCGCCAGGTGCGCATGGCAATCGGCACCTCGCTGCCGACCTATGGCACCGCCTCGGTCAACCCGGGCCTCGACATGTCCAGCGTGCCGGCCGAACTGGTCGGCGTGCGCTTCCTCGATCTGCCATGGACCGTGCAGCCCGACCATCCAGCCGTCGCCGGCTATCCACGCTGGAGCGCCGGCAGCCAGGGTCTCGACCCGCAGCGCCTGTACGCGCTCGGCATCGACGCCTTCCGCATCGCGCGCGAACTGGCGCAGCGCCCCTCCGGCTCGTTCGAGCTCGATGGCGCCACCGGCCGCCTGGCGGTCAACATGGGCCAAGGAGAAAGGGCCTTCCGCCGCGTCGAGACCGGCGTCGTGGTGCGCGACAACGGCCCGACCGAACAAATCCTCACCGACGATGCCGGCGGCGACAGCGTCCCGCCACCACGCCGCGTGTTCGAACCGGTCGCGACCGGTTTATGACATGTGGCCCTTACGCCTGTCCAGAAGGCAGGCCCAGGGCCAGCAATGGGAACGCGCCGCACTCGACTACCTGAAACGCCATAAACTGTCCCGGGTCGAAGAGAATTTTCGCTGCAAAGGCGGCGAGATCGACCTGATCATGCGCGATGGCGCAACCCTGGTGTTCGTCGAGGTGCGCCAGCGCGCCGACCGCGACCACGGCGGCGCCGCCGCCAGCATTACCCCTGCCAAGATGCGTCGCCTGGTCTGTGCGGCGCAAGTCTATCTGTTGCGTTTTCCCATCACTCCTCCCTGCCGTTTCGACCTGGTCGCCATCGATGGCGAGCAAATTGAATGGTTGCGGAACATCATTGAAGTGTAAGCAATTTTTACTGCGCTTGCTCAGGTCGGGTTGCCACTGCACTATAATCCTCGGCTATGAATACTCAACGCATCCTCGCTCACTTCCAGGAGAGCGCCGACCTGAAGATGAAGTCGGCCGCCACCCTGGCTCCTTCCATTTCGGCGGCGGTAGAACTCATGTTCAGCGCCCTCTCCAACGGCAACAAGATTCTGGCCTGCGGCAATGGCGGCTCGGCCGCCGACTGCCAGCACTTCGCGGCCGAACTGGTCGGCCGTTTCGAGCGGGAGCGCTTCCCGCTGCCGGCGATCGCCCTGACCACCGACACCTCGATCCTGACCGCGGTCGGCAACGACTACAGCTTCAAGGAGATCTTCTCGAAGCAGGTGCAGGCATTTGGCCAGGCAGGCGACATCCTGCTGGCGATTTCGACCTCGGGCAACTCGGCCAATGTGCTGGCCGCGGTCGAGGCGGCCCTGGAGCGCGAGATGCGCATCGTGGCCTTTACCGGCAAGGACGGCGGCCAGTTGGGCAAGCTGCTGACCGACGCCGACGTGCACATCAACGTCCAGCATGCACGCACCGCGCGCATCCAGGAAGTCCATTTGTGCGCCATTCACTGCATCTGCGACGGCATCGACGTCGCGCTGTTCGGAGGAGACGAGAATGCGTAACACCCGCCGGCCCATGGCCGTGCTGTTGACCAAGGTTGTCATGGGCGCCGCCCTGGCGACATCGCTGTCGGGCTGCTTCGGCCTGATCGTCGGCGCGGGCGTGGCCGGCGCCGTGTCCACGGTCGACCGCCGCACCCTGGGCGCCCAGACCGAAGACAAGTCGATCACGGTCAAGGCCGAGCTTGAAATGCGCAAGGTCACCAACGGCGCCGGCAACATCAACGTCACCAGCTTCAACCGCCGTGTGCTGCTGACCGGCGAAGTGCGCGACGAAGCGATGAAGCAGGCGGCCGAGCGCGAAGTGCGCGCGATCGCCAACGTGGTATCGGTCATCAACGAACTGCAGGTCTCCGGCTCGTCGAGCTACACCTCGCGCTCCAACGACGCCCTGATCACCACCAAGGTCAAGACCAGCCTGGTCGACATGAAGACCGTGTCGGCGATCTCGTTCAAGGTCACGACCGAACGCGGCGTGGTCTACCTGATGGGCCTCGTCACCCCGCGCGAAGGCAATATCGCCGCCGATGTCGCCAAGGGTGTCTCGGGCGTGACCCGCGTGGTGAAGATCTTCGAATACATCAGCGAAGAAGATGCGCGCGTGCGGCAGAACAGCCCCGCGCAGGCTTCGCTGGACTAAAAAAGGCCTTCATCAGCCCACGATAAGCGGCAGGACTATAATGGTCCTGCCGTTTTTTTATATCGATCGACCATGACCGCTCCCACGCATTCATCCGCTACCCGTTCCTGGTTCAAGCCCGCCGCCATCGGCGCCGTGGTGCTCGCCCTGGCCGGCATCGGCTACGCCTCGCTCAGCAGCACCACGCAGGCGCCGGATGTCACCTTCATCAGCATCGCCGGTGAAAAGATCAGCACCGAATCCTTGCGCGGCAAGGTCGTGATGGTCAACTTCTGGGCCACTTCCTGCGTCACCTGCGTCAAGGAGATGCCGGACATGGTCGCGACCTACAACAAGTACAAGGACCAGGGCCTGGAGTTCGTCGCCGTCGCGATGCAGTACGACCGCCCCGACTATGTGCTGAACTTCGCCGAGCAGCGCAAGCTGCCGTTCAAGGTGGCGCTGGATTCGGCGGGCGACATCGCGCGCCAGTTCGGCGACGTCACCCTGACCCCGACCACCTTCCTGATCGACAAGCAGGGCCGCATCCTCAAGACCTATGTGGGCGAGCCGGATTTTGCGGCAGTGCACAAGCTGATCGAGAAGGAACTGGCGGGCTGATTCTTTAAGCTTTAGGGTAGAGGATCATCTGGGTGCAGCGGAACAGGGCGATGGTCTTGCCGCTGGCCTGGTCCGTGACGGTCGCATCCCACACCTGCGTGGTGCGGCCCAGGTGGATCGCGGTGGCGGTGCAGGCCAGGGTGCCTTCGCGTGCGGTGCCCAGGTGGTTCGATTTCAGTTCGATGGTGGTGAAGTTCTGCGCGCCTTCCGGCAGGTTGCTGACGCAGCCATAGCCGGCGCAGGTGTCGGCCAGCGTGACCACGCTGCCGGCGTGCAGGTAGCCATTGGGCGCCAGCAGCTGCGGCTCGACCTTCATCTCGGCCGACAGCTTGCCGGGGCTGACTTCAGTGATTCGGATGCCCAGGTGGCCAGGAAGGAACTTGGCGCCGAATTCGTTGAAGGCTTCCGGGGTGTACTTGGTATTCACGTGTGTCTCGATGTTGTTGTAAAAAACGGCATCGTACACCGACCTGATTCGTCATGGTGGAATAATTACTCGAACCCTATGTAATATCCTGCTTCCCTCAACTCACCACCACGACAGCACACCTATTTTCTTTAGCTGAAATAATGAAGAATATTCTTTCCCCTAAACAAAAAGACATTATCGAAACAGCTGCAGTCCTCGCATTTGGCGGAGCCTCCGATAAATTAGTAAATGGATTTAGAATTAATCGCGAGAAAATGCAAATCGCTGCCGTGTACTGGAGCGATAACACCATCGGCAATGATATCGAGATTGCACTGTGCGACAGTCGACTTACCGAGCACTACAATCTAACTACTGTTCAGGCTTGGCTTGACAAGGAAAAATCAGATTTTCCGAATGACTGCAATATTCATAAACATGGCAGCGATTGGCCCATCATTGGAATGAAATTTGATGAGTCTTTAGAGTTTCTCAAACGTTGCCGTAGTCTGCGCATTGGTTTCTTCGATAAATCACTGCTCGCTTCGCTCGCCGTGAAAGCGTCGGAAAAATCCCTGAAGGATAAACAAAGTGCGGCGGCTCGATTAGTAATATCGAGTCTGCTTCCCCAAAGCCATCAAGATGTGATAGATCTCGTTAATCGCGCAGGTGTAGATGTATCAAGATGGTATTGGAAGAAAGATGGCTCTCGTGCACAGACCCCACGTAGCAATCCTGCATTCTGCTATAACTGGGCATTTGGTGGTGGTGATCAACCTGCCGTCATTTGTATCTGGCATTCGGATCTTGACCCATATTTTGACACTGCAACAGTTCAAAGCAATTTTCGTAAGCACTCGTCTAATCTACTTAAAATTGCGGGAGACCCTTCCGAGGATCCAAGTATCCGATCGCGATCAAGAAGTCAGGCGAAGCGAGCCGAGCAGCTTGACCAACTCATTCACTCTGTTTGGCTCAAGAACGGGGTGCTGCGTGTAATTATTGTTGAAGGCGAAAGAAGGTCCGATGAGTCACTAGGTAAAGAATCATCAGTCGTTAAACGCCGAAAGTTGGATACAGTTGAGTGGAACATCCATCGCTATGATGAGGTGAACGGCGATGTCTTCTTAATTAGAAAAACGGCAACAAAATCAATTTCGAATTTTCCAGAATATGTTGACCAGTTCTCTGAGCCAGTGCTCAAGCGTGAAACCGTTGGCACCTCGTTCGTGCGAAAAAAGTCAGTCAGAGATGCCGTACTAGCACGTGCTCAGGGTTTATGTGAACTTTGTGGACTGCCAGGATTCTTAACACCAACGGGCTCAATCTACCTCGAAACCCATCATGTTATTCCTTTAAGTGAATTTGGGCCGGACAACGAGCAGAACGTTGTTGCTTTATGCCCGAACGACCATCGCCAGGCGCATTTCGGTGTCGATACAAAGCTAATACGAATTACCCTACAAAAACGCTTAGAGAACTTCTCCGGGCCCGGTGAATAGTTAGCCGCTTTTAAAGGCATCAGGATGGCCTCAAATAAAATTGGCAAAAAACAATTCTGGTTCAGTGTTGCTAGGGTAGATTATCGGCCATATCTGTGAGAGTTCTTCTTGCCGCCGCTTGATTTTCCGCCTTGGCGACTCCCCTGCCGCCTGCGCGCCGCCGAATTCTGCTGCTGCAGCACCGCATCGACCCGCTCCGCCGCCTCGCGCGCCAGCTCCTGGGCCAGCTCGATGCTCGGGAAGTATTCCGGCTCGCGGTAGCCCAGCCAGGCATAGGCCGAATACACGCGGCAGGTATCCTCGACCTCTTGCAGGTTCATGTAGAACAGGTGCTGCGGATTCGGATGCGGCTGCAGCTTGACCACCTTTTTCTTGGCCAGCGACAGCGCCCAGTGTTCCCAGGCGCTTTGCAGCACCGGCACGCGGCTCGAGATCGGCACCAGCGACAGCATGAATTTTTCCGCCACCGACAGCGGCAGCGTGTCCAGCCATTCGGCGCGCTCGTTCTGCTCCTCGGTGATGCGCGGGTAGAAGAAACCGTCCGGCACGTCGATATTGTGCACGAAGCGTTTCAGGAGCTTGACCAGCGAGGTCTCGCCGGTCACAGCCGCGATGCGGTGCAGCTGCTCGAGCGACGGCGCGACCGCAAAGCCGGTGGCGGCCACTGACGGGATCTTTTCCTTCATCAGCGCGCGCATCACCTGGTGGGTGTCGTCGTCGTAGCCGGCGACGAAACCTTCCTCGTGCACGCCATAGCGCCCTGCCCGGCCCGCGATCTGCTTGGCCAGCGCCGCCGGGATCTCTTCTTCCTCGACGCCGTTGTACTTGACCGTGGTGGTCATCACGATGCGCGCGATCGGCATGTTCAGGCCCATCGCCAGTGCGTCGGTGCCGACCACGATATCGGCCTGCCCCTCGCGGAAGCGCTCGGCCTGGGCCCGGCGCACCTCGGGCGACAGGTTGCCGTAGACGGTCGCCACCGATAGCCCCTTCTCGGTGATCATGTCGCGCCACATCAAGACCTCGCGCCGCGAGAAGCAGATCACGGCATCGCCACGACGCAGGTTCGACAGCTTGCGCACGCTGGTCGGCTCCATCGACAGTGGTCCCATGCGCTTGAGCACATGGACTTCGAGCGGCACCTCCAGGCGCTCGGCCAGCGCCTCGATCGCGCGCCGTGCCTCCACCGCGCCGACCAGGTAGACGACGTTCGCCGGCGCGCCGCACACGGCGGTGGTCCAGGCGGCGCCGCGGTCGCGGTCGGCCAGCATCTGGATCTCGTCGATCACGGCCACTTCCACTGGCGTCTTCGTGTCGAGCATCTCCACCGTGCTGGCGACGTGGGTCGAGCCCTCCACCAGGCGCCGTTCCTCGCCGGTGATCAGACTGACCTTGATTTCTTCGCCATGCGGCCGTGCAGCCTGCAGGCGCTCGTAGTTCTCCAGCGCCAAGAGGCGCAGCGGCGCGAGATACACGCCGCTGCCGGCCTTGGCCAGCGCTTCCATCGCGCGATGGGTCTTGCCCGAGTTGGTGGGCCCGAGCAGCGCGATGAATTTGCGCTGCATGCGGCTGGCCACCTCGAACGAGCGCGGATACTCGGCCAGGTTGATGCTTTCCTTGGTGCGCGCCGCGTGGCGCTCTTCCTCTTCGCGCTCGGCCGCGTGGGTCAGGCGCTGCGAGATGCGCTGGAACACGTACTCGGCCGGCTCGGAGGTTTCGAGTTCATCCAGCACGTCGAGGAAAGTCATCGGGTCCCAGCCGAATTCGTCCGCGTCTTCGGCGATGTCGCGCACGAATTCCTCGGTCTCGGCGTGCAGGCGCTGCAGGTCCGCTTCGTCCGTGCGCTCTTCGATCAGCTCGCGCCGCGCCAGCAAGTCCATCTTGCGCCACTTGCTCGGCTTGGCCAGTACGCCGCGTCCCGGCACCAGGCGATAGGGCACGCGCAAGCCTTCGTACCTCACCTCGCCCGAGAAGCGCAGGAAGACCCGGCCTTCCAGCTTGACCAGTTCGATGCCGCGCGCGGCCAGGCCGAGTTCGCGTTCGAGGAAGGCGTCGTCGGGTTCGAGGTCGTCGGAAGGAGGTAAATCTCGGTGGTCGCTCATGGATCGATGCTGGATGTCTGGTTGTCGTTACTATATCGCGCTGGCGACACAGGCCTCGCGCGGGTGCCTGAAAGAAAAAGGGACGGCAGAGCCGTCCCTTCGATCAAGCGGATGACGCTGGAGTTATGCAGCCACGCCCGCGTTATGCGCCTGCTGGTCGGCATGGTACGACGAGCGCACCATTGCGCCCACGGCCGCATGCACGAAGCCCATCTCGTAGGCCTTCTCTTCGAACATCTTGAAGACGTCCGGGTGCACGTAGCGACGCACCGGCAGGTGCGAGTTGGTCGGCGCCAGGTACTGGCCGATGGTGAGCATGTCGATGTCGTGCTCGCGCATATCGCGCATCACTTGCAGGATCTCTTCGTCGGTCTCGCCCAGGCCGACCATCAGGCCCGACTTGGTGACCGCGTTCGGATACATCTTCTTGAAGTCGCGCAGCAGCACCAGCGAGTGCGTGTAGTCGGCGCCTGGACGGGCTTCCTTGTACAGGCGCGGCACGGTTTCCAGGTTGTGGTTCATCACGTCAGGCAGGCCGTCGGCGAAGATGTTCAATGCTTTTTCGAGGCGGCCGCGGAAGTCCGGCACCAGCACTTCGATCTTGGTGTTGGGCGACAGCGCGCGGGTCTTCTGGATGCACTCGACGAAGTGGCCGGCGCCGCCGTCGCGCAGGTCGTCGCGGTCGACCGAGGTGATCACGACATAGGACAGGCGCAGGTCGGCGATGGTCTTGGCCAGGTTGCCCGGCTCGTTCACATCCAGCGGATCCGGGCGGCCGTGGCCGACGTCACAGAACGGGCAGCGGCGGGTGCACTTGTCGCCCATGATCATGAAGGTCGCGGTGCCCTTGCCGAAGCATTCGCCGATGTTCGGGCAGCTGGCTTCCTCGCACACCGTCACCAGGTTATTGGCGCGCAGGATGTCCTTGATCTCGTAGAAGCGCGACGAGGCAGTGGCGGCCTTGACGCGGATCCAGTCCGGCTTTTTCAGGCGCTCGACGTCCGCGATCGGCACGATCTTGATCGGGATGCGCGACGTCTTGCTGGCGCCTTTCTGCTTTTCGCTGGCGTTGTAGGCGGATGCGGAGGCGATGCCGGTGTCGATTTCGGAAGTCATTTGGCTCGTTGCCCCAGAAGGGCGTCAGTTGGTTTGTTCGGTTCGGACTTGGCTGGGTTCGATTTGCTGCCCGAGATGCAGGGTCAGGGCCTGGGCCAGCGCCTGCTGGACGTCCGCCAGCGGCGCCTCGACGCCCATGGTGCGCATATCGACCGTGGCCAGTCCGGAATAGCCGCACGGGTTGATCCAGGTGAACGGGGCCAGGTCCATGCCCACGTTCAGCGATACGCCGTGATAGGTGCAGCCGTTGCCGCGCACCTTGAGGCCGAGCGCGGCGATCTTGGCGCCCTTGCGCGGGCCTTCGGCGATATAGATGCCGGGCGCGCCGGCGATGCGCTCACCGGCCAGATTATACGCCCCTAAGACATCGATCACTGCCTGTTCGATTTTTTCCACAAACTGGCGCGCGTACAGCTTGCCGCCTGGCTTGTTGCGGCGCAAGTCCATCAACAGGTAGATCACGACCTGGCCCGGGCCATGGTAAGTGACCTCGCCGCCGCGGTCGGTCTGGACCACCGGCACGCCCTGCGGCGCCAGCACGTGGCCCGGATCGGCGCCCAGGCCCAGCGTGAACACGGGCGGGTGCTCGACGATCCACAATTCGTCCCGGGTCTCGGGCGTGCGCGCATCGGTGAAGGCGCGCATGGCGGCGAAGGTGGGTTCGTAATCGGCCCGGCCGAGTTCACGGACGAGCGGCGTTGCTGGGTGAATCGAGGACATGGAATCGGGACGAGGCATTGGGCCATAGTATGGACAGCCCCGTCATTATAAGCCAGCACGATGGGGCGTGCCTGCTGAACAGGCAGCCCGCCCCGCCGCCTGTCGATATGGCAATGCGGATATGGCAATGCGCCCTTACAGGACCATCTTGACCATCGGGTGGGTCGACAGCGTGCGGTACACCTCGTCCAGCATCTCGCGGCTGGTGGCGGTGATGGTGACGGTCAGACCGGTGTAGTTGCCCTTGGCCGAAGGACGGGTTTCCAGCTTGCCTTCATGGAAAGTCGGATCGAGCTGGGTCACCAGCGCGAGGATGGTGGGAGCGAAATCGATATGGGTCGCGCCCATCACCTTGATCGGGAATTCGCTCGGGTATTCGATGAGGGATTCTTTCGGGTCCATGACTTAATCCTGTGTAAATGCGCATTGTAGCCAATGCCGGCGTTTTCCTCAGCGTTCCTGGATTTGCCGGCCGCGCGCATCGGTATGGGCGCGCTGTTCGCCGCCGCCACGCGGCGTGAAGGCCGGGGCTGAAGGTTGCGGGCGCGGCGTGGGCGGGGCGACCATCTGCGGCGGCGGAGCGGGCCGTGGCGGCGGGGCGGCCACCATCTGTGGCGGCGGACGCACGTCGGGCCGCGGCATCGGACGCGGCTCGGGACGCGAGAAGGATGGCGCCGGATTGGTCGCCATGGCCGGCGGCCGCTGCTGCTGTTGCAGTTGCTGCAATTGCTGGCTGCGTTCGGCCCGCTCGCGCATGCGGTCGCGCTGCTCGCGTTCGCGTTCGGCGTGGCGCCCGAAGCCCATGCGGTCGGCCTGCATGCGGTTGTCCAGGTCGCGCTGCATGCGGTCGCGCTCTTCCTGCTGGCGCACGACGCGCTCCTGCTGCTGCATGCGCTCGCGCGACAGGCGCTCGTTGCTCTCGCGCTGGCGCGCCATCGGATCCGGCTCGGGACGGCCGCGATCCTGCACAAAACGGTCGCGCGTCACCCCATCGGTCTCCAGGCGCTGGCGCACCTCGCGCCGCTCGATCAGGTCGCGCTGCGCGTTGCTACCGCGGTTCCAGTCGGCGCGCGTCACCAGCGGCGGCGGCGGGGCGCTGCCCTGTCCGCGCGGCAGCGCGAAGTTCGGGCGGTCGGGGCGTGGCGCGCGCGGCACGACCACCGGTCCACGGCCGCCGAAGTGCTCGCGCGGCACCACGGTCAGGCCGTGGTGTCCCGGCCGCTGCTGGGCCGCGCGACGGGTGGCGTGGCGCCAGTCATTCAGGCGCCGCAGGCGCTCGTTGGAGAGGCGGTAGCCGGGCACGTAGCGGTCGTAGGGGCTGAGCGGATACCAGCCATGTGCGTGCAGGTTGTGCGAGGCGAAGCCGACGCTCCAGTTGCCGCCGCCGACCCAGCCGACCAGCGCCGGCGACCATACCGGCCGCCGTTCGAGACGGCCCGGGGCCCAGGCCCAGCGGTTGTGCACCTGCACCCAGCGGCCGTAGTGGAAGGGCGCATAGCCCCATGGCGCGTTGTCGACCCAGGTCCAGCCCCAGGGGGCAATATAGCTCCACTGGCCGTCGCGGTAGGGCGTCCAGTCGGATGCCACCACGGTCGGCGTCCACAGGCTGCCGTAGTCGGAATGGGTGCTCCAGCTGCCGTGGCGGTCGAGCTCTTCGTAGCCGGTCATTTCGGTGCCGATGTAGCGCGAGGATTGCTCGGCCACCAGGGTCTGGTCGCGCGTGAGGGCCCAGTCGTCGAATTCGTCGCGCCGCGCCTGGCGCGTATTCACGTCCTCGTCGCGTACCTCGGCGCTGCGGCCGGTGCGGACGGTGAGGCTGGCGCCGGCGCCGTCGACCTGGGCCTCGCCATCGAGCACGCTCACCACGCTGGTGTCGGGCACGCGGTCGGCGTCCACGCGCAGGCGGCCCGGCTGGGTCAGGCGCACGGTCGCCTGCGCCGTGCGCAGCTCGAACTCGGGCACCACTTCGCTGTTCATGACGCGGATGCTGGCGCTGCCGAAATGCAGGCGCAGGCGCAGGCTGTCGTCGTCCAGTTCGGTGAGCTCGAGCGAGCTGTCGCCGTCCAGGCGGATCGAGGTGGAGCCGATGCGGATCTCGGTGCGGGCGCCGGGCGCGGTCGTGACGAGATTACGGGTGGTGACCGGCCAGTTGACCACGGCGGCGTTGCTCTCGGTGCCAATATCGCCGCCGATCTCGACCTTGCCCTGGACCAGGGAAACGCGGCCCACCCGGCCCGGCGGCTCGGTCTCGATGACGCCGTTGCCAGCGACCTCGACCTGCCCTGGCGGGTCGGTCTGCAGCACGGTCTGCGCGGACGCGCCTGTGGAAAACGCAGCCAGGGTTGCCACGGTTAGCAGGGCGGCGGTATGAAAGCGGCGATGGGTCATGACATGCTCCAGGATGGAACGCGGACGGGGTGGCTCAGCCTCATTACAACGCTCGAGCTCCCGCATGGACAACGCGGGTTACACAAAGTTGCATCTGCCGGCCCAGCAGAAATAGAGGTATCAGGCCGGCTGGCGCTTGACGAAGAATAACATCGAGCCGATCAGCACCAGCACCGCGCCGAACACGCGGTTCTGCAGGCGCATATGGCGTGGATCGCGCATGAAGCGCTGCATCGAAGCGGCCAGGGCGGCGTAGCCGTGCATCACGATCGAATCGATCGCTACCATGGTCACGCCCAGGATCGCCAGCTGGGTGAGCAGCGGCGCATCCTTGGAAATGAACTGCGGCAGCACGGCGACCATGAAGATGATGCCCTTCGGGTTCGTCGTATTGGTAAGAAAACCGGTCAGCACGCGCCTGCCGAACGACGGATGCGCTTCCAGGCCGGCGGTCGACGCCGTCGGGCCGGGCGCCGGGGCGGCGCGCCACTGGCTGACGCCGAGGTAGATCAGGTAGAGCGCGCCGATCACCTTGACCGCCGTGAAGGCGACCGAGGACGCCAGCAGCAGCGAACCGACGCCGGCGCCGGCGATGACCAGCACCAGGACCAGGCCCAGTTGCAGGCCGAGGACGGTTGCGCTGGCCTTCCTGAGGCCGTAGGCCAGGCCATGCGACATCGACAGGACCGCGCCGGAACCGGGCGAAATGGCGATCAGCGAACCGGCAATGACGAAGGCGATCCAGGTAGCGAAGCTCATGGTGGTGAAAAAATGGATGGTGCTGCGGAGGAGGGGAAAGCTACTGCCGGGGAGAAAAAACGGCAAATTCAGCCAGCGCGTGCGACCCGTGAACGGGCCGCGACGCGAGGCCGGGTACTGATTACTTCTTCTTGGTCGGGTTGACCGCTGCCTTCAGGGTCGCGCCAGCCGAGAAACGCGGGCTCTTCGATGCCGCGATCTTGATCACTTCGCCGGTGGCAGGGTTACGGCCCTTGCGTGCGGCGCGCTTGGTCACCGAGAAGGTGCCGAAGCCGGTGATGCCCACCGTGTCGCCTTTTTTCAGGCGCTCGGTGATGATCTCGATGATGGTGTTCACGGCGTCGCCAGCGGCAGCGCCCGACATCTCGGTACGCTTCGCGAATTCTGCGATCAGTTCGCCTTTTTTCATAAATCCCTCCGGGGTTAAAAGAGCGGGAAGATTAGCATAAATATTGCTATGTGTAATGCCGCTCCCCGAGGGAAATTTGAAAGGAAGCCTTATGCGACGCCAGATTCGATGACCGGACCGCCCAAACGGTTGCGCAGCGCGGCGTTGATCAGGGTCTGGTAACCGGTGCCGCAACGCTCGGACAGGTTGCGGAATTCCTTCAGCACCTCGTCGTCGAGATAGATCGTGATGCGGGTCTTGCGTTTCGGCGGGCGGGCGCGGCGGACGGGAGTGGCGACGGGAGCGGCAGACTGGATCGAATCGGTGTTCATGGAATGATCTCCTTCGTTTGGGGGGACGAGGCTGCAGTGCCGCAACCTTCAGCGTTGCACTATACGTATGCAGACCGCCGGTTACGCGGCAAAAGCGACGAGATGCAGATTTCCAGGCATGAAACGCAAAAAGCCGCGCCGAACGGCGTTGCGTACCGTGTAGCCAGCATTTGGCGGCTCGGTTAATATCGTATCAACTTGACATGAAGGAGCAGAACCATGGCTGGAGTCGGATTACTTGCACTCCTGGACGATATCGCCACCATCCTCGACGACGTCGCCGCGATGAGCAAGGTGGCGGCCAAGAAGACCGCGGGCGTGCTGGGCGACGACCTGGCGCTCAATGCGCAGCAGGTCTCGGGCGTAAAGGCCGACCGCGAGCTGCCGGTGGTGTGGGCGGTCGCCAAGGGATCGATGGTCAACAAGGCGATCCTGGTGCCGGCCGCGCTGGCGATCTCGGTCTTCCTGCCCTGGCTGATCACGCCGCTCTTGATGATCGGCGGCGCCTTCCTGTGCTTCGAGGGCTTCGAGAAGATCGCGCACAAATACCTGCACAGCGCGCAAGACGACGCCCAGCACAAGGCGCAGCACGAGGCGGCCGTGGCCAACCAGGCGGTCGACATCGTGCAGATGGAAAAGGACAAGATCAAGGGTGCGGTGCGCACCGACTTCATCCTGTCGGCCGAGATCATCGTGATCTCGCTCGGCGTGGTGGCCGGCATGGCGCTCGGCCAGCAAGCGGCAGTGCTGGTCGTCATCGCCGTGGCGATGACGGTCGGCGTCTATGGCCTGGTGGCCGCCATCGTCAAGATGGATGATGCCGGCCTGCACCTGAGCAAGAGCCAGAGCCAGGCCGTCCGCGGTGTGGGCAGGGGCCTGCTGGCCGCCGCGCCACGCCTGATGAAGACGCTGGCGGTGGTCGGCACCGCCGCCATGTTCCTGGTCGGCGGCGGCATCATCTCGCACGGGGTGCCGGCGCTGCACCACTTCTCGCAGGGCCTGGCCGCGGCGGTAGCCGATGTGCCGGCGGTTGGCGGGGTGCTGGCCTTCCTGGCGCCGATCCTTTTCGATGCCGTGGTCGGCGTGCTGGTGGGCGCTGCGGTGCTCGCCGTGGTGACCCTGGTGCAGCGCATGCGCGGCAAGAAGGCGGCCGCACACTGATGTTCCCGTCGGCGCGGGCGTCCTGCCCGCGCCGCTCATCCCGGTGTCAAAGGCTGGTCCTTGCGCGTCAGGATCGCCCCGATCGCCAGGCCAATCGCAAACCCCACATACACCACGCCCAGCGCATTGCGCGACAGGCGCTTTTCATACCCCGGCTGCAAGGCCCTGGGCGTCAGCTTGTAGTCGGTGAAGGCGGCGAATGCCGACGTTGCCGCCGAGGAAGCGGCGATGGCCATCGGATTCTTGCCGTCCATTACTCCACCAAGGGCGCGTTCGAACACGAAGGACCAGAAGGTCGCACTGGCATGGTGGATCAGGTAGCCGGGTACCGTGTAGCGCAGCGAGAAGCGGTCGCGGTAGCCTGCTTTATTCCCATGAACATAATGGCTGACGGCATTGGTCGGTGCGAAGGCGCTGCCTGACTGGATCTTGCCGACCAGGGCCATTGCCACCGTGGAGAGCACGCTCGAGGTCGCACCAGAGATGAGTGCGCGCTGTAATGCCGTATTTTCCATACAATCCTCTTTTACTCGATGTGAAGGGAAGCACGGATGCGGATTTTGCTGACGGGGGCAAGCGGTTTCATCGGGCAACATCTGCTGCAGGCCTTGCTCACCGAAGGGCACCACGTCGTGTGTGCGCTGAGAGCACCTGAAGCGAAGCTTCCGAACAGCGACGACCCACGCCTAAGCTATATCCACGCCGATTTTTCCAAAGATACCGATAAATCCACCTGGCTGGCGCGCCTGTCGCACGTCGACGCGGTGATCAATACGGTGGGGATTTTCCGCGAAAGCGGGCGCCAGGATTTCGCCCGCCTGCACCGCGACACGCCGCGCGCGCTGTTCGCGGCCTGCACCGAATCGCACGACGTGCAGATGGTGATCCAGCTGTCCGCCCTGGGCGCCGACCGCGATGCGCAGTCGCCCTATCACCTGTCCAAGCGCGATGCCGACGACTACCTGGCCAGCCTGCCGCTGCGCTCCTACATCGTCCAGCCATCGCTCGTGTACGGCCGCGACGGCGCCAGCGCACGCACCTTCCGTAGCCTGGCCAGCATGCCGTTCACCCTGCGCTTCGGCAGCAAGCCGCAATTGGTGCAGCCGATCCACATCGACGACCTGGTGCTGGCCATCGTCGGCCTGCTCAAGCACCGCCTGCCGATGATGCCGGGCGCCGGCACCTCGATGCGGGTGCCGCTGGTGGGGCCGCAGGCGATGCCGTTCACCGACTACCTGGGCCTGCTGCGTTCGCGCATGGGCATGGGGCGCCAGCGCGTGTTGCCCCTGCCGGGACCGGTGGCGCGGCTGGCGGCCGCCATCCTGCCCGGTTCGCTGATCAGTCGCGATGCACTGGGCATGCTGGACCGCGACAACACGGCCGACGTCGTGCAGACGGCGGTGCTGCTCGGGCATCTGCCGCGCGCGCCATCCGAGTTCATCGGCGACCCGGACGGCGAACGCGCGCGCGCCAAGCTCGGCTGGCTGTTGCCGATGCTCCGTTACAGCATCGCGCTAGTATGGATCCTGACCGCGATCGTGTCCTTCGGCCTGTATCCGGTCGAGGCCAGCTATGCGCTGCTGGCGCGCACCGGCATCCCTCCCGACCTGCAACCAGTGATGCTGTATGGCGCCGCCACCTTCGACCTGCTGCTGGGACTGGGCATCCTGTTGCTGGCGCGGCGGCGCTGGCTGTGGCTGGCGCAACTGGGCCTGATCGGCTTCTATACGATCGTGATCGCAGTCAAGCTGCCTGAATTCCTGCTTCACCCCTACGGGCCGCTGACCAAGAACCTGCCGATGCTGGCCGCGATCTGGCTGCTGTACCAACTCGAGGAAAAATAATGGATTACGTGGTGCTGAAATGGCTGCACATCGTTTCGTCGACGCTGCTGTTCGGCACCGGGATCGGATCGGCCTGGTACATGCTGTTCGCGAACGTCAGCCGCGACGTGCGGGCGATCGCGGTGGTGGCGAAATACGTCGTCATCGCCGACTGGCTGTTCACGGCCACCACCGCCATCCTGCAGCCGCTGACCGGTTTCTATATGGTTTATCTGGCCGGCTATCCGCTGCACAGCAAATGGCTCATGTGGTCGATCATCCTGTACGTGATCGCCGGCGCCTGCTGGCTGCCGGTGGTGTGGCTGCAGATCCGCATGCGCGACATGGCGGCGGAGGCGGCGCGGCGCGATACGCCGTTGCCGGCGCTGTACTGGCGTTATTTCAGGATCTGGGTGACGCTGGGCGTGCCGGCATTTGCGGCGTTCATCGTGATTTTCTGGTTGATGGTGGCCAAGCCGATGTAGAGGGATAGAATCTGAATTTTTAGAGTTCAGATGACGGCCCCACAATCTACCCATCTTGCATGGTTAAGGAAATACGCCAGGGCGAATCCGCTACTGGCGCTTTGGAGCCTGATGCTGTTTTGCGGCGGCTCGGTCCTTCTTTCCTATCACGCCGATCTGGCGTATCTGCCCGATTTCAGCCTGGTCGATCTTGCAGGATTGATGGCAAGCGTCACGCTGATCGGCCTGATGCTGGTCGTGTTCTTCCTGTTTTCCTGCTTTTTGCCTGGACTGACGCTGCGCTGGTTCGAACACCAATGGCCGCTGGTTCCCTACCGGCGATATTTCGATTTCACCGAGATGGTCGTCCTGTGGATATCCTCGGTCGCCATCTGGGCAGTATATGTGTTGTATGGGCCGGAATTGTTGTCCCGCGTTCCGGCCACGATTAAACCATACCTGTCACTCTTCGGCACCGCATTGGTTTCCGCCATGATCGCGATGGCGGCATCGCGGCGTACGGCAGCCGGATTTTCGCTGAAGCATTGGCGACATCGACTGGTGAGCCGCCATATCGTCGCTTTCTCACTCTGGATAATGCTGTTTGTCTTCCCCATTCAAGCAGCGCTGAAATTCGCAACGGCTGGCGACGATAGCCATGAGATTCCTCTGGCCATCGGCGCGGTGGCCTTGCTCACCATATTCAATGGCGTTGTCTATATCGCTCCTCTCAAGGAAATACGAGAGTCGATTGGCATCGACGCCATCATCGCGGTAGTGATTCTTTCGCTGGGGCTGGGGCTGGCGATCGCATTTCCTCAATCGGTCATGCAATCGCTGGCGCTGGGTCACAGGAATGCAGCAACGCTCACCGTAACAGGAGCGAGCTGTCACAGCCTGGCGCGGTTTGGCGTGCCGTGCGCACCGGCACTTGGCAAGGAGGGAACCATCGAACTGGAGAATGTCAACGTGCTGTCACGGGTCGGGGCGACTGTCCTGCTCGAACTGCTGGTCGAGCAATCAGAGGCCATCGACAATGCCGTTGCATCGTCCAGCAGGGCTGGAATATTGCACATCGATGAAAAGGGCCGGCGTCCATATTGCCCATCGGCGGCAGCGAATAGTGCGGCGGCATGCAGTGCCTGCGATGCACGCATTCTTCAACGCGCGCATTCGCCAGCTGATGCCGGCAAGGACGCGCTGGCGCATTACCGCAAAGACCTCATATGCATACAGCTCACCGTCCCGAAGAGCGACATCACGAACATCGCATTCGGTACCAAGCGGCAATACAGCGGCTACAGCGGCTTTAATCTCCTTGGGCAAACAGGCGACTAAGCGGGCGTCCCGCGCTCGGACAGCCGCGTACAATGGCCCGCGTACCGATCAACCAGAAGGGGATTTACGCATGCGGGCTTACCAGATTCTTCACGGCGCAAACATCGACGGCCTCCAGTGCATCGACTACCCGGAACGCGACCTTGGCCTCGGCGAAGTGCGCATTCGCGTGCATGCCGTCTCGCTCAACTACCGCGACCTGATGGTCGCCAGCGGCAACTATCTGGTGTCGGTCGAGGATCCCATCATCCCGTGCTCGGACGGCGCCGGCGAAGTGCTGGCGGTCGGTCCCGGCGTGACCCGGGTGCAGGTGGGCGACCGCGTGGCCGGTTCCTTCTTCCCGCACTGGCTGGAAGGCGGACCGACGCCTGACAAAGTGCGTCACGGCCTGGGCGGCGACATCGACGGCATGCTGGCCGAAGAAGTCATCCTGCACGAGGACGCGCTGGCCATCGTCCCGGCCGGCCTGTCCTTCATCGAGGCGTCCACCATGCCGTGCGCCGCGGTCACCGCCTGGAACGCGATCTTCGTCTCCAGCAACCACGTCAAGCCGGGCGATACCGTGCTGCTGCTGGGCACCGGCGGCGTCTCGATCCTCGGCCTGCAACTGGCGCGTGCGGCGGGCCTGCGCACCATCGTCACTTCGTCCAGCGACGACAAGCTGGCGCGGGCACGCGCGCTGGGCGCCCACCACACGATCAATTACCAGGCGATTCCCGAGTGGCATGACGAGGTGCTGCACCTCACCCATGGCGTCGGCGCCCAGGTGGTGCTGGAAGTGGGCGGCAAGGGGACGGTAAACAAATCGGTGTCGAGCGCCGCGATGGGCGGGACCGTTGCCGTCATCGGCGGCGTCAGCGGCTTCGGCGGCGAAGTCAATCCGGCCTCGCTGCTGGCCAGCGCCAAGCGCCTGGTCGGTATCTATGTCGGCAGCCGCGCCATGCTGGAAGACGTGATGCGCTTCGCGGACGTGGGCGGCGTCAAGCCGGTGATCGACCGCGTATTCCCGTTCGGCCAGGCGCGGGAGGCGTATCGCCACATGGCGTCCGGCGCGCACTTCGGCAAGGTCGTGATCGACGTTACCGACCGTAGCTAGATCTATTTTCGCAGCTTCGGCACCAGCTCGATCTCGAACAGCTTGGGCCACAGCTTGCCGGTGACGAACAGGCGCTTGCCCTTGCTGTCCCAGGCGATGCCGTTGAGGACGGCGTCGACCTCCTTGGTGCCGCGCTGGTCTGGCGGCAGCAGGCCGGTCAGGTCGATCACCCCGAGCACCTTGCCGCTGTCGGGATCGATGCGGGCGATCAGCTCGCTGCCCCAGATGTTCGAGTACAGCTCGCCGTCGACCATTTCCAGTTCGTTCAGGCGGTCGACCGGGCGGCCCTCGGCCGTCACCTGCACCCGGCGCAGCTCCTTCATCGTCTGCGGATCGAGGATGCGGATGAAGGAACTGCCGTCGCTCATGTACAGCTGCTTCGCATCGCTGGCCAGGCCCCAGCCTTCTCCCTCGTACTTGAAGCTCTGCTTGAGCTTGAAGGTCTTGAGGTCGAACACATAGCCGACCTGCGAGGTCCAGGTCAGGCCGACCAGGTTGTTGCCCACCGCGGTCGAACCTTCGCCAAATACCTCCTTCGGCAAGTCGGCCTTCTGCACCACCTTGCCGGTCTTGAGTTCCACCCTGCGGATCGTCGAGCGGCCATACTGGCCGGTGCTTTCGTACAGGTGGCCGTCGCGGTAGAACAGGCCTTGGGTGAAGGCCTGGGGATCGTGGGGATAGGTATTCTTGACGACGAAACCATAGACCGGCAGCGCGGCCTGGGCGGCGCCGGCGCTCACGCAGGCGATGGAGCAGGCGACGGCGAAGGTGGATAACTGTTTGAGCATCGTGGTTGGCTGAAAAAGCGGCAACAGACTGTAGCACGAAGGCCGCCGGTTCGCGGTCGAATGCGCATCAGACATAGGCCAGCAGGCGTCCGCAGGCGATCACGGCGATCCAGAGCAGCAGCGACAGCGCCGCATGCAGCCTGGCCCAGGCCGGCGCGCCAGCCGGCCAGCCTGCTGCCCCGCGCCAGGGGCCGGCATGAAAGACGAGGGCATTCACGCCGGCCGCCACGATCAGCGCCAGCTTGAGCAGGAAGACCTCGTTATCCAGCAACTCGGGCTGGGTCGAGAACATCAATAGTCCGCTCGGCACGATCAGCAGCAGGCCGAACCAGGACCATGGCAGCAGATGGCGCGCCAGCGCCTGCACCGGCAGGCTGCGGCCGAAGCCGAGCAGGCGCAGATCGAACATCGCCGCCGCCCCCACCAGCACGGTGAAGCCGACGATGTGGACGATCTCGACGATCGGATACAGCCAAGCATCGTCGCGCAGGGCCTGGGCCAGCGGCGTCGAGGCGGCCCAGGCGGCCGCATCCTGCGGGAAGCTCAGCGCAGCTCCGTAACCTTGTCGCCGACGGTGATGCGCTCGGCGCGCAACTCATTGGCCTTGCTGCGGTTGGGATAGCCGTAGACGGTGACCTTATTGCCGACCGCCAGCATGTCCTTGGCCAGGCCGCGGTTTTCCATGCGTCCGGGCGGGGCCAGCACCACGAGCCAGGTCTTGTCCGCCGTCTTCAGGCGCACGAAGCCGTGGGGCTGCTGGTAACCGGATTCCTCGATCGTGCCGGTCAGCTGCTGGGGTTGCTTGGCATCGTATTCGCTCCAGCCGTGGTGGGCGGAAGCGGTGGCGGCCACAATCGACAATACGGTGGCCAGGAGTGCGCGTTTCATTGTGATCCTCCGGGGTGAAGAATTCCATGATGCATGCGGCAAGCATATCCTTGAACATGGAATGACGCGCGCACGGCTGCTCTACGGGAATGGATCCCGGACGGCCGGTGTAGTATGCATTTATTGCCTTTATTCAAGGAGACGCCATGCCATCGCGCCGCCCGGCTACCCAGGCCGACCTGTCGTCATTGTGGGAGTTGCGCACCCGGGCGGTGCGCGCCGGTTGTTCCGCCCATTACCCGGCCGCGGTGATCGACCTCTGGTGCGCCGCCCCGGCGCCCGCCTCGCTGCCGCTGCTGGTCCAGGCCGGCGGCACCGTCGTGGCAGAGGAAGACGGGCGCATCGTTGGCTACGCCGTGCTGAACCTGGATACCGGCGAACTCAATGCCGCCTTCGTCGAGCCGAGCCACCAGGGCCGCGGCATCGCCCTGCAACTGCTGCAGCAGCTGGAATCGATGGCGTGCCAGCGGGGCCTGCCCCGCATGTTCCTGTCGGCCTCGCTCAATGCGGTGCCGTTCTACAAACGCGCCGGCTTCCTGTCGCTGCGCGAAGAGTTGTATCCGCACCGTTGCGGGGTCGACCTCAAGTCGGTGTTCATGGAAAAGCTGCTGCGCCAAGGCCAGCCAACTACATCGGCTGGCCTTGGCGCGCCATGCGGCGCAGGCCGTTGACGCGGCGCACCCGCGCGTGCATCGCGTGGCCGATGTCCAGCCGCAGCAGCACCAGGATGGCGATGCATGAACCCAGCACGGGCACGCCGAACGCCAGTGCCTTGAGTCCCAGCACGACAGCCGGCGTCTGGACGGCGCCTGGCACGTAGCCCAGTTGCCCGAGCGTCCAGCCGATCGTCGCCAGCGCGGCCATGCCGCCGGCCTTGAGCAGAACGAGAATGGCGGCGAACGCCGCGGTCTCGCTGCGCTCGCGGTAACGGAACTCCGAAAAGTCGACGATGTCCGCCAGGATCCCCCAGGGCAGCATCGCCACACCGGCCACGCCGACGCCGGCCACTGCCGCGCATGCCAGCAGCAGCGCTTGGTGTTCGCCGGCGCAGGCGAACAGGATGATGCCGGTGGCGGCCACGCCATGGCTCAACGCCAGCAGCGTGGTCTTGTCGTGGCGCGGCACCAGCGAAATCCAAAAGGTGGCGCCGGCGATGCCGCTCAGGGCCAGCGTCAGGAGCACCCGGCTGGCGAAGCCGGCATCGTGCAGCACATAGGTGCACAGGTAGAGCAGGGTCTTGCCGAACATCGGGATCGCGAAACCGGTCACCACGGCCACTACCGCGATCGCACCGAACAGGCGGTCGTGCCTCGGCCACCAGCCGCTGGCCAAGGCCTGCCGGGGAAGCGCACCGCGCGGCTGGCCGGCGGCGCGCGACGACCATGCCGCCAGCAGCAGCGTCGCGCAAAACAGCATGCCCGCCAACAGGCCCAGCCACGCCATGCGCACCGGGGCCGCCGGTCCCGCCGCGGCATTCATCGACGGCGCGATCACGGTGGCAACCACCACGCTGGCGGCGGCGCTGAACAGGGTGCGGTAGCCGGAAGCGCGGCCGCGCGCGTGGCTGTCCACGGTCACCCGCGCCAGCAGGGCGTTGTGCGGCACGTCGATCACGGCGTAGCTGCCGCGCAGCAGCAGCAATAGGGTGGCGATGAGGAAGAAGCCTTGCGCCTGCAAAAACGGCAAGGCGTACAGCGCGCCGAAGGCACAGGCGCAGGGCAGGACGCACAAGGCGATCAGGCGCGGATAGCCGATTCCATGCCGGTCGGCGTGAGATGCCAGCATGCCGGCGCCGATATCGAACGCCAGGTCGCCCAGGAAGACGATCAGCATGAGCAGGCTGACCTCAGCCGCCGGCATGCCGATGATGTCGGTCAGCAGGAACAGCAGCGTGACATCGATGCTGCCGAGGAAAATCGCCTTGCCGAAGTTACCCGATGCGTAGCCGACGACGTGGCGGTCGCGGTTCAGCTGGGCGGCGCATGCGCGAAGGTCTGGCATCCTGCGAGGATAGCCGTCGTGGATGACAGCCTGATGTCAGCGCGGCTAACCCGCTACCAGCGTCGTCGCCGCATGGATCGGCAGCAGCGCGGCGCCCAGCGCGATGGCGCTGCCGCCCAGCGCCGAGATGCGGATCTGCCCCGGCCGTTCGGCCGACCAGCACAGCGGCATCGCATTCAGGCGCTCGGCCAGGCGCGCCACTACCGAGGCCGGCAAGGGACTCGAGAACACGACGTCTTCCGGATCGAACCAGGCGATCGCACTGTTGACCAGCACTTCCAGCTGGCTGGCGGCGCGGTCGAGCCAGCCCTCGACGACCGTCTCGAAACCTGCCGTGAGCTCGTCGAAACGGGCCACCGACTCGATGCCGCAGCCGGCTTCGCGCAGCACCGCCAGCAAGTCCAGCGTGCTCGGACGCGGCAGGTGGCCGGGATAGAGCATCCCGATTTCACCGGCGGCGCCGAATCCGCCCTTGACCAGCCGTCCATCCTCGATCACGCCGGCGCCGATGCCGTAGCCGAGCAGGATCACGACCACGGTGGATGCCTTGCGCCCGGCGCTGCTCAGGTAGTACTCGGCCATGGCCGCGGCGTTGGCGTCGTTTTCCAGCAAGACCGTCGTGCCGAGCGCCTCGCCCAGCATCTGCCCCAGCGGGACGTCGTTCCATCCGGGCAGCTCCTTCACCGTATGCCACGAGTCGCCCGTGCGTGAGCGCGGCGAACCGGGCAAGCCCACGCCGATGCCGAAGAAGCGCTGGCCCAGCAGGCGATGACGCACGCCGAGTACGTCCAGGTGTCGTTGCACGATGGCGGAAAATTCGGCCGGGCTCGGCGTGCCGATCTGTTCGCTGACGAGCGCGATGATCTCGCCCGAGAAGTCCACCAGGGCGATCTCCAGCACGCCCTTGTGCACCGTCGCGCCCGCGGCGAAACCACCCTGGGACGAGATGCCGAGCGGGATGGTCGGCCGGCCGCGCGTTGGTGCCTCGGTCGCTTCCCGTTCTTCCACCAGGCCCAGGCTGATCAGGTTGTGCGACAGCTTGGTCAGTGCGGAGTTGCTGACCTGCAGGGACAGCGCCAGTTCCGTGCGCGGCATCGGGCCTTTCATGCGCAGGTGCCAGAGCAGGCGTTTCTCTTCCGAGGGCAAATGCAGGCGCGCAGCTTTCATCGTCCGGTCTTCGTCTTTATGGATTTTATTTATTTTACGAGTAATAAATAATCCGGTCAAAAACGCTCCGTATTCTGCTCATGTTGACTTTATTCCATCCAGGACGATTCCATGATCAAGACAAGAATGACTCTCGCGCTGCATTGCGCACTCGGCGCCCTCGCGGTGCTCGGCCCCTGCGCCGCAGCCCAGGAAGCCCCTGCGGCGGCAACTCCGGCGCCGGCCGCGAGCCAGGATGCCGATGCCGCCACCGGCGCCCAGGTGGTGGTAGTCACCGGTTCGGCGCGCCCGCAGCGCCGCTTCGACGTGTCGTATGCGGTGAACTCCCTGTCGCAGGGCGACATCCAGAAGCTGGCGCCGCTGAACATGGCCGACCTGCTGGGCAAGATGCCCGGCATCCAGGTGGAAGCGACCGGCGGCGAAGTGCAGAACGTGACCCGGGTGCGCGGCATCCCGACCGACGATGGCTACGCCCTGTTCCAGCAGGACGGGCTGCCCCTGATGACCGAAATTAACGGCTTCTTCTTCCGCGGCGACAGCATGAACCGCTACGACCTGATGACGCGAAACGTCGAGATCGTGCGCGGTGGCCCGGCGCCGATCTATGCCAGCCAGGCCGCCGCCATCGTCAACAACACCACCGTCACCGGCTCCGAAAAAACCATGGGCAAGGCCCGGGTCACGGTCGGCACCACGGGCCTGAAGCGCCTGGACGCCTACCAGTCGGGCAAGATCGACGACAAGACTTATTACGCCGTCGGCGGTTTCATTCGCGAGGACGACGGCCATCGCGACAACGGCTTCCCGAACGACCGCGGCGGCCAGATCCGCGCCAACATCAAGCGCGTGACCGACAGCGGCACCTGGAAGCTGAGCGCCAACTACCTGAACGACCACAACACCTTCTACCTGCCGATCCCGGTCTCGGATCCGCGCAACCCGGCGGTCTCGCTCGACCGCTACATCGATTATTTCGACGGCACGATGAATTCGCCCGCCCTGCGCAGCGTGCCGCAGAAATACCTGGACGGCACCGGCGCCCTGCACACCGAAACGCGCGACCTGGCCGACGGCCGGCACCTCGAATTCGGCAACCTGGGCCTGCAATACGAGGGCGACCTCGGTGCCTGGCAATTGTCGGCCAAGGCCGGCGCCACCCGCGGCAAACTCAATTTCGACGCATTCTATTCGACCTCGAACCCGGCCGACGCGACCACCTTCGCCAACGGCTTCCTGAACTCCGCCAAAGCCGCCTTCGGGCCGGTCGCGCGCCTGGGCTATGCGGTCGCCGGCAGCAACGGCGCGCAAGCCTACGACCCGGCGCAGGACTCCGGCCTGGTGATGCAGGGCCAGTACCGGGCGCTGGGCGCCACCTTCTATTCGCACCAGGCCGACGTCAACCTGACCCGCACCTTCGACACCGGCATCGGCAGCCATGACGTGAAGGCCGGCTTCTATGCCAGCGCCTACGGCACCACCAGCAAGTCGGTCTACAACGATATGCTGATCGAAGTGAAGGGCCGCCCGCGCACCCTCGACCTGGTGGCGTATTCGGATTCCGGCGCGGTGCTCGGTTCGGTCACCGACAACGGCGTGCTGCGCTACACCACGACCCTGAACCAGGGCGACGTCGAGGCGCGCATGGGGGCGCTGTACCTGAACGACACCTGGACCGTGAACGACCAGCTGCGCCTGGACGCCGGCGTGCGCACCGAGCGTTACCGCTACGACGGCTACGCCTTGCTCACCGCGCAGGCCAACCTGGGCGACGGCGCGACCCTGGCCGACGACACCACGCGCCGCTTCACCGGTGCGCGCCAGTCGCACGTCTACAAGCCGCGCACCACCAACTGGACCCTGGGCGCCAACTACGACTTCAGCGCGAACCTGGGCGGCTATGCGCGCGTGTCGCACCTGGAAGTGCCGCCGACGATGAACGTGGCCTCGTCGGTCGACCCGCTGGTGCTGACCACCAAGGCCGACCAGTACGAGGTGGGCGTCAAGGCCAACTTCGGACGCTCCTACCTGTACGTGACCGCTTTCCGCACCAACTTCGATCCGCTCAACGCCTCGTTCGTGGCCTTCAACCCGGTCACCGGCCGCAACGACCAGACCGTGCCGTTCTACGGCAAGGCCGTGGTGCAGGGCGCGGAGGCCGACGGCGCCTGGTACCTGACCGACCGCTTCGTGGTGAATGCCTCGCTGACGGTGCAGGAACCGGAGTACCGCGACTTCGCCAGCGCCACCGGCGCCGACCCGTCGCAGATCATCGGCAACCAGCTGATCCGCCAGCCCAAGGTATTCGGCAACATCCGTCCGAGCTACAGCTTCAAGCTTGGCGGCAATGCGGTCGACGTCTACGGCAGCGTGGCCTATATGGGCAAGCGCTACGTCGACTTCTTCAACGCGACCGAGCTGTCTTCGTTCCACACGATCGGCGCCGGCGTGACCGTCACCCGCGGCGATTGGCAGTTCCAGCTCACCGGCGACAACCTGACGAACGAAAAAGGCCTCACCGAGGGCAACACCCGCACCGACGCGCTGGCGGGCCAGGGCAGCAGCGTGGCGATCTACGGCCGCCCGGTGTTCGGACGCAGCGCGCGCTTCTCCATCAGCAAGGCTTGGTAACACGATGATCAAACATTTGATGCTCACGGCAGCGCTGGCTGCCGCACTTCCCCTGCACGCCGCACCGGCGGTCGACCGCCACTGGTCGCTGATGGCAGGCCGCATGTTCCCGCTGGTGACCTCGATCCAGCCCGAGCGCGCGCCGGCCGCGCTGGCCGCCGTGCTGGAACAACGCAGGAAGCGGATCGACGCCTGCGAGCTGGCGCCCAAGTGCCTGCTGCTGGCGGCCACCTGGACCGATGCCGACATGGATGCGGTGGCGGCTGCCGTGCCGGCATCCGGCAAGCAGCCCGGCTTGGCCGACGATGGCGCCAGGGCCCAGGTGGTGCGCGAGCTGCGGGGCCTGAACGCCGTGCTGCAGACCTATGGCTTCGGCACGCAATCGCGCTATCCGATGATCGACGGCCCCGTCGAGAAGGTCGACGGCGCCGGCTTCAAGGCCTCGGTGGCCGATGCGATCTGGCTGGCCGACGCCGGCAAGCACGACCCGGCGGTGCGGCTGGACCCCAGCATCGCGCTGGCCATCGCCCTGATCGACGCCAACGAGCGGCGCGACGCCGTGCTGTTCGAGCCGCTCGACCAGGCCCACAACGCGGCGCCGTTCGCGCTGGCCAAGAAGACCGACTGGCAGCGCTACCGCTACTCGGCGATCATCATCCCCGGCGTCGGCCCCGAGAACCCGGCGCTCTCGATCAGCGCGCGCAGCAAGCTGCACCTGCAACTGGCGGCGCGCCGCTTCGCGCAGGGCGATGTGGCCTTCATCATCACCAGCGGCGCCGCCGTGCACCCGAAAGGATCGACTTATGTCGAGGCGGTGGAGATGCGCAAGACGCTGGTCGAGCGCTTCGGGATTCCCGCCGAGCGCATCGTGATCGAGCCCTATGCGCGCCACACCACGACCAATCTGCGCAACGCCACCCGGCGCCTGCACGCGATGGGCGCGCCGCTGGACAAGCCGACGCTGATCGTCGCCAATTCAAGCCAGAGCCGCTACATCTCGAGCCCCGAGTTCGCGGCACGCAATCCGGCGGAACTCGGCTACGATCCAGGCACCGTCGGCAAGCGCCACTCGCCGTACGAGGTGGAGTTCACACCGTCGGTGCGCTCGCTGCGCGTCGATCCGTGGGATCCGCTCGATCCCTGATGCGAGGGATCGGATTCGCGACCGGTCGCGCCGATAGTCAGGCGGCTTCGGTCAGGGCAACGCTGTAGCGCGGCGCCGGCCTGGTATGCGACAGGTTCGGCCCCAGCGCACGGCGGGCGTTCTCGAACGAATCCCAGTCGGCGCTGTCCGGCAGGGCCGGGATGGTGATCACTTCTCCCTGATCCAGGCCGGCGAGGGCGGCATCGACCATGTCGTTCACGGGCATCACGATCTCTTGCGGCAGGTGCGCGACCGGCACCCCGGCGTGGTCCCAGAATTCGGTGGCGGTGGCGCCCGGCAGCACGGCCTGGACCCGGATGCCCTTGGCGCCGACTTCGTGCTGCAGCGACTGGGTGAGCGCCAGCACGAAGGCCTTGCTGCCGCCGTAGGTGCCGTTGAGCACCTCGGGAGCGACGGCGGCGATCGACGAGATATTGATGATGGTGCCCTGGCCGCGTGCCACCAGGCGCGGCACGACGGCGCGCGTCAGGCGGGTCAGCGCCGTCACGTTCAGCGCGATCATGCGGTCGAGATCGTCGACGCTCGAATCGAGCATGCTGGCGGTGGCGCCCAGGCCGGCGTTGTTCAGCAACAGGGTGATCGACGCATCGCTTGCCAGGCGCTCTTCCACGCGGCGCAGGTCGGCGCCTTGCGTGAGGTCGGCGACCAGGATGTCGACCTTGCGGCCGGTCTCGGCGCGCAGCCGGGCGGCGACCTGCTCGAGGCGCTGCTGGTTGCGCGCCACCAGCACCAGGTCGTAGCCGCGTTCGGCCAGGCGTTGGGCGTAGCGGGCGCCGATGCCGGTCGAGGCGCCGGTGATCAGGGCGGTGGTGGTTTGTGCGGTCGTGGTCATGTCGTTCTCCTTGTTGGTGTTTCGTTGTCGATGGAAACAGTCTACGGAGACGAGGCATGGCCCGTTGGCCGTATATACCTCGATTTAGGCCATTATGCGTGTGGCCAAATCCGGGGAAAAAAGAAAAACGGCGTGCATCGCTGCACGCCGTTTTCACGAACACCACCCGCAGGTGGCGAAAGTCACACGATCAGATGAAGGTGAAGGTCGCTTCCTGGGTCAGGCGCGATTTCGGCAGGCCGGCATTGAAGTCGCTTTCCGACGAATAGCCGAAGCTCACCAGCACCAGGCTGGTCAGGCCTTTCGCGTTCAGGCCGAACTCCTCGTCCAGGATCTTCTGGTCGAAGCCTTCCATCGGGGTCGCGTTGATCTCGAGCGTAGCCGCGCCCAGCAGCGCGGTGCCCAGCGCCAGGTAGACCTGCTTCTCGAGCCACTGCGCCACGTCCTTGCCGCCGAAGCGGTGCTGGTTGACGTAGCCGCGGCGGGCGCCGTCCTGGCCGGCACGCGCGGCGGCGTCGCGGAAGCGGCCATCGCCTTGTTCCTGGTCCAGCAGCGCTTCCAGGTGCGCCTCGTCCATGTCGATGCGCGAGCACAGCACGATCACGTGCGACGCATCGGTGATCTTGGCCGCGTTATAGGAATAGCCGCCCTGCGCCGCCTTGGCGATGCGTGCACGGCCTTCCGGCGTATTGGCGACGACGAAGTGCCATGGCTGCGAGTTGACCGACGACGGGCTGCTGCGCAGCAGGTCGTACACTTGCTGCATCACTTCTTCGGGGATGCGGCGCTCTGCATCGTAGGCTTTGGCGGTATGGCGTTTTTGTGCGGCCGACAGGATATTCATGGTGCTCCTTCTGATGGTCAATCCGGCGATCTTAAGCGATCTGAGACTTAAAAGTTTTCAAGCACGATTTTTCCGATCGCGCGGTTGCTCTCGATGAGGGAGTGGGCGCGGCGCAGGTTGGCGACGTTGATGGTGCCGAAGTGCTCGCCCAGCGTGGTGATCAAGGTACTGTCCTCGATCATCGCGGCCACCCGGTTCAGCAGCTCGTGCTGGCGCACCATGTCGGCCGTCTCGAACATCGAGCGGGTGAACATCAGTTCCCAGTGCAGCGAGATCGACTTGCGCTTGAGCGGCACCGCGTCGAGCGTGGCCGGATCGTCGATCAGCGCCAGCTGGCCCTGCGGCGCCAGCGCGTCGATGATGTCCTGGTAGTGGCGGTCGGTGTGGGTCAGGCTGATCACGATGTCGACGTTGGCGAAGCCCAGTTCTTCGAGTTGCGGCTGCATCGGGCGGGTATGGTCGACCGTGTGATGCGCGCCGAGTTTGGTCACCCATTCGCGGGTGGCGTCGCGCGAAGCGCTGCCGATCACGGTGAGTTTGGTGAGCCGGCGCGCGAGCTGGGTCAGGATCGAACCGACGCCGCCGCCGGCGCCGACGATCAGGAGCGACTTGCCCTCGCCGCCGCCTTCCGGCACGCGCAAGCGATCGAACAGCAATTCCCAGGCCGTGATCGAGGTCAGGGGCAGGGCGGCCGCTTCGGCAAAGCCCAGATTCGCGGGCTTCTTGCCAACGATGCGCTCGTCGACCGTCTGGAACTGGCTGTTGGAGCCGGGGCGGACGATCGAGCCGGCATAGAATACTTCGTCGCCCGGCGCGAACAGGGTCACGTTGGCGCCGACGGCGCGCACGATGCCGCTGGCGTCCCAGCCCAGCACGCGCGGCTCGTTCACCGCGGAACCCAGGCGGATCTTGGTGTCGACCGGGTTGACCGAGACGGCGCGCACTTCGACCAGCAGGTCGTGCGGGCCGGCCAGCGGCATCGGCAGCTCGGTGTCGACCAGGGCCTGCGGGTCGTCAATGGGCAGGCCGTGTTGGGTATAGACTATCGCTTTCATTTTCTTCTCCAGGGATAAAGTGGGGCCAATACAGTGACGACGATTCTAGAGAAGGCGCCAGCCGCGAAACAGCGCCACGGGAGGGTTTCACTTTCACTGTGGGAGAGAAAATGATCCGGCTCGACGACCTGTCGCTATTCGTGCGCGCCGCGGCCCTGGGCAGCTTTTCGCAGGCCGCGCGCGAAGTGAACCTGCTGCCCGGCCAGGTCAGCGCAGCGATCGGACGGCTGGAACGCGAACTCGACGTGCGTCTGTTCGCGCGCTCGACCCGCAGCCTGCGCCTGACCGACGAGGGCAAGCGCTACCTGCCGTTTGCCCAGGATGCGCTGCAGGCGCTACGTGACGGCCATGAGGGCATGCGCGGCGAGAATGCGTCCCTGTCCGGCACCTTGCAGGTGGCGGCGCCGTCCGACTTCGGCCGCAACGTGCTGCTGCCGTGGATCGCGGAATTCCGGCGCGCGCATCCGGGCCTGGACATCCAGCTGCTGGTGTCGGACCAGGTGGCGGACGTGTTCCGCGATCCGGTTGACATCGCGCTGCGTTACGGCCAGATCGACGACGCCAGCTTCATCGCGCTGCCGGTGGCGCCGCAGAACCGGCGCGTGCTGATCGCGTCTCCCGCTTACCTGGAACGGTACGGCCGCCCGCAAACGCTGGCCGAGCTGGCCTCGCACGCCTGCCTGGCCTACCGCCTGCGCGGGCGCATCTATGACCGCTGGTGCTTCCCACTACCTGAAGGAGACCAGGTGGTGCAGGTCAAGGGATCGCTGGTCAGCGACGACGCCGACGTGGTGCGGCGCTGGGCCGTGGCGGGCGAAGGCATCGCCTATAAATCCTGGCTCGACGTCTGCGAAGACGTGACGGCGGGAAGGCTCGAGGTGGTCTTGCCGGAAGTCCCCGGCGAAGCCACCCCCTTGAACCTGGTGTGCCCGCACCGCAAACAGTTCTCGCCCGCGGTGAAGCTGCTGCATGCGCTCGTGAAGGAGCGCTGCGCTCCGCTGTTGAAATCCCTGGAGCGCCTGGATGCGCTTTAGATCGCTCCTCCCTTGACGATGGCGCCGCCCTGGATCACCACCGCCGGCGCTTCGAGCAGGGTGACGTCGACCGTCGGATCGCCCTTCACCGCCACGATGTCGGCATAGCGGCCCGGCTCGACCACGCCGACGTCCTTGCGCGCCAGCGCTTCTGCGGCATTGACGGTGGCGGTCTGGATCGCCTGCAGCGGCGTCATCCCGTACTGGACCATGACGGCGAACTGCTTGGCGTTGCCGCCGTGCGGGTGCACGCCGGCGTCGGTGCTGAACACCATCTTGACCCCGGCCGCATGCGCCTTCTTGAAGTTCTGGCGCTGCAGTTCCGTCACTTCGCGGTCCTTGCGCAGATTATCTTCCAGCACGCCGTTCTTCTTGCCCTCGGCCGCCGTATAGCTGCCGTTATAAATGTCCATGGCCAGCCAGGCGCCGTGCTTCTTGGCCAGGGCGATGCCTTCGTCGTCGATCAGGCTCGCATGCTCGATCGTGTTGATGCCGGCGCGGATCGCATCCTTGATGCCGGCAGCGCCGTGGGCGTGGGCCGCCACCTGCAGGCCCCACTGGTGCGCTTCTTCCGCCGCGGCGCGCAGCTCGGCAAGGGTCATCTGCTGCTGGCCCGGTTCGGTATTGCGCGAGAAGACGCCGCCGGTGGCGCAAACCTTGATCACCTGGGCGCCATACTTGCGCAGCTCGCGCACCGACTTGCGCACTTCGTCCGGGCTGTCGGCGTTGTACTTGTTCTTCTCTTCCATCGACGGCGGGAAGTAGGTGCTGTCGCAATGGCCGCCGGTCGCGCCGAACGACCAGGCGGCGGGCACGATGCGCGGACCGCGCACCTTGCCGGCGGCGATCGCCTGGCCCAGGCCGACGTCGTTCCAGTCCGAGGCGCCAAGATTGCGCACCGTGGTGAAGCCCGCATCCAGCGTCTTGCCCGCATGGGCCACGGCCAGCGCCGACCAGAAGCGGTCGTTGTATTCGAGGCCCTTGTAGCCGCCGTAAGTCGGGTCGGAATCGAGGTGCACGTGCATGTCGATCAGGCCGGGCAGCAGGGTCATGCCGGGCAGGGCGATGCGGGTCGCGTCGGCGGCGGCAGGCGTGGCGGCATCCGGCTTGAGGCTGACGACCTTCCCGTCGCGCACCAGGATCTCGGGGTTCTGGATCATGCGGCCGCTCTTGACGTCGAGCAGGCGGTCGGCGGTGATGATCACATCGGCCGCGTGGACGGAAGACAGGCCGGCGGTGGCCAGGCAAAGGGTCAGGACTTTCAGGGTCAAGCGGTTCAAGCAGCCTCCGGGCGATGGATGGGTAAATAGCAACTTTACACCGGACAACATCTAACCCATCCATTTTTTTGCTCAGCTGTCTATCAGCAGCAACGTCGCCAGCACCAGCATCATGGCGCCAGTGAGCGCCTCGAACACACGCCACACCGCCGGTCGCGCCAGCACCGGGGCGAATCTCTGCGCGCCGACGCCGATCGCCGTGAACCACAGGATCGAGGCCGTGATGGCGCCCAGCGCGAAGGAGCTGCGCTGCTCGGCCGCGAGGCTGCTGCCGACGGCGCCCAGCAGCACCACGGTGTCGAGGTAGACGTGCGGGTTGAGCAGCGACAGCGCCAGCACGGTGGCCAGCGCCGCGCCGAGGGTCTGGGCCTGGGCCGACGGGTCGGCCGCCAGCGAAGCGCCGCCACGCAGGCTGCTGCGCCAGCAGCGCAGGCCATACCAGATCAGGAAGGCGGCGCCGCCGTAGCGCGCCAGCGCCATCAGGGGCGGCGACGCCTCGATCAGGGCGCCCAGGCCAGCGGTGCCAGCGGCGATCAGGATCACGTCGACCACGATGCAGGTGACGACGGTCGGCAGCACGTGCCGGCCGCGCACCGCCGTGCGCAGCACGTGGGCGTTCTGGGCGCCGATGCCCATGATGAGGCCGGCGCCCAGGACCAAACCTTGTAGATAAACCTGATGCGAGAACATGGCCGCCTCCTTTGTAAAGGCGCCACTATCCCAGCCCCGCCGGGCTACTTCAATTATATTCATGATTATTCAGGCTACTTAAGAAAATCTAATCCATGACAATCGATCCCCGCCGCAGCGCCGCCTTCCTGGCTGCCATCGATTGCGGCAGCCTCGAAGGCGCCGCGGCCCAGCTCAAGGTGACGCCGTCGGCGATCTCGCAACGCATCGCGGCGCTCGAGCAAGAGCTGGGCACACCGCTGCTGGTGCGCAGCCGTCCCTGCCGCCCGACCGCGCCCGGCACGCGGCTGCTGCAATACCTGCGCCGCTCGACGCTGCTCGAATCGGAATTCCTGGCCGGGATGAAAGATGACCCCGGCCCGGCGCGGGTCACGCTGGCCGTCAATAACGACACGCTGGCGACCTGGCTGCTGCCGGTACTGGCGCCCATCCTGGATGCGGAAGGCTTGCTGGTCGAATTCGTCCTCGACAACCAGGGCCATACTTTCGCGCTGCTGGAGGGCGGCCATGCGGTGGCCTGCATTTCGGGCGAGACCGAACCGATGCGCGGCTGCAGCGCCAGCCCGCTCGGCGTGATGCGCTACCGGATGGTGGCCTCTCCCGGCTTCGCGCGGCGCTGGTTCCCGGACGGGATGACGCGCGCGACGGCCCAGCGCGCGCCGCTGATGGTGTTCGACCGCAAGGATGCGATGCAGTCTTCTTTCTTGCTCACCCACTTCGGCCTGCCGGACGGCGCCTATCCGTTTCACTACGTGCCGGCCAGCGATCCCTTCGTGCACGCGGTACGCCACGGCATGGGTTACGGCATGCTGCCGGAGGAGCAATGCGGCGCCTTCCTCGACACGGGTGAACTGGTCGACCTGGCTCCTGAGCTGTACCACGACGTGCCGCTGTACTGGCACGCCTGGCGCATTCAGCCGCCGCGGCTGGAGCGCATGGGAATGTCGCTGGTGAAGGCGGCGCGCGGCGTGTTGCTGCCGCTCGCCTGAGCGACCGGCCACCACTGCGCCACGCCCCAGAACAGTTCGGGGACCAGGAACAGCCACAGCACCGGCAGATCCGCCTCCAGCATCGCCCAGCCTATCCAGAACGCGAACAGCAGCCGTCCGAGGCCGTCGAAGCGGCCCAGGCGCAGACTGGGTTCCTTCAGGCGCACGGCGCACCACAGCAGCACCAGGGTGCCAAGGAGAGACGATAGCAACAGGTGCAGCGGCGCGAACGGCGGCAGCGGCGCGCCGCCCAGCCATACGTTCAGCGCCGACAGCCGGTCGATCAGCAGGGCGAAGGTCCAGGGCGTGGCGAAGGGCAGGATCTGGATGACGTCGTAGGCGGCGCTGGCGCGCGCGAGGCGCAGGTAGGTCGATAGCGGCAGGGCAGGCATGGCGGCTCCTCGTTGGTCGGTCCGCTCGATGCTGACACGGCGCGGCCGATCCCGTCTTGCGCGCCATAAAAGAAACGGGCCGGCTGCTTGCGCAACCGGCCCGTTCTACCTTACGACCTTACATTACGAACCGATACGGCCACCGTCGTTCTTGGTGATGACCAGGGTCGCCGAGCGTGGACGCTTGCCGGCGCCGTAGCCCGCGTTCGCCGGCCACTGGCTGGTGTACTTGCTGGCATCGCCGATATTCGCGGCGGCGGTGGTCTCGCCCGGGTGCTGGATGTTGACAAACAGCGCCTTGCCATCCGGGGTCTCGGTGATGCCGGTCAGTTCGCAGCCGACCGGGCCGACCAGGAAGCGCTTGAGCGTATCGGCGCTGGCGGCCTTGCCCACGAAGGTGTCGACGTTCAGGGTCGAGCCGTCGGTCTTCGGATAGCTCAGGGAGACCTTCTTGCCGTCGCCGACCTTGCCCGGCAGACCGGCCACCATCATGCAGTTGGTGACGTCGGTGTAAGCGCCATCGTCGGTCTGGAACCAGCAGATGCCGGTCGAGGTGCTGAAGGCCAGGCCGTCCGGGCTCGAGAAGTCCTGGTCGTTGGTCAGGCCCGACAGGTTGATGCGCGACGCATCGGCGGCGGCTTCGGCGCCGAACAGGTAGACGTCCCAGGCGAAGCTGGTGGCGGTCGAACCGGCGGCGTCTTCACGCACGCGGATGATGTGGCCGTTCGAGTTGCCCAGCTGGGCGGTGGTGCCCTTCATGTCGGTGTATGAACGCGGGTTGGCGGCATCCGGGGCGACCTGGCTCGAGCTGCTCGGCTCGACGCGGCGGTTGCTGTTGTTGGTCAGCGTGTAGTAGATCTCGCCGTTGGCCGGGTTCACCGCGCACCATTCCGGACGGTCCATCTTGGTCGCGCCGACGGCGTCGGCGGCCAGGCGGGCGTTGACTAGCACGTCGGCCTGGTCGGCGAACTTGTAGGTCGCATAAGCGGCGATGGCGGCGTTGGCGATGGTCAGCTCGATCCACTGGCCCTTGCCGTCGGCATTGAACCTGGCGACGTACAGCTTGCCGCTGTCGAGGTATTTGTCGCCGGTGGCGATGCGGTCGGCGGCGACGGCGTCGGCCGGGTTCCACGGTGCGGTCGACACGAACTTATAGATGTATTCGCCGCGCGAATCGTCGCCCATATAGACGGCCAGCGGCTGCCCGGCGGTCAGGCGGCCGAACGAGGCGCTTTCGTGGGCGAAGCGGCCCAGCGCGGTGCGCTTCTTGATCGCGCGGGTCTTGTCGTAGGCGTCCATCTCGACGATATAGCCTTCGCCATTGAGTTCGTTGCGATAATCGTCGCTGCCGTCGGTCGACGTGCCCTTCTTGCTCAAGTCCCAGCGCTGGTACTTGTCGTCCGCGCCGCCGGTTTCCCAGCCGTGGCGCGAGGCCGCGCCCTGCGACATGCCGTAGCGGTTGAGCGAAGCGACGCTCTTGTCGCCGCGCGCGGCGTTGTCGGTCGCCGAGCGGGTGAAGTAGCCGGCCCAGTTCTCTTCGCCCGACAGATAGGTGTTCCATGGAGTGCGGCCGGTGCCGCAGTTGTTGATCGTGCCGCGGAACTTGGTGCCGTCCGGCGAGTACTTGGTCTTGACCAGGGCATTGCCGCGCACCGGGCCCGAGATCTGGACTTCGGTCTGCTGGTGCACGCGGCGGTTGAAGGTCGAACCCGACAGGTATTCCCATTTGCCGCTGTTGCTGCGCACTTCGAGGACCGACAGGCCGTGCAGGGCCATTTCCTTGTCCACTTCGGCGGCCGGGCGTGGCAGTGCATTGGTGCCGCCGTTGGCGTGCACGAAGTACGACGGCAGGCCTTCGTTGGTGGTAGCTTCGTGGTTCATCGCCAGCAGGCCGCGGGTGGCGCCGCTGGTCGAGACGCCGCCGGTGTCGGACAGCGAGAAGAATTCCATGCCGTCGTGGTGGTCGCCCGCGCGGTTCTCGAAATCGGTGTCGGTGCCGTCGTTCTTGAAGGCCGGGGTGCTGCTGGTGAGCGGATCGCCCAGCGCGTACAGGACGGTGGCGGTATAGCCGGCCGGGACGACCACTTTATCGGCGAGGCTCTTGCCGACGGCGGTAAAGCCGAGCAGCTTTTCGACCGGCGCCGGCGGCGGGGTGGTGCCGGTTGGCGGGTTGGTCGGCGGGGTGACAGGATCGTCGTCCGAACCGCCGCAGGCGGTCAGGCCGAAGCTGCCGAGCAGCGCGGTCGCAGCCGTTGCAGCGCCGCCGCGCAGCATGCTGCGGCGGCTCAGGCGTTTCTGGAGAACGTCGCTGAAGTGTTCATTCGACGAGTTGTTCGAATCGACATCATCATGTTCGGCAGGGATGCGGGCGAAATCGGTCGGCTTGTTCACGGAAGTGGATCCTGTTTTCTAGTGTGGGAGAGGAAAGCCACTGAATAGTAGTAAGGCAACATGACTACTTTGTGACGGTTTGATCACAGTTTGATGACAGGAGCGCGGCACGCTTGTGCTTTTCTCAGCGGCATCTTCACGATTTCCGTGTCATTCACTGGACGCCGACGCCGATGGCGCGGCCGCTGTGGTATAGATGACGTTTTTATCGGGAAACATACAGATGCAGGAAAACCGCGCCACCACGACGCAGCAGGACACGATCACCCTGGGATGGACGCTGTTCGAAGCGATTCCCGATTGCGTGAAACTGCTCGGCATGGACGGCCTGGTGTTGGCGATCAATCGCAACGGCCTGCTCTCGATGGAGATCGATGACATCGAGACGGTGCGCGGCAAGCCATGGACGGCCTATTGGCCGCAGCCATCGCACGCTGTCGTCGACGCGGCGCTGGACGCGGCGCGCGCCGGCGGCACCGGGCATTTCAGCGCCGCCTGCGCGACGGTCAAGGGCAGGCCCAAATGGTGGGACGTGATGGTCACCCGCACCGCCGCGAGCGACGGCCAGGAGACGCGCTTGCTGGTCATCTCGCGCGACATCACCGAGCAGGTGCGGCTCGATGCCGAGCGCAAGGAAGCCGAGCGCGCGCTGCACGCCAGCCGCGAGCGCTTCGAGAAGATCGTCAGCCAGGCCGCCACCGGGGTGGTCCAGATGGATACCGCTGGCCGCATCGTACTGGCGAACCAGAAGTATTGCGCGATGGTGGGCCGCAGCGAGGCCGAGCTGCTCGGCCTGAGCGTGGCCGAGGTCACCGCGCCGCAGTCGCGCGCCCAGACCCACGATGCGCTCGAGCGCCTGAAGGCCGGCGCCGCCGGCGTGGCGCTCGACAAGTACTACCTGCACAGGGACGGTTCGCTGGTTTCGGCCACCAGCAGCGTCAATGCCCTGCGCGGCCCCGACGGCGAATTCGAGGGCCTGGTCGCCATCGTGCTCGACACCACCGAGAGCAAGCAGGTACAAGAGCGGCTGCGCGCCAGCGAGGAACGCTACCGCACCCTGTTCGAGTCGGTCGACCAGGGCTTCTGCATCTTCGAGATGATCTTCGACGACGCCGGCAAGGCGGTCGACTACCGCTTTTTGGAGATGAACCCGATGTTCGAGCGCCATACCGGCCTGGTGGATGCGATCGGCCGCACGGCGCGCGAGATGCTGCCCGCCCTGGACGACTTCTGGTTCGAGACCTATGGACGGGTGGCGCTGACCGGCATTCCCGCGCGCTTCGAGAACGAGGCGCCGGCCATGGGCCGCTGGTTCGACGTGTACGCCAACCGCATCGGCGGCCCGGACAGCCGCAAGGTGGCCTTGCTGTTTTCCGAGATCACGGCGCGCAAGCGCTCCGAGGAAGAGCTGCGCCGACTGGCCGACGACCTGGCCGAGGCCGACCGCCGCAAGACCGAGTTCCTGGCCACCTTGGCGCACGAACTGCGCAACCCGCTGGCGCCGATCCGCAACGGCCTGTCGGTGATGCGCCTGGGCGGCGACAATCCGGCGGCGGTCGGCAAGGTCAGGGAAATGATGGAACGCCAGGTCGGCCACATGGTGCACCTGATCGACGACCTGCTCGACGTGGCCCGCATCAGCGGCGGCAAGCTCGAACTCAAGCGCCAGCGCGCCGACCTGCGCGCGATCCTGGCCAGCGCGGTCGAGACCAGCCTGCCGCTGATCGAGGCCGGCCAGCACGCGCTCGAGGTGGACGTGCCCGACCTGCCGCTGCTGGTCGACGCCGACGCCACCCGGATCGCCCAGGTGGTGGCCAACCTGCTCAACAACGCCGCCAAGTACACGCCGGCGCGCGGGCGCATCCGGCTATCGGTGCGGCGCGAGGGAGTGGACGCGGTGATCGCCGTCAGCGACACCGGGGTCGGGATCGCGGGCGACGCGCTGGCCGGCGTGTTCGACATGTTCAGCCAGATCGGCCGCACCGTCGACCGCTCGCAGGGCGGGCTCGGTATCGGCCTGTCGCTGGTGCGGCGCCTGGTGGAGATGCATGGCGGCAGCGTGGTGGCCGAGAGCGGCGGCGCCAATGCCGGCAGCGTGTTCACGGTGCGCCTGCCGCTGGCGGAGGTGACCGACGGCCGGGCCGCGCATCCACAGGGCGAGGGAGCGCCGGCGCGCGACGGCGGCGCCGGCCTGAAAGTGCTGGTGGTGGACGACAACGTCGATGCCGCGCTGACGCTGTCGATGATCCTGGAGGCGTCGGGCTACGTCACCCGGGTGGCGCACGACGGCCATGCGGCGCTGGAGGCGGCGCGCGAGTTTCGCCCGCGGATCGCCTTCCTCGACATCGGCATGCCGGGCATGAGCGGCTACGACACGGCGCGCGCGATGCGCGCCATGGAAGAACTGGATGGGATCGTGCTGGTGGCCCTGACCGGCTGGGGCGCCGAGAGCGACCGCCAGCGCTCGAGCGAGGCCGGCTTCGACCACCATCTGACCAAGCCGGTGCAGCTGGAGGTGGTGGAGGAGTTGCTGGGGCAGATGTAAACCCTACGTCCTCCTCAGTTCATCTTCCAGGTCGCCAATCAGCTGGACCACGCTGGGCGTGATGCCCTTGTCGCCCGGGGTATAGAACACGCCCGGCAAGACCCGGTCTTCTTCCAGCTGCGGCAGCAGTTCGTCGATCAGCTCTTCGAGCGAGAACGCCTGGGCGTCATAGCCGTCCCATTCGTATTCGGCGCACAGGCTGGCGTAGTCGCTCGCCGGCCACATCGGAAACACCAGGGTGCCGTCGTCGGTCTTGGCCAGGGCCCAGCCATCCTGGTACAGCCCCCACACCTCGCGCGCGTCGGCGACGCGCTTGATGAAGTACTCGTAGCGCTCCGGCCCCGGCAGCGTGACCACGGCGGCCAGCTGCTGGCCGCCCAGCTTGATCGCCGAGATGATACGTTCGCTCATCACCATTCCCGTTCATTGAGGCGCAAAGCCTGACATCGTCAGGATACGCCATCGGGCGCCGGTGGGTGCGTTCGACAGACGCGTAAGCGGATCAGGCCGCGTTCAGCGCATAGCGCACGTCGTGGCGGTCGCCCGGCGGGGCGTCCAGCACCAGGAAGGCGTCCCAGCCGAGGCGGCCGGGATGCAGGTCGTCGAGCGTGGTGTTGTGGACGTCGGCGGCCCGCAAGACCACCTCGACCTCGTATTCGAAGGCGACGCCGGTGAACAGCGCCAGCACGCTGCCGAGGGCCCGCGCCGCCAGGCCGCCCGGCAGGAAGCCCTGGAAGCCGGCATGTCCCAGCGGCCCCACCACCAGGCGCAGGCGCAGGCTGCGCTGCCAGACGCGCGCGCCGGCGATCGCGCGCGCGCCGAGGACGGCGCTGTCCTGGCCCAGCGTGGTCTGCTGCGCCGGCGGCACGTCGTACCAGGAACCGATGAACTGCTCGGCCTCGACCTGCTCGCCGAAGTATTCCGACAGCACCCGCGCCAGCTGCACGGCGGACACCGGCCGGTGCCGGATCGCGGCCGCGAAATACCCGATCGATTCGTCCAGCACGGCGCCGTCGGCTTCGTCCGCCAGGCGCTGGCGCAGCGCGGCGTCGCCCAGGCCGGCCAGGGACAGCAGCAGGGGCAGGAAGGCGTCCTGGCCGTCCAGCTGGTACTTGAACGACAAGCGGTACTTGCGCCAGGCTTCGTAGAACAGCGCCAGCGAGCGGTTCGAGAATGCGTCCAGGAAGGCGCGCGGGCCGTCGTCCTCTTCCTCGTTCTTGTGGCGTGCACCATGTTCGGCGATGCGTTCGGTGTAGTGGGCCGGCAGCACGCCATGCGCGCCCAGCAGGCCCATGAAGGCGGGGGTCAGGTGCACACGGCGCAAGGTCCCTTCGCGCACCGCCTCGCCCAGCGCGGCGGCATCGACTGGCAAGTCGAAGGGCATGCCGACCTCGAGGTCGCGCAGCTCGGGTTCGATGGCTTCGAGCTGGCTGGCCGGGAAACCCAGGGAGAGGGTATTCCGGAACCGCAGCATGTCGGCCACCAGGCCATGCGGCGCCCGGCCGCGGCGCTTGAGCCACAGCTCGAGCACGCGCACCGCCTGGAAGAACTCGAAGCGCCACGGCTCGCGCAGCAGGCGTTCGATTACAGGAGACTCAGTTCGCCGCTTCTCGGCCCGCATCGCAGCAACTCCTCTCCGGATCGGTGGGACACGATCACCAGCTGGGTGAAGCTGTTGGCGTGCACGTACAGCGCCAGGAAGCGCTCGACGATGTGGGCGAAGGCATGGATGCCGCTCCCCACGAATGCTTCCTCGTCGATCGCGATGCGCACTTCGACCCCGCGCACCAGGCAGTTGAAGGGATTCCCGGACAGCCAGGCGCTGGTGGGCACATAGGCGATCTCCATGATGCCGCCGACCTGGCGCGTCGACGCCGCCGAGCGCGGCAGGTCGTGCAGGGCCAGCATCTCGCGGAAGGCGTCGACGCCGCCGTCGGCCAGCGACAGGTGGTTGAGCGAGAGCAGCGAGATCAGGCGCCAGTGCGCGCTGCGCCCGCGCGAGAAGCGCCAGGTGGGGCTGGGTTTGCGCAGGAAGGAAATCTCGCGCACGCCGGATCCGCCTTCGAGGAACAGGTCGCCGCCCGGCTGGCCGTAGCTGAGCAGCTGCGGCAGGTCGCGGTTGGTGCAGGTCAGCTCCAGGTTCAGGGTCGTGGTTTCGACGTCGGCCGGGTCGAAGTCGATGTCGACGATCGAGATCTGGGTTTCAAAGCCCGGGCTCTGCTCGGCCATCGTGTCGTCGCGGCGCATGGCCCAGTAATGCCCGTTCTGCTCGGGCGTCTGCGCATGCTTGAGCGAATAGAAGGGCTGGAACCGCACCACCGTCTCGCCCTGCGGCGTCTGGCGCACCAGGTTGACCTCGTCGATCGCATTGACCTCGTAGGCATAGGCGCGGCGCGCATCGGCCAGCACCGGATAGCTGGCCGTGGCATGGGTCAGGCGGATCGGTTCGCCGCGCTGGGCGAACAGGTTGATCACCGGCGTGCAGCCCGCCACCAGGTTGTTGGTCGACAGGGTGGACAGCATGCGCGCCAGGTTCGAGTCGCTGCGGATCCCGTTCAGGGCCAGGTGCACGGTAATGCGACGCGTGCCCGCGGGCAGGCTGCGCGCCAGCAGCGCCAGGTCGAGGTCGACGAAGTTGAACTTCTCGGGAAAGCAGAAGTATTCGGTCAGCAGGCGGTAGGCGGTGTGGGAACGCGCCGGGAAGTCGATCAGCGCGTCCTCCTCGACGAAGCCGGCGGCGTGCACCGGCAGCGCCGGCAGGGCAATCCAGTGGCCGCCTTCGGGCTGGGCATAGGCGGCGACCGTGCGCGCCAGCAGCGCGTCGCGCAGGGCCGCGCAGAACGAGGGTTCGCCATCGAGGAACAGGCGCAGCGCCGGCAGCGCGATCGCCTCGATGCCGCCCCCGTCGCAGGTCACGTTCAGGGACAGGCTGATGCTGGCGCTGGCGCCGGGCGGCAGGCGCACCGCATCCGGCGCGTGGATGATCGGCGAGAACACCGCGCGGTAGAGGACCAGCGGCGCCATCGCGACCGGGTACACGGTGCGGAAGATACAAGCCACGCCGCGCACCGGGCGCGTGGTCATCCTGGTGCCGCGCGGGATGGTGCTCACCGTGGTCTGCTGTTTGGCCGCGGCGGCGACGTCCAGGCGCGCGATCGAGCACGATGGAAAAGGCCGCAGGTAATGCGGATACAGCACGTCGAACAGCGCCTCGGTGAACTCGGGATAGTCGTCGTCCAGGCGCTTGGCGATGCGCGCATTGAGGAAGGCGAACGATTCGATCATGCGTTCGGTATGCGGGTCTTCGCATACTTCGCCGCTGATCGCCAGGCGCCCGGCGATGCGCGGATAGCGTTCGGCGAATTCGCGCAGGTTGCGCCGCAGGTAGGCCAGTTCGCTTTCGTAATAGGGCAGCAGCCGGTCCAACTCAGGCTCCCGCCGCTGTCGATGCCGACGATGCGGCGCCGGCGGCATTGGCCGCGCCCGCGCGGCCGGCCTTGCGGATGCTGTACTGGAGCGTGGACGGCTGCAGCACGGCGTCGAAGTTGACCGGCTCCTGCGACATGCTCCCCACCAGCACCCCCGTGATCGAGAAACCCAGGCGGTTGACCGAGGGCGCGCCGCCATCGCCCTGCACCTCGAGCAGCGCCTTCACGTTCTGCAGCCGCGGCTCATGGCGCGCGATGGTCTCTTCGATGCAGGTGCAGATGTGGGCGCGGTCGGTGGGACTGGACAGCGAACGGTCGGCGAAGTCGCACAGCCCATAACCGACCATCGACTGGCCGCATTCGGGAAAACCGACCAGCGCGCCGTCCTGGATGGTCGAGCGCGTGTTGAGCAGCGCTTCGAGGTCGCGCGCCACCGCATCCTTCAGTTCCTCGACATTCAGGCGCGCGACCACCACGCCATTGCGCAGCGGCTGGCCGAGCAGGCGGTCGAACAGGTCCGGCGTGAATCCTTTCATCGATCCCCCCTCGTTGGCACAGGCTGGTGTTGCGTACTGAAAATCAATCGCATGTTGCCATGGCATTCAGCGCCAAACTTTGATCAAGTTCACATGCGCAACAGCATCTCGTCGTTATCGTTTCCTTTCGCAAAGAACAAGGTGAAGGAACAACAGCCATGACCAGCAAAGTTCTCTGGGGAGAAGGCCTGCTGCTGCGGCCGCAGCATTTCCAGCGCCAGGACGCTTATCACGAGCATTGCCTGTACAAGGGCGTCAAGGCGGCGCATCCGTATGCATGGGGGGTCGAGTCGCTGGAGATCGACCGCGAAGCCCTCGCCAGCGGCATGCTGCGCGTGCAGGGACTGTCGCTGCGCTTCCAGGACGGCGAGCTGTACGAGGCGCCGGGGCTCGACGAGCTGCCCGGCACCGTCGACCTGAGCGGCCTGCAGCAGTCGGTACAGGCCGTGACGTATTACGCGGCGCTGCCGGGACTGAAGCCCTTCAACGCCAACTTCGTGCAGCCAGGGCAAGCCGCAAACACGACCCGCTTCATGCAGGCCAACGAGGAGACGCCCGACCTCTACACGCAGGCGGCGCCGGTGCAGCTGGCCTACCTGAAGCGCGCGCTGCGCCTGGTGTCCGAATTCGAGCCGCGCGACGCCTACGTCCACTTTCCCCTGCTACGCGTGCGCAGGTGCGCCACCGGCGGCTTCGAGCTCGATCCGGCGCTGGTGCCGCCGTCGATGTCGCTAGGCGCCGCCCCGGCCCTGTTCCAGCAGCTGCGCCGCCTGCTCGACGCGCTGCAGGCCAAGGTCGGCGCGCTGTACGGCCACCACCGCGAGCCGACCCGCAACGTGATCGAATTCCGCTCGGGCGACATGTCGTCGTTCTGGCTGCTGCACACGGCCAGTTCGGCCTATGCGGCGCTGTCGCACCACTTCAACCAGCCGGCGCTGCACCCCGAGCGCCTGTTCGAGGCGCTGCTGGACGTGGCCGGCGGCCTGATGACCTTTTCCAAGAGCTGGACCCTGTCCGACCTGCCTTCCTACCAGCACCACGACCCAGGCCCCGCCTTCGCCAAGCTGCACCAGATCGTCCGCGAGCTGCTCGACACGGTCATCTCGGCCAAGTACTTCGGCATCGCCCTCAACGAGGTGCGGCCCTGCTACCACATCGGCATGCTCGACTCGGGCAAGATCGACGACGACACCACCTTCTATATCGCCGTCTCGGCCGACATCCCGGCGGTGGAACTGGTCGACGTGGCGCCGCTGCGCTTCAAGGTCGGCGCCCCGGACGACGTCGAGAAGTTCGTGCTCTCGGCCCTGCCCGGCGTGCGCCTGCAGTACACCCCACAACCGCCGGCGGCGATCCCCGTGCGGCCCGACACCTGCTACTTCATCCTCGAGGCGAAAGGGCCGATGTACGAGCGCATGCTCAAGGCGCAGTCGATCTCGATCTACGTCCCGGCCGGCATGAAGGAGCTCAGGCTCGAGCTGTTGGCGGTGATGTCCTGAAAAAGGAGGAAAGCAACCATGGCAGGAGCACTGATCAGACTAGGCGACAAGACCTCGCACGGCGGCGTCGTGCTGGAAGCCTCGCCCCACAGCGACATTGACGGCGTCGGCATCGCCCGCATGGGCGACAGGACGAGCTGTCCCAAGCACGGCCCCGGGCCGATCATCGAAGGCGATGCGACCCTGATCGTCGACGGCAAGGCGGCGGCGCGGCATGGCGACAAGACCGCCTGCGGCGCGACGCTGATCGCCGGCCAGCAAACCACCATCGACCAGGTCTGATCCCATGTCCACCACCACGACCACGGCAACGCCGCCGGCCCCGGGCTGGCTCAACCGCATCGGCGGCAGGCTGCTCGCACGCCAACCAGTGGCGCAAGCCGCCGCCGCGCCGGCAGTGCAGCAGGACGCCGTCTTGGTACGACCTTGCCCGACCTTGTCCATCCTCGCCGGCGCGCTGCGCACACCGCGCGGCGCCTCCGCCGAAGAACTGGGCGCCGCGCTTGCCGCCAACAAGGTCGATGCCGACCTTGACCGCGATCTGGTCGACGACGACGGTTTGCCGGTCATGAGCGCACGCTGCGAACAGGCTGGCGACGCAGCGGTGCGCGAAGAGATCGCCGGCTGGCTCGACACCTTTGCCTCACCGGCGCCGCGTTTCGGCGACGAGGGTTGGCGCGCACTCGTCCTTGGCACGACGGTCCTGCACGAGCTGGCCGACCGCGCGGCAGGGCTGCTGGTCGCGGATGAAGGCGCGCCTTTCAGGCTGCAACTGGCCTTGGTGCTGCCGGATGACTGGCAAGTGGATCAGCGCCAGGCGGCATCGATGTGGTGCAGGCAGGTGCTGGCGCAATCCGGCTGGCCTGCAGCCCGCATCGATGTGACCGAAACAGCAGCCCCGGCGCCGCTCATTGCCCGGATGGCGCAGCAAGCAGAAAAAAGAGCGACGATCCTGCTCGCCTTCTGCTCCCACATCGGCCAGGAGACGATCGACCGCTGGTCGGCCAACGGCACATTGTTCACATCCTTTCACCCACGCGGCCGCATCCCCGGTGAAGGCGCGGCCGGCCTGCTGCTGGCGCCGGCCGCGGACGGCGCCGGCATTGCCCACCTCAGCCTGGAAGCCGAGGCCTGCGACCCGACATCCGCCAGCCTCAAACGCCTGTCGCCGCAGCGCCTGAACACGCTCGCCGGGCGCCTGCTGCAGGGTGCGGCGATCGCGCCGGCCGCTATCGCGATGGTTGTCGCCGACACCGGCGCCGACACGCGTTACGCGCTCGAACTGATGGAGTTCGGCGGCGCCACTACGCCACACCTCGACAACGCCAGCGACATCGTCCGCCTCGGCCCGGCTTGCGGCACATGCGGCGCCGTGCCCTTTGTCGCCGCGCTGGCGCTGGCCGCGCACGCCGCACTCGAACACGATGCGCCGCTGCTCTGCGTGGGCAACGACGCGCCGGACTTGCGGGCGCTGGCCCTGGTCCGCCCCGCTCCCAAGCTACAGGACACGCCATGAGCTCACCCTATTACGTGCCGTCAGGCCGCCTGCCGGCGCGGGCGATCGTCTCGACGGCGGCCTGCGCGCTGTTGGTCATGATCCCGGCCTGGCTGTATGCCTGGCTGACGATCCACTCGCCGCTCGTCCTGCTCGACTGGTTCGCCATGTGCGTGTTCGCGGTCGTCATGGGCGTTGCCGCGCGCCAGGTGGCGCGCCAGGCCAAGGCACGCAACCCTGTGTGGGTGGGCAGATTGGGCCTGGCGATCGGCGTCGCGGGCTGGTACGCCCACTGGGCCGCCTGGCTTGCCATCGCCGACGCGGGCAGCTTCGCTTCGCTGCTCGCGGCTCCCCACGACATGTGGCGCTTCGGGATGCTGCTGGCCGAGAACGAAGTGCGCCACGTCGCGGGGATGCGGATCGAGGGCAGCGCGCTCGTCGCCGGCTGGATCGTCGAATTCATCCTGTTGACCACCTTGCCCCGCTCGCTGGCGCGCGGCGCGGCCGAAGAACCTTTCTGCGAGCTGAGTGGCGACTGGGCGACGCCGTTCGAGCTGCCGCGCAGGTTCGCGTGGATCGAGGAACCGCACGTCGCCGTGCACCGGCTCGAAACCGCGCCCGGAGAGCTATTCTCGATCCTCGGCGCCGGCGTCGAGGCGGACGCCGCACGCTATAGCGCGGTGACGCTGTTCCGCACCGAAGGCGATCCGTTCGTCTCGATCGACAACGTGCAGGTCGAGCGCGACGCAAAAAAGGAAAAGAAGACCACGCGACCGGTCATCGCCTATCTGCGCCTGCCGGGCATGGATGCCGAAAGAATCATCGATGAATGCAGCGCACCGACCGCGATGGAAACCGGACAGGCGCAGGCCGACCCGCCGGAACTGGTCGACGCCATCGACCACCTCGGCGCCGGCCGCCTGGAAGAAGCACTGGCCGGCGCCATGCCCCATGCCGCGGCCACGCAGGACGGCTTGCGCATCCATGCGATCCGCCTGTGCGCGATGGCCAGCGCGCGCCTGGGGCGCTGGGCCGAATCGCAGCGCTACTGGCATGCCTTGTGCCACGAAGAGCCGGGCGCTTTCAATGCCCTGCAAACCGGATGCTGCTGCGCCATGACGGGCGACACGGCGCGCGGCGAAGAGTGGATCGCCTGGGCGCGCGAACGCAATGCCACCTCGCGCGAGATGCCGGACCCGCAGATCGTGACCAGCTTCATCTCGGCCCTGACCCAGTCCGGCCAGGCGGCGCGGGCGATGCCGTATCTGGAGCAGATGCGCGCGCTCTATACGGGCCTGGGCTGTAACGATGCAACTACGCTGTTCGCGCGCCGGGTGCCGCTGTTCGGCACCTTCCTGCAGAACAGCCTGCCCATCGTGTGCGCCGTGCTGGGCCAGGAGGAGGGACGCGCCTGGTACGCCGCGATGCTGCCGCATCTCGACGGGCCGGGAAACGAGACGCTGGGCGCCTGGCTGGACGAGAATTTTGCCAACATGGCATCAGCCACACCTGCCTCGGCCTGAGATAGCGGCAAATCCGCGACACTCGACCGCATCCAGCGATGCTTTTGAGCAACTAAACCATCGTCTAGCGTATGATGGACAGCCCTACAACGAACATCCTGACGCGGTATGAAAACGGATATGGCACACCTGGACGTAACGCTCGGCGACGTCATCGAGGCGGCCGACACGCTCCAGAACGACAAGCAGCAGGTCACGATCGAGGCGGTACGCGGCCTGATCGGCGCCGGCTCGACCAAGACCATCCACCAGCACCTGGCCACCTGGCGCGCCAGCCATGCGAAACCGGTCGAGGCGCCGAAGGCCGAGATGCCGCCCGAGCTGCTGGCCGAACTGGGCCGCTGGGCCCAGCAGTATGCGCAGGATGCCGGCGCCGGCATGCGCGATGCGCTGGCGCGCGCCGAGAGCGATATGGATGCGCTGCTCGCGGCGGGTAACGAACTCGAAGCCGAACGCGATGGCCTGAACGCCGAACTGGGCGATGCGCGGGTCGCGCGCGAACAGGCCCAGCTGATCGCGGACGAGCGCAACGAAGAGATCGAGCGCCTGACGGCCGAGCTGCGCAATGCGCGCCAGATCGCGGCGGACGCGCTGGTCGGCAAGGCCAAGGATCAACTGGCGATCGACGGCAAGGATGCCCAGCTGGCCGACCTGCGCCAGCAGCTCGAGCGCAATGTCGCGGCCACCGCGGCCGAGTCGGACGCGCGCCTGCGCGCCCAGATGGAGCTGGTCGGCGTCACGACCGAGCGCGACAACCTGGCGGCCGAGATCAAGGAACTGCGCACCACGCTCGACAATTCGCGCAGCGAACGCAGCAATCTGCGCGCCGAACTCGAGGCCCTGCGCGCGCGCAAGTAAGAAAAGCGCGCGCGTAAATAAGAAAAACTAGTTGGCATAAAAACGTCGTCCCCGCGGAGGCGGGGACCCAAGTTTGCAAGAGCTGTCGAAACGCTTGCAGAACTTGGGTCCCCGCCTTCGCGGGGACGACGTGTTTAGTGCAGCGAAAACTCAGTCGCTGCCTACACGATTACTCCTGCGTTGCCGCCGGCACATCCAGCGTAATCGCCTTCAGGCCCAGCGCAGCGCTGCTCTGCTGGCGGATCTGGTTGGCGAAGGCCGGATCGTCGTTCAGGTGACGGCCGTACGAAGGAATCATTTCGTGCATCTTCGCTTGCCATGCAGGCGTTTCCAGCTTGTCGCGGAAGGCCGATGCCTTGAGCACCTTGAGCATGATCGGCGCGGCGGTCGAGGCGCCTGGCGAGGCACCCAGCAGGGCGGTCACGGAGCCGTCAGCCGAGGCAACGACTTCGGTACCGAACTGCAGCAGGCCACCCTTCTTCGGGTCGTCCTTGACGATCTGGACGCGCTGGCCGGCGTTGACCAGTTCCCAGTCTTCCAGCTTGGCTTCCGGCAGGTATTCACGCAGGGTGGCCACGCGGTCTTCCTGCGAGTTCATCACCTGCTCGACCAGGTACTTGGTCAGCGGGATGTTGTCGATGCCAGCCTGCACCATCGGACGCACGTTGCCAGTGCCGATCGAGGCCGGCAGGTCGACCCACGAACCGTTCTTGAGGAACTTGGTCGAGAAGGTCGCGAACGGTCCGAACAGCAGGGCTTTCTTGCCGTCGATGATGCGGGTGTCGAGGTGAGGCACCGACATCGGCGGCGAACCGACCGAGGCCTTGCCGTACACCTTGGCGTGGTGCGCTTCGATCAGCGCCTGGTTGGTGGTCACCAGCCATTGGCCGCCGACCGGGACGCCGCCGTAGCCCTTGGCTTCAGGAATGCCGGTCTTTTCCAGCAGCGGCAGCGCGCCGCCGCCGGCGCCGATGAACACGAACTTCGCGCTCACGGTCTTGAGCTTGTTGTCCGCCAGGTTCTTGACGGTCACGTTCCACAGGCCATCCTTGCCGCGCTTGATGTCTTCGACCTGGCTGCGCAGGTTCAGCGTCATGCCGTGGGTGCCGGTCAGGTGCTTGACCATGCTGCGGGTCAGGGTGCCGTAGTTGACGTCGGTACCGATGTCCATGCGGGTCGCGGCCACTTTCTGGTTCGCGTCACGGCCGTTCATGACCAGCGGCGCCCACTTGCGGATCGTCTCGTGGTCTTCGGTGTACAGCATGCCCTTGAACAGGTTTTCCTTTTGCAGCGCGGCGTAGCGCTTGCGCAGGTAGTTGATGTTGTCGTCACCCCAGACAAAGGCCATGTGCGGCACATTGTTGATGAAGGTGTTTGGCGCGCCCAGGTATTCCTTCTTGACCTGGTAGGCCCAGAACTGCTTCGAGATCTCGAATTGCTCGTTGATGTCGACGGCCTTCTTGGTCTCGATGGTGCCGTCCGGCATTTCGGGCGTGTAGTTCAGCTCGGCGAAACCGGAGTGACCGGTGCCGGCATTGTTCATCGCGTCGGAGCTTTCGGCCGAGACCGAATCCATGCGCTCGAACATCTCGATCGTCAGTTCCGGATCGAGTTCCTTGAGCATGGTGCCGAGGGTGGCGCTCATGACGCCAGCGCCGATCAGGACGACGTCGACCGGCTTGTCATTGGAAGGAGCGGGTGCTTTGCTGCAAGATGCGACGATAAAGCAAGAAAGGACAACTAGAAGCGAGGTACGCATACGAGTATCACCTGAAAAATGTTTGCGATGGCCTGGCATGCAATCAGATTTAAAAAGTTCAACGGCTCGGTAAAGGAACGTCTGCACACCGCCTGCTGGCGGTATCGAAGCACCGATAAGGAACGGGTTGTCGGGACCTGTCGCGATCCATGAGAACAGCAACAAAACTCGGCAACCGACGCAGTGCGAAGGCGAGGCAACGGTGAACTGGATGACAGTCAGACCGGCCTTGCAGGCAACACGGATATGACGCGCTGACATGGGTTGTCAGGCAGGCCAGTCGATATCCCTGGCGTCCATTGAGCGGGAAGTCCTATAGAGGACTGAGCGGAGTATAGCCCAAACAAATCAGGCTTGCGCGGGCCACTGTCGGTAAACGTGGCCGTCTCAGTATTCGACCTGTGGCGAACTCAGTAGTAGTACCGAGTCCGCTTGGCGAAACGTCATCACACCGGCCCGGCCGGCGTCACGCACGCTAGCGCAGGTGGATTTCGGGCGGCCGCGGACGCTGCCAGCCGGCCTCGACCTGGTTCGGGACAAAAAAGATTTTCAGCTGGGCCATTCCCGGCGAGACGAAGAAGACGCGCACACTGGCGTCCTCGCGGTGCCGCGTGCTGTACCACAGCGCGTCGCCATGCGCCAGGCCGCGCGCCGCCACCCTGTGCACCAGCAGATCTGCCATGCCGCGTTCGACGAGGGCGACGCGCAGGTCGGCGTCACCGGGATTGCTGGCCTGATAAATGATCGCCATTGCGTGTCCTTCAGTCTTTACCTGGGGTTTGCCCGGAAGCGTCCATACCCATGAGGTCGAAGATATTGATCTGTGCGCCCCTATGCAGGAACAGCTCCTGATACAGTTCTGTGGTGCTCAGCTTCCCCCATTGGACGGCGCGACGCACCAGGTAGGGCACCGGGCTGTGCGGGTCATCACGCTGCAGGAAATTGGCCGCCTGCTCGAGCAGCGCGTACGCCTCGGCGCGATCGCGTATGCCGGCCGGCTCTGCCATGGCGGTCTGCGGCAGGATGACGTCTACCGGCGTTGCGGTCGCTTCCTCGGGTGCCGCGGGCACGGCCGACTCCACCGGAATTGCACTCGGCTGCGCATGACGCGGTACACCGCGCCGCTCGAGTTCGGCCTCGATCAGCGCTCGCGCCTGCTCCATCACTCCGGCGAACATGCTGAAGGATGGGGCGCCTTCGTCCAATCTCGGCTCGAGCACGTCGGACAGGTGCTTCAGCATTGCCAGGGCGTCGGCCAGGTCGCGCTCCACGTCGGCGCAGCTGTCGTCCGCCACCGCCGAGAGCGCCGCGGACAGCTCGGCGCTGGAGGCGCCTTCGACGGTGCCGTCGGGATCGGTCTGGCGCAGGCGTTCATGACGGCGCGCGCGTTCCCAGTCGGCGAGGATGAAGGACTGGCCCTGGCGATCGAAGGCCAGCGGCACCTGGCGCAGGATCGGGGTCAGCTTGCGGTCGATCCAGTTGAAGATGCTGGCGCGGCGCTCGTAGGTGCCATCGGTGCTCTGGGGATGGATGTCGTCCCAATACTGCTCGCACAGGCGCGTCATGAGGTACAGGCCGCCGGCGATCGCCGCAAACCCATGTCGGTGAATCTGGGCCTCGAGCAGCCAGGCGGCCACCTGCAGGTCCTTGCCGTGGTGGACCAAAGCATCGCACGAGATGTGCATGACCTTGTCCCAGTCCGCGCGCCGCAGTTCGCGCTGGAACGCGCCCATCGGCAGGCTGGCGTCCTCGGCGGCACGCGACTGGCGGATCGCGTTGGCGAAGCTGCCGTTGGCGGCGGCCTGCCCGGCGCCGGGCTTACCCTCGATCGGCGCCAGCAACTTTTCGAATGGCACGCCGCAGGCGTTGGAAAAGGCCTGCTCGGCGCGCTGGATAAGGTGTTGGTCGATCATGGGAGATCCTTTGTCTGTGCGAAAAATGGCGAGGCATGCCACTGGTCATCGATCATCGTGGCGACCTATCGTTGCACCTGCCGGCCCAGGCGCCATATGATGCGGTCACCGAGACGGACCGCCTCCACCCTGCCGGCATCGCGCAGGCGCGCGAGGGCGCATTCGGTGACGCCGATGTGCTCGGGACGCTGCTCCCCCGACATCCACCATTGATACACGCCCTCGGTGGTGTCGGCGCCTGCCGGGTGTTGCTCCAGGTAAGAAAGAATGGCGCGCTCGGCGACATCGATAGCGTTCTGATCCATCGCAGTCAGACCACCGGCCAGTCGAGCTGCTGCATCCGGTTCTCGGCCGCTTCCGGCCGCCCGAACAGATAGCCCTGGAAGTGCGAGCAGCCTTCTTCCATCAGGCGTCGCAGCTGCTCCTCGGTTTCCACGCCCTCGGCCGTCGTCTCGATCAGCAGGCTGCTGGACAGGCCGGTGATGGCGCGGATGATCGCCATCGCTTCCCGGCTCTGCCCGATCTCTTGCACGAAGGACTTGTCGATCTTGATCTTGTCGAAGGGGAAGGAGCGCAGATAGCTCAGCGAGGAATAACCGGTGCCGAAGTCGTCCAGCGAAATGCGCACGCCCAGCTTCTTGAGGGCTTTCAGGGTGCGGATATTGCCGTCGCTATTGTCGAGCAACACCGACTCGGTGATCTCCAGTTCCAGCCGCTCGGCCGCGAGGCCGGAATCGGCCAGCGCCAGCGCCACCATGCTGACCAGTTCGCTGCTCTTGAACTGGATCGGCGACAGGTTGACGGCGATCGTTTCGCCATTGGTCCAGGTCGCCGCTTCCTGGCAAGCGAGGTTGAGCGCGCGGGAGCCCAGTTCGTGGATCAGGCCGGTTTCTTCGGCAATCGGAATGAAGTCGATCGGCGGTATCGAACCGCGTTCCGGATGCCTCCAGCGGATCAGGGCCTCGTAGCCCGAGATGCGGTTGCCGGCCTTCTCGACGATCGGTTGATAGTGCATCTGCAGCTCGCCGCGGTGCAGCGCGCGGCGCAGGTCGATCTCGATCTGGCGCCGCACCCGCGCCGCCGCCTCCATCTCGGGCCGGAACACCTCATGGCGGTTGCGGCCGTTGCGCTTGGCTTCATACAAGGCCATGTCCGAGTGCTGCAGCAACTGCTCGGCCGTGCTGCCGGCGGGTGTGGACAAGGCGATGCCGACGCTGATGCCGACCGCGAAGCTGTGGCCGTCGATCGAGAATGCCGGCGCCACCGCCTCGATCAGGCGCTGCGCGGCCTGCTGCGCTTCTTCCAGGCGCTTGACGCGCGGCAGGACCACGGCGAACTCGTCGCCGCCCAGGCGCGCCAGCGTGTCCTGGTCGCGCAGGCATTTACGCAGGCGGCTGGCCAGCATCAGCAGGATCTTGTCGCCGAAGCCATGGCCGTAGGCGTCGTTGATGTTCTTGAAATTGTCCAGGTCGAGACAGAGGATGCCCACGCCCGAGCCATCTTCCGCGCTGGACGCGAGCGCGTTGTTGAGGCGTTCGTTGAACAGGTTGCGGTTGGGCAGATTGGTCAGGCCGTCGTGCTGCGCCATGTGGTGGATCTGCGCATAGGCGGCCAGCTCGTCGGTCACGTCTTCGGTGATGATCAGCACGTACTCGCCCTCGCCATTGGGCTGCTTGCCCGGCACCGTGCGGCTGCGCAGGCTGCGCGGGCCGACCGAGGTCTCCACCAGCACGGCGTCGTCCAGCCCGGCCCTGGTGGGCGCCGCGTGCGCCGTCTGGCGCTCGATATATTCGGCCACGCTCGGGCTCAGGCAATCGCCGACGGCCAGGCCCTTGATGTCGACATAGGCCTGGGCGAACAGGCGCTGCGCCTGCTGGTTGGCCAGCAGGATGGTGCGCGATGCTACGTCCAGCACCAGCACGCTGGCCGGGATGTTGGCGATCACCGAATCGAGGAAGTCCGACAGCGAGGCCATCTGGCGGCTATAGGCCTCGGCCAGCTCCTTGGCCTCGACCAGCTTGCGCTGCTGCTGGTAGCGTTCGGTAATGTCGCGCGTGATCTTGGCAAAGCCGACCAGGACGCCGTCGTCGCCGCGGATGGCGTCGATCACGACGTGGGCCCAGAACGCGCTGCCATCCTTGCGCACGCGCCAGCCTTGATCTTCGAAGCGGCCGGTGCGGGTGGCGATCTCGAGGTTGGTGTCGGGCAGGCCGGCATCCCGGTCCTCGGCGCCGTAGAAGCAGGCGTAGTGGCGGCCGACGATCTCGCCCGCGGTATAGCCCTTGGCGCGCTGGGCGCCGGCGTTCCAGCTGGAGACGATGCCGGCGGGCGTGAGCATGTAGATGGCGTAGTCGACCACCCCCTGGACAAGCAGGCGGTACATCAGGTCGGGGTTCTGGATGTTCATGGCGTGACAATGGCAATCCAGACACCGGCAGGCGCGGCGTGGCGCCCCTGGTGACGTGGACGCACGAAAGCGGTCGGTCAGGAACCCGACTATACAGGATTTAGTTCTTTCTAGAACTATGCATGGTGCACGGGCAATGCAAAAGCCCAGGTTTTGTGCATCAAGCGCAACTATGCCTGAGGGGCAGTCGGCCGCATCGACCCCGCATGAGGGAACTTGCCATGGCGGTAAGCGGCATAATAGCCGGCCAGTTCTTCGCTGGAGCCGGCGATGAACGGGCCTTTCGCCACCACCGCGATGTTCTGCGGCTGGCCCGCATACAGCAGCAGGCGCGCGCCATCGTCCCCGGCGCGCAAGTGGAGCGCACTGTCGCCGTCGCCCATCGGGCCCGTCCAGCCGACCGTGCCCGCGGCGAGTTTTTCGGACGTCGCGCCGGCTGTGAACTCTCCCTCGAGCGCCACCACGAAGGCGTTATACGAGGCGGGAACATGCGCCGCGAAGACCGCCCCCGGCGCCAGCCGGATGTCGATCAGGGTCACGGGAACCGCATTCAATGTCGGCGCCGCCGCGTCGCCCGACTTGCCGCTGTAGACCGTCGCCACGACGCCAGGCTCGGTGTGCACCGGCATCGCGGCGCGCCGCAGGACCTGCACCCGCGGCGCCATATTGCGCTGGGCCTCGGGCAGGATCAGCCACAGCTGGAACAGGCGCATGCCGGTGGACACCACCGTGTTCTCCGCATGGACAATGCCGCTGCCGGACGTCATCCATTCGACGTCGCCTTCCTCCAGCCGCCCGCCGGCATCTTCCATCGTGCCGTTCAACATGAAGGTGACGGTCTCGAGGCCGGCATGCGGGTGCGCCTCGCCGAACGCTCCGCCCTGCGTGATGTTGTCATCGGCCATCAGGAAGAATGGATCGGTGGCGGGCAGGTCGCCGGGCGCCACCACCAGGGCGGCCTTGTGCCGCTCGCCGTCGAAGCCGGGGCCGAGTGGGGGAATGCGGGTGACACGGTCGATCGTTCGTTCGAACATTGGTCAATCCTCCTTGTAGTTCAGGGTCATTAAGTCAAAACCGGTATTGCACGCCGATGCTGACGAAGCTCAGCGCATCGTCGGCGCCGGTCTCGCGCAGGAAGCTGCCTGGCTTTCCGTAGGCGAGCACCGCCGTCGAGGACCAGCCCGGGGCCGGCGTCCAGGTGGCGCCGAGCGATGCGATGGTCGCCACGTAACGCGCACGACTATCGCCGATGGGCCCCATCAGCCTGCCGTTGGGCGCATACACGCCGTCGCGGGTGCTGTGGCGCCAGAAGAAGTCGAGGCTGGCGTTCATCTGGACCCGTGGCGCCAGTTGCATCGTCAGCGCCGGATGGATGTTGAAGAAGTTGCGTGGGCCGAGCGTCGCTTCGTCGCCAAAATAATTCCCGCGCGGGTAGATGGGATTGAGGGTGCCGAGGCGGTCGTCGCCGGGATCCTTGTCGCCGCTGGCAACGGCGAGGAGCAGCGCCGCCCGCGGCCTGCCGGCCACGCCATCGAAGGTATGGCCGGTTTCCGTCGCGAGCGACCAGGCGCGGATACCGGCGTCGCCGAAGCGTCCGCCCTGCACGGCGAGCTCCCAGTTCCAGTCCCAGGCTTCGCGTTCGCCGAACAGGCGGGCGCCGACCGTCCAGCGGCGTTCGTGCGCCTCGCCCTGGACGTAGCGGGCAACGGTGTCTTCGTAATGCAGGGCGTAGAGGTCCCAGGAAGTGAAACCGCCGGTACGGGTCGCATAGACGCCGCGCAGCTTCTGCGTCGGCAAACGCGTGTCGTCGAAGCTGCCCGGAAGGTTCTGGCGCGGCGCCGCGGCGAAGGCATCCATGCGCCAGGCGCCGCCCACCGCATAGGCGCGGACGGCCTCGAAGCTGCGCCGCACATTGGGCCCCTCGCGCGCATCGATGACGCGCCCCCTCCCGAACTGCAGCTCCTGGATACCGGCCCGGATGCCGACGCGGCCTGCGCCATCGCCTCCCGATTGCCATTCGGCGAACAGATTGGTCGGGTCAAGGCGGTTCTCGTCCACCGGAGACGGGCCGGCGGCGCGGCCGTTGGTGGTCGAGCTGGACAGCTGGGCGAAGCCGCGCCAGTGTTCGCCCAGGCGCAGGTCGGCGAAGATGGAACTGCGATGCTGCAGCACGCCCCATCGGTCCTGGGGCTCCAGCCCATAGCGCGGATTGCCGGTGTGCTCGTAGCGCAGGCGCAGGTTGCCGCCAATGGTCAGGCGCACGTGCTCCGCAAGTGGACGGTCCTTCCAGCATGCGGCGCGGCTGCCGCCATCGGCGCATCCCTGGCGCTGGGCCTTGACGTCGTCGTCGAAGCGCAAGGGCTGGAACTGCGCCAGCGCGGCGTCGGCCGCCAGCAGCAAGGGAATGGCGAGCCTGGCCGCGCGCACATTCACCTTACCTTGCCTGGTAATAGCCGCCAAAATGCTTGATCGGCGACCAGGCGGGCAGGATATCGGGCAATACCGGCGTCAGCGAGCCGTAATCCTGTGCGCCGTAGACCACCCGGCCATCCATCACGGTCAGGACCGAGGAAATGGATTTGATCTGGGCTTCCGGCACCGCAAAGTAATCGCGGTCCAGCAGCGCGAAGTCGGCGAGGTGGCCGGGGGCGATCATGCCCATTTCGGATTCTGTGCTGATGAACCACGCCGCATTGCGCGTGAACAGCCGCAAGGCTTCTTCACGTGTGAGGCGGTTGTCCTTGGCCAGGATCTCGGCGCCGGAGATCGACTTGCCGGACACCATCCAGCTGATGCCGATCCACGGATTGAACGAGGCGGCCCGGAAGGCGTCAGTGGTCATGGCCAGCGGGATCCCGCTGTCGACGAGATGGCGCAGGCGCGGGGTCTGCAATGCCTTGTCGCGGCCGTGGGTCTTGACGAAGCTGTCGCCGTGCAGCGCCATCTTGGTGTCCAGGGCGATGCCGCCGCCCAGCGCCTTCACCCGTGCGATATTGGCCGGGCTGATGGTCTCGGCGTGTTCGAGGCTCCAGCGCAGGCCGTCGAGCGGCATCTTCTGGTTGAGCTTCTCGAGCGCATCGAGGAAGGGCGTGATGTTCTCGTCGTAGGTGATGTGCTCGCGGAAGGGAATGCGCCGCTGGACCAGCTTGGAGATGTCGCGCTCGACCAGTTGATGCATCAGGGCCGGCTCGATGACGAGCGTCGGACGGTCGAAGTTCTCGTGGTCGTGCACCTCCACCGACAGCAGCTCGCCGGCGCCCTGGTAGGAGTGACCATGGGCCAGGTGCGGGTGCAGGTTGTGGCCGGGAGCGATCGGCGCCGTCTTGGTGATCGCCGTGATCTGCGCATCGACCACGTTGAAGTCGGCGCCGTCGCCGAACTGGATGTCCATGAAGGGCATGCGGATATTGAGGCGGTTGTCGCGCGCCAGGGCATCCACGGTGCGCACGGCCTTCGGATAGCCGCGGAAGCCCGTGCCCGCATCGACGATGGACGTGACCCCGACGCGGTTGAGACTATGGACAATCTGGACCAGCGAACTCACTTCCTCGTCCGGGGTGAGCTGGGGGACCATGGTTTCCATGGCGATGAAGGTGAAGGTGTAGCCGTGGACCACACCGGTGTAGCGGCCTTGCGCATCCTTTTCCAGCTCGGTGCCGGGCAGGTTGGGGAACTTGTCGGTGCCCACGCCGAAGGCGTCCATCGCCAGCTGGTTCATGAAGCCACGGTTGTAGGCGTACTGCACGATCAAGGGGTGGTTGGGGACGGCCTTGCGCAGTTCGTCGATGGTGGGGAAGCGGTTCTCTTCGAACTGGTACGGCGACCAGCCGCCGACCACCTTGACCCACTGGCCCTTCGGCGTGCGCTTGGCTTGCTCGCTCAGCATTTGCAGGGCCCGGCGCAGCGTCGGCACGCCATCCCAGCGCAGGGTGTAGTTGTAGCCGAGTTCGTTGAGCACGTGGGTGTGGGCGTCGATGATGCCCGGGATGAGGCGGCGGCCGCGGGAATCGATGATCTTCGTGTTGGCGTTTTTGAGGCCCAGCACTTCGGCATCGGTGCCGACCGAGTAGATGCGGCCGTTCTTGACTGCGACGGCGGAGGCCGAGGGTTGGGCCGGATTGCCGGTGTGGATCTTGGCATTATGGACGATCAGGTCGGCGCCTGGCGTTTCTTGACTCGCTTGCGCGTAGGCGTTCGTCAGGCCGCTCACCAGCATGACTCCGATCAGGACTATTCGTTTCACTGTCATTCCCCGGTTATGGATTTATAAAACCACCGCGCCACACGGGTCACGGTCGACGAACCGGACTCGGCAGCGGGGTGTATTGATGGGGAAGAGGTTACCTATACGGTCCAGCACAGTCACTGATCGTTCCTGCTGGAGATAGCACGATTCTGCTCTTGCGTGCGGGAGCTCAGGCGACGCGCCTGAGCAAGCGTGCGAATTCCGTCTTCTCGACGTTGTCCACGCCGTTCTCGTGGAAACGCACGATGTGCGGGCCATGCTCATGATGCCGGTCGCGCGCCTCGGTGGATGCCCATTCTTCCACGAACACGAAGTGCCCCGGCGTGTCCTTGTCTTCGAACAGGTCGTAACGGATGTTGCCATCCTCCTTGCGCGAGGGTTCGACCAGGCTGGCCAGGTCGCGGCGCAGCTCGTCTTCCTTGCCTTCTTTCGCCTTGAGTCCGACGACGATGAATAATTCGCTCATTCGCTTCATTCCTTGATGTTCGATCATGGGGCGGCCTCGCGTACGGCCGCCACCGGACTTGGCGCTTACTTTTTGGCCGCGTCGTGCATCGCCTTTTCGGCGTTGAAGCCGTCGTGGTTCTCGAACACGCCCATGAAGCCCGGCACCGTCGCAGCGCGCGACCAGTCGCGCTGGAGCTCGCAGTACATCTGGACCCGGCTAATGAGCTTTACGCCGGCCTGTTCCATGCGGCGCAGGGCTGCCTCGTGCGCACCGAGCGAGGTGCCGCCCACCGCATCGACTGGCACGTAGACTTCGTACCCTTCCTGGATCGCGTCGAGCGCCGGGAAGGTCAGGCAGGCCTCGGTCCACAGCGCGGTCATGATCAGCTTCTTGCGGCCGAGCGCCTTGACCGCCTCCTTGAACTCGATATCTTCCCAGCTGTTGATGGAGGTACGGTCATAGGTCGGCAGGTGGCCAAGCACTTCCTGCAGCTCGGCGATCGGCGGCTTGTTGCGGCCGGTTGCGACATTGACGGTCGAGTGGATGATGGGCAGCTCGTAGTTCAACGCCGCCTTGGCGGTGCTCACGATATTGAACACCAGCTCGTCGCGCGGCATCGAGCGGATCGACGACACCTGAACCGGCTGGTAGTCGATGATGATCAGCGCCGCATTCTGGGGCGTCAGGAGGTGATCGGTATGTGGGTTGCGGATTTTTTCGGTGGTCATGGTCTTCTGCGCTCCTTGTGGTAGCGGGGTTGGATCTCCGGGGCAGGCCGCACGAACACGGCATTGCGTGAATGGCCATTGTGCTGTTGCTCGGCAGGTTGCGGTAGCACCTGCCTACGCGAAGGTCCGTAGCCTGACGCGCAACCCTCTCACGTTCACGGCCGCCCAGGACAACTGATCCTCGCCAGCTTTGCCCATTTGATGATCTCGAAAATTCTCGCCTGCGCCAGTCAGGGAAATTCATCAAATGGTAAATCGCAGTTTAGGAAAATGCAGCGCTGCGTCGCAGCATACCCCTACCTTCCGAGAAAATTTTTCATTCGCAAACGTCGCATATTGCATCGCACAAAAACAATGCTGGCATGACGCTTGCAATAGAAACGGTATCGGGATCAGCCGACACCCAACTTTAATCCGCAACGAAAGAACCAACATGAACACATTACTCGTGACTGCCAGCACAGGCCCTGCGCGGAGTGCATTCCCGGCCACTGTGGGTTCGATCGGCGCCAGCCTGATGACCGCCGGTGTCCTGCTCGTCCCATTCGCTGCGTTTGCCCAGCAACAGCGCGCGCCACTCGATGTCGTCAAGGAGTTCCTTGAAAATACGGCGCCGGACAAGGTCGGCGCCGCAGCCAAGCGCCTGGTTGCCCCCGACGCAACCTATGTGTCGCTGAACTTCGACAACCCGGAGCTGAAGAAGATCGAGCCCTGGGCGGGAACGTCGAAGGGGCCGGAAGGATTCAGCGACACCTTCAGCCGCGTGGCCAAATACTGGAAAATCGAGGACTTCAAGGTCACCGATATGTTTGGTAGCGGCGAGAGCGTCGCCGTGTTCGGGACGTTCACCTACCGTTCGGTGGCGGTCGGCACATCGTTCCGTTCCCCGTTCTCAATCCTCGCGAAAGTCAGGAACGGACAAATCCATTATTTCCAGTTCATGGAAGACACCTATGCATCCGCAGCGTCGTTCCGGCAAAGCGGCAGCTGGATCGTCAAGACCGATCCGGACGCGCCGGCATTTGAAGTTGGCAAGGGAAAGTAAGCAGCATGCTGATCCTCAGTGGTGGGCAAGGCGGCGTGCACGAGACGGGAGCATGAAAGTGGACATCGACGTACTGCAGACCTTCGTCGAAGTTGCCGGCGCAGGCGGTATTTCGCCGGCGGCATCGCGGCTCAGCCTGTCAAAGTCGGTTGTGAGCCGCCGCCTCGCCCGTCTTGAAGACGAGCTGGGACTACAACTGCTGTCGCGCACGACCCGCGGCGCGGCGCTGACGGAAGCCGGCGCGACCTTCATGCACTATGCGTCCCGGGCCTGTGCCGAAATCGACCTGGCGCGGGAAGCGATCCATCCGGCGGGCGAGCTGTGCGGACGCTTGCGTATTGCCGCGCCGCTGTCCCTGGGCTCGACGCACTTCGCGCCCGTGATCGCCGAGATGGCGCGGCGCCACCCACTGCTCAACGTCCACACCTGTTACAGCGACCAGGTCGTCAATCTCATCGGGGAGGGCTACGATTGCGCGATCCGGCTCGGCTACCTGCAAGACTCGAACCTGGTCGCGCGACGCATCGGCCCGATCTACAGGATGCTGGTGGCCAGCCCAGCCTACGTCGAGAAGCTTGGCTCCCCCGAGACACTGGAAGAGCTTCACCACCACCAGGCCCTCATGCAGGGAACGGAAGCCTGGCACCTCACGGATGGAGACACCAATGTCACAGTGCGTCCGCAAGGACGCTTCAAAGCCGACAATTGCTCCGCCCTGCTTGCTGCCACACTGGCCGGACTGGGCATCGCCTGCCTTCCCACAGGCCTGGTGCGCTCTCACCTGGATGCAGGTGCGCTGGTACCAGTCCTGCGTAAGCACCCATTGTCGCCAGCCGGCGCCTATGTAGTGCGCCCGCCTGGCCAGCGCACGACCCGGAAGGTCCGCGTCCTGACCGACCTCCTCACCGAATACTTCGACAAAACGCCATCCGTTTGAGATGCATGCCTTTCCGGTGAACTCAGAATTTTACGGAATCTTCAGCGCTGTCGATGCTGGAACGTTTCAGCCGGTAACTGAGTTGCGGCCTGGTGATGCCCAGCATCCGCGCGGCGCCGGACAGGTTGCCCTTGCAGCGTACGACCGCTTCGCGCAACACCATATTCTCTATGTCTTCAAGCGACATTTGACTCTGGAGGATCTGGTCACACAAAGTGCTTTTACGTTCTTGCTCAGGGTTTTCAAGTGCCCCGGCTTTATCGACTGCAACGCGCTCCATCTCCGGGAGCACGAAGTTCGGAAACAAGTCCCGGCTCTCGATCCAATCGCCCTGTGCCGCCAGAATGACCCCGCGTTCGATCATGTTCCCAAGTTCCCGAACATTGCCAGGCCAGCTGTATGCCACCAGCGCCTGCATTGCCTGGTCGGTCACGCCTGCAACGCGCTTTTCGTGCAGCGCGCAGAACTTGTCCACCATCATCGAAACCATCGACGGGATATCGCTGCGGCGCTCTCGCAATGGAGGGATGAGGATGGGGTAGACGCTCAAGCGATAGTACAAGTCGGCGCGGAAGCGTCCAGCCTTGACGGCCTCCGGCAGGTCAACGTTGGTTGCCGCGACAATACGCACATCGACCTTGCGCGGACGCTCGTCGCCGAGCCGCTCGATTTCACCTTCCTGCAGCGCGCGCAGCAGTTTCGCCTGCGAGGCGAGTGGCAGCTCGCCGAGCTCGTCGAGGAAGAGCGTCCCGCCGTCGGCACGTTCGAACTTGCCCGCGCGTGAACTGGTGGCGCCTGTAAAAGCGCCTCTCTCTACGCCGAACAGCTCCGCCTCGATCAGGTCGTGCGGAAGCGCGGCGCAATTGATCGTCACGAAAGCCTTGTCTGCACGCCGGCTCCGGTGGTGGATGGCACGCGCGAAGCGTTCCTTGCCGACGCCGGTTTCACCTGACAACAGTACCGTGACGTTGGTTTCAGCAGCTTTCTCGACCAGACGATAGGCCTGCCTGAAGCTTGGCGATTCGCCGACCATGTCCTCGAGGCTGCGATATGTCTTCAAGCTAGTGCGCAGCATGTCGACCTGGGATGAAAGCTCCAGCAGCTGAGACACGATGGACTCCGGCTCGAAGTAAGGCGTAAAGTCTTGCGCGTCAGGCCATTCCTCGACAGGCTTGCCGACGATCCTGCATTCTTCGTCCGAACAGCCGATGCACTTCGTTTCCTTGAACAGGATAAAGCGTCCCATGAAGGCAGACGTATAGCCGGAGGCGTAACCGATCAGGCTCCAGCATACGGCGTCCTGCTGTGGACCGAAGGAATTGACGTGGGCGGCTGCTTCCCAGGAGTTACGCCAGATAAACTCTCCATGGAACTCGCCTTTGTCGACGTCCATATGGCCGAGTACGGGAATGACCTGTACGCCGCCCTCGAGCATGTGCATCTGCGGCCCTGTTGCAAACGCTTCCTCGATCGTCAGGTTTCCACGAATCTTGCGCGCCAATTCAGCATCGCGCGTGCCCGACGCAAATCCCATGCGGGTGAACATGCGCCGTGTGAACTCCTTACCGAGCGAATTCATCATTTCTTCGCGCAAGCCGCCTAACGAAGCCGCATGGAGCAACAGCATGCGGCTTTCAGACAGCCAGATCGAGCCGTCGTCTGGTGAGAAGCGGATGAGCCGCCGCAGATCCAGGTCTTCGGGAAATTCGATCATGTCACTGCTGCTCCCCGTTCGATGGATTGAAAGTACATTGAATGAAAGAAGGTTACCTATACGGTCCAGCATGGTCACTGATCATTCTTGCTGTTTGCAGCACGATCCGATCATGGCGTCGCGGTCGCGGCATTCGACAGCATCGTATCGGCAATATCGAGCATCGCGCGCAGGCGGTCCATATGCCGCAGGTCATGGTGGTAGCCCACCCAGATATCCCGGCTCGGCGGGTGATCCGGCATGTCGATGCGCTGCAATCCAGATAGCGCATCGCCAAGTGGCCTTGGCAGCACTGCAATCCCCATGCCTTGCAGGCACATCTGTGCCTGCAAGGCCCGGCTCGTACTGGTGAAGACGCGCCGCGACGAAGGAAACCTGTCGAGCAGCCAGGCGACATCCGGAAAGTGCGACTGCGCCGTATTCATCAGGATCAGCCCCACCGACGCCGGATCGGCCTGCAGTGCAGATGCGGTGTCGGCCGAGCCATACAGACCGTATGGGATGCTCATCAGGCGGCGCTGGACGATGTCCGGTTCGCTGAAAGGAACGAGGCGAAACGCCACATCGGCCTCGCGCCGCGACAGATCGAGCAAGCGGTAGCTGGCGATGACTTCGGGCACGACGGCCGGATGGCGGTGCGTCAGTTCGGCCAGGACGGGCGCCAGAACATGGCCTGCAAACCACTCTGCCGAAGATATCCGCAACATGCCTTCGAGGCGTTCGTGATTGCCCGCCAAACGTCTTTCCATAGCCAGCGCGGAATTTTCCATGGATTCCGCCAGCGCCAGCACGCCGTCCCCGGCATCCGTGAGCACCAGTCCATCCCTGGTGCGGCGAAACAGCGCCTGCTCGGCCTCGTCCTCGAGCGCCTTGATCCGACGACCGACGGTCGGATGGCTCACGCCCAGCGTGCGGGCGGCTTCACCGAACGAGCCGTTGCGTACTACTGCCAGGAAGATGCGGACGTCGTTCCATTCCATCTCGTCGCTACCCGTTCAAAAATGTACTTGGAATATACATGGATGGCAGTTCTCAAACAATATTGTAGGGGCCACCATGGCGTCTCAACCTTGCTGGCCCAGGCCGGCCTTATTGGGATATCAAGACATGAACAAGTTGAAAGACAAGGTCGCCATCGTGACGGGCGCTTCAAAAGGAATTGGCGCGGGCATCGCCCGCCGGCTCGCGGCCGATGGCGCGAAGGTCGTCGTCAATTACGCCTCGAGCAGGAGTGGAGCGGACAAGGTGGTCGCCGACATCGAAGCGGCCGGCGGGATAGCCATCGCGGTGGGCGCGGACGTCACCAGGAAGGCGGAGGTCGAGGCGCTGGTCAGTGCGGCGATCGAGCATTTCGGGCGCCTGGACATCGTGGTGAACAACTCCGGCATCTACCAGTTCGCCAGGATCGAAGAGACCACCGAAGAACTCTATCGCAAGCAGTTCGACATCAACGTCCTCGGCCCGCTGCTGGTCACCGCCGCCGCAGCGCCGCATCTGGGCGAGGGCGCCAGCATCATCAACATCAGTTCCAACGTCACGAGCGTTCTTCCGGCCGAGAGCGCCATCTATAGCGGCACGAAGGGCGCGATCGACACCATCACCGGTGTGCTGGCGCGCGAACTCGGCCCGCGCGGCATCCGCGTCAATGCCGTCAATCCCGGCCTGGTCGACACCGAGGGCACCCACACCGCAGGGGCAATCGGATCCGACTTCCAGGCCTGGAACGAGGAACGCACACCGCTCGGCCGCGTCGGCCAGGTGCAGGACATCGCGCCGATCGTTGCCTTTCTCGCATCAAGCGATGCCGGCTGGGTGACGGGCGAGATCATCCTGGGTTCGGGGGGCATGCGCTGATGGAAATCGGCATCGTCGGTCTGGGATGGCGATGGCGATGGCGCTGGCGCTGGCGACAAAAACGATTCTGTGCCGGTCCAGCCTGAAAACCTCCCTCGCCAACGCTGGTCGAACAATTACCACGACGCTGTTTATCCGGCTGGTTCGTCTATCAACGCTATGGGGCAAAATCATGAGTTCAGCCATATACGACTTCTCTTTCGACTCCTTCCAGATTACGAACACGCGGTCAAGACACACGGATACCGACTTCGTCACCTTCAGCGTGACGGTCGGCAGCAAGGTGCCGCTCACGGCAGTGAAGTACATGGGAGACCTGAATAACGGGACCTACAAACCCGGCCTTGTTTTCAGAGGCGTCGTCGTCGGCGACGGGGAAACCGTCGTGGTGTCGTACCTGATCGTGAACAAGGGCCACACCGCCGAACACCGCAGCAAAATCGAGCAGGATCTGGAAAAGGCCGCCCGGGAGCTTGGCAGCAAGGCCGCACAGGCAGCGAGCACTGCCGCGGTAGGCGCCGCCGGCGCCGCCATCGGGGCAGCGCTCGGGACCGGCATATTTCCGATCGTGGGAACGGCGATCGGAGCGCTGACGGGTTGGCTCGTCAGCAAGGGCGCGGCGTTCGGTATCGATCTGATCTTCGCGAACTGCGACGGCCCGGTTGCAGGGGCAGCTCACCCATTCACGAGCGCGCAGCTACGCCAGTCGACGGACAGCGACAAGCCACACTCCGCCCGGGACGACACGCCGGGAACAGATTCGCCAACGGGTTGCGGCAGCAATTCTCACTATTACGTGAACTGGTCGGTCCGCAAGGTGGGCGAGGGGCAGCCGGACGTCGTACCGCGCGCCAGGCCTGGCGCCAGCCAGCGCTCGGGCGACGTGGATGGAGACGGCAAAGCCGAACTCTTCGTGACGAGCGCCTGGGGCTTGGGCATGCTGAAGCAGACCGGCGCCACCATGGCGTCGCCCATCATGGCGCCCAACGGTACCCGGTTTGGCGATTGGCTACTCAACACCGGCGACAATACGGTGGGGCCTGTCGCCGACTATGACGGCGACGGGAACGCCGAGATTCTCATGACCAGTCCCTGGGGAATCGGGATCCTCAAGCTCGCTGGCGGCACGCTCGCATCGCGCGTGATGGCGCCCAACACGACCAGGTTCGGAGACTGGGCGCTCGATACCGCGGTCACCAGGCTCCTGGCAGTGGGCGACCTCGATGGCGATGGCCAGCAGGAGATCGTGGCAACCAGTCCTTCCGGCATCGCCATCCTGAAACTGACGGGCGCCACGCTGACACCGCTGATGGTCGCGGACAATGTCGCCCGAGTCGGCGACTGGAGCCTCGACACCGTGAACGACCAGTTTGGCCCGATCGCGGATTATGACGGGGACGGCAGCGACGAGATCCTGGTTTCCAGTGCCTGGGGCGTCGGCATTCTGAAGCTGGCAGGTGGAACGCTCCAAACGTGCATGATGGCGCCCAACGGAACGCGCTTCGGTGGCTGGGTGCTCGATACCTCGCTCAACCGGTTCGGGCCAGCGGGCGACTACGATGGGGACGGCCGTGCCGAAACCCTGGTCACCAGCGCCTGGGGCCTCGCTCTGTTGAAGCTGACGGGAGGAACGCTGGATGCGCCGATGATGCAGCCTTCCGGCACGCGCTTCGGTGGCTGGCTCGTTGATGGTGGCGCCAATCGTTTCGGGCCGGCGGCGGATTACGACGGGGATGGCAAGGTCGAACTGCTCGTCACCAGTGCCTGGGGTATCGGCATCCTGAAACAGGCGGGCAATACGATGACGTCGTCCATGCTGGCGCCCAACGGCACCCAGTTCGGGGCTTGGCTGCTCGACAGTTCCTGCAACCGGTTTGGTCTGGCGGCGGATTATGATGGGGACGGCCGCGATGAAATCCTGGTGACCAGTCCGTGGGGGATCGGTATCCTGAAGCTGAACGGCGACACGCTTGGCGCCTCCATGCTGGCGGCGAACGGGACGGGCTTGGGAGACTGGGCGGTCGATGCACGCGACGAGCAGCTTCTGGGGCAAGCGCGGCGCACAAGTTGACGACAGCTGACCAGGCAACGCATGAACTCGACAGCAAAAAGCCCATGGACCGGAAGGTCATGGGCTTTTGGTTTGGCAGGACTTGCGCCGTTGGTCTTTACTCGACCGTCACCGACTTCGCCAGGTTACGCGGCTTGTCGACGTCGGTACCACGCGCCAGCGCCGTGTGATACGCCAGCAACTGCAGCGCCGCCACGTGCAGGATCGGCGACAGCAGGCCGTAGTGTTCCGGCAAGCGGATCACGTGCAGCCCATCGCCCGAGGTGATGCGCGAATCGACGTCGGCGAACACGTATAGCTGGCCGCCGCGCGCGCGCACTTCCTGCATATTCGACTTCAGCTTTTCCAGCAGCGCATCGTTCGGCGCGATCGTTACCACTGGCATTTCTTCGGTCACCAGCGCCAGCGGGCCGTGCTTCAGTTCGCCGGCCGGGTAGGCCTCGGCGTGGATGTACGAGATTTCCTTGAGCTTCAGCGCGCCTTCCAGGGCGATCGGGTAGTGGATGCCGCGGCCCAGGAACAGGGCGTTCTCCTTGCGCGCGAATTCCTCGGCCCAGGCGATGATCTGCGGCTCGAGCGCCAGCACCGACGACAGCGCGACCGGCAGGTGGCGCATCATCTTGAGGTGTTCGGCTTCCTCCGCATCGGTCAGGCGGCCGTTGACTTGCGCCAGGGTCAGGGTCAACAGGAACAGCGCCGCCAGCTGCGTGGTGAAGGCCTTGGTCGAGGCCACGCCGACTTCGACGCCGGCGCGGGTGATGTAGGCCAGCTGGCACTCGCGCACCATGGCGCTGGTCGAGACGTTGCAGATGGTCAGCGTGTGGGTCATGCCGAGGCTGCGCGCGTGCTTGAGCGCGGCCAGGGTGTCGGCCGTCTCGCCGCTCTGCGAGATGGTCACCACCAGGGTGTCGGGGTGCGGCACGCTGTCGCGGTAGCGGTATTCGCTGGCGATCTCGACGTTCACCGGCACCTTGGCCACCGATTCGATCCAGTATTTGGCGGTGAGACCGGCGTAGTAGCTGGTGCCGCAGGCCAGGATCAGCACGCGGTCGATCTTCTTGAAGACGGCATAGGCGCCGTCGCCGAACAGTTCCGGCATCACGCCGGTCACGCCTTCGAGGGTGTCGCCGATGACGCGCGGCTGCTCGAAGATCTCTTTCTGCATATAGTGGCGGTACGGGCCGAGCTCGGCCGCGCCGGTGTGGGCGTGCACGGTTTTCACTTCGCGCTCGACCGGACGGCCATCGACATCGACGATCCAGTAGCGCGCCAGTTGCAGGTCGACCACGTCGCCTTCTTCCAGATAGATAATCTGGTCGGTGGTGCCGGCCAGCGCCATCGCGTCGGAAGCGACGAAGTTCTCGTCCTTGCCCACGCCCACGATCAGCGGCGAGCCCTGGCGCGCGGCGATCACGCGGTGCGGTTCTTCGCGGCAGAACACGGCGATGGCATAGGCGCCCTGCAGGCGCTTGACGGCCTGCTGCACGGTCTCGAACAGGTCGCCGGTGTACAGGTGGTCGACCAGGTGGGCGATGACCTCGGTGTCGGTCTGGCTCGTGAACTTGTAGCCCAGCTTGGTGAGTTCGTCGCGCAGCTCGTCGTGGTTTTCGATGATGCCGTTGTGGACAAGTGCGATGCGCGCATTGTCTTCGGTCGGCGAAAAGTGCGGGTGGGCATTGTGCGATGCCGGGGCGCCGTGGGTGGCCCAGCGCGTGTGGGCGATGCCGGTGAAGCCGTCGAGGCGTGCTTCCTTGACTTGCGATTCGAGGTCGGCCACGCGCGAGGTGGAGCGCGAGCGGGTCAGGCGGCCATCGAGGTGGATGGCCACGCCACAGGAGTCGTAACCCCGGTATTCGAGGCGTTTCAGGCCCTCGATCAGGACGGGGGTGATATTACGTTTGGCGACTGCTCCGACGATACCGCACATGGCTAACCTCTCGAATGAATAAACTGTTGAGTCTTATCGTAGAGCAATCCGAATGAAATAAGCTTACAGTGCGCGCCAGATTTTGTTAGATTATTTCATGATAGTATGAATAAGAAATCTTGTTTCATATAAATCAGAAAATTTATCGAATATTTCATCACAATGATAGAACCACCTGCCTTCGACGACCTCGATCGTCGCATTCTGAATATTTTGCAAACTGACGCATCGCATACGAACGCCGAACTGGCGGCCCTTGTGCACGTGTCGCCACCGACTTGTCTGCGCCGCGTAAAGCAGCTGACGGAAAGTGGCGTCATCGAGCGCCAGGTGGCGATCGTGGCGCCCGACAAGGTCGGTAGCCGCCTGTCCGCCATCGTCGAGATCACGCTCGACGTGCAGGCCGCCGAGCGCATGGAAGAATTCGAGAAGCTGGCCGCCAGGGAGGCGGCCGTGCTGCAGTGCTACCGGGTGTCGCCAGGACCCGATTTCGTGCTGGTCGTGCAGGTCGCCGACATGCCGGCCTATCATGCGCTGGCGCACCGGCTGTTCACGTCGCACGCGAACGTGCGCAACGTCAAAGCCTATTTTTCGACCCACCGCAGCAAATTCGACACCCGGATCGCCGTCTAGATTACAGGCCGCAGCCTGTGGATAATATTGTGGAAGACTAGGTGGATGGACAGGGGGTAAGCACGGTAAAACCCTGTGTTTATCTTGTTTATTTCCTGTGATTACCCTGTCGACAGCCGGTGGATTACTTCTTCACTTTCACCGGGCGCTTCCATCCTTCGATCGTGATTTGCTTGGGCCGCGAGATGGTCAGCTTGCCGGCCGGCGCATCCTTGGTGAGCGTGGTGCCGGCGCCCAGGGTCGCGCCCTTGCCGATCGTCACCGGCGCCACCAGCTGGCTGTCGCTGCCCACGAACACCTCGTCCTCGATCACGGTGCGGAACTTGTTGGCGCCGTCGTAGTTGCAGGTGATGACGCCGGCGCCGATGTTCACGCGCGAGCCCACCGTGGCATCGCCGATATAGGCCAGGTGGTTGGCCTTGCTGTGCGCCGCGACGGTGCTGTTCTTGATCTCGACAAAGTTACCCACATGGACGTCCTCGCCCAGCTCGGTACCCGGACGCAGGCGCGCATACGGTCCGATCTGCGAAGCGGCGCCAATGCTGGCGCCTTCGATATGGCAGAACGGCTTGATGTTGGCGCCAGCGCCGACCGTGGCGCCGACCAGCACGCAGTTGGCGCCGACCTTTACGCCGTCAGCCAGCTCGACACGGCCTTCGAACACGCAGCCGACGTCGATAGTGACATCGCGGCCGCAAATCAGTTCGCCGCGCACATCGATGCGCGCCGGATCCATCAAGGTCACGCCTTTTTCCAGCAGGGCATGGGCGATGTTCAATTGATGACGACGCTCGAGCTCAGCCAACTGCACCTTGCTGTTCACGCCAGCCACTTCCCATTCGCCCGACGGGTGCGCCGACACGACCGGCACGCCGTCCGCCACGGCCTGGGCCACGATATCGGTGAGGTAGTACTCGCCCTGGGCATTGTTGTTGGACAGCGCCGCCAGCCACTTCTTCAGGTGGCGGGTGGGGATGGCCATGATGCCGCTATTGATTTCGCGGATGGCGCGCTCGGCCTCGCTGGCATCCTTTTCTTCGACGATGCGCACGATCTTGCCGTTCTCGCGCACGATGCGGCCCAGGCCGAAGGGGTTGGCCTGTTCGACCGTCAGGATGCCCAGCTTGTCGTCGCCGGCGGCTTCTACGAGGCGGCGCAGCGAGTCCACCGTGGTCAGCGGCACGTCGCCGTACAGCACCAGGGTGGCGCTGCCATCGTCCAGTTGCGGCACGGCCTGCATCACCGCATGGCCGGTGCCCAGCTGCGGCTGCTGCAGGGCGGTATCGATCGTAATGCCGGTCTCTTGCGCCAGCGCGGACACCATCTCGGGCACCGCTGCGCCGCCGTGCCCGTAAATCACACATAATTTCTGCGGACTCAGGCTACGTGCCGTATCGATAACGTGGCGCAACAGCGGCTTACCAGCCAATGGATGCAGGACTTTCGGCAGGGCGGATTGCATGCGCTTTCCCATGCCGGCGGCGAGGATCACAACGTTCATAAGCCGTTCTCAAAAAGTTGAAAATATGAAAAATTCTAGCATGCGAGATACTTTTTTCCGGCGCACCCTAGCGCTATTGGCGATTGCCCTGATGGCATTGGCGGCCGGTTGCAGCACGATTCGCTTCTCGTACAACCAGGGCGACACCTTACTGTACTGGTGGATGAATTCCTATGTCGATTTCGAAGGACAACAGGCCGACATCGCCAAGCGCGACATCAATGGACTGTTCCAATGGCATCGCCAGACCCAGTTGCGCGACTATGCCGCCTTATTAGGCACTTTCCAGCAAAAAATGGCTGGCAACCCGAGCCAGGCCGACCTGTTGCAGGCCTACCGCGAGATCCGCGTGCGCGGCGAACGCCTGTCTCAGCGCGCGGTGCCGGAACTGACGACGCTGGCCATGTCGATCACCCCTGCGCAAATCGCCAATATCGACAAGAAGTTCAAGGACAAGAACGAAGAATACCGCCGCAAGTTCATGAGCGGCAGCGTCGAAAAACGCCAGCGCGCGCGCTTCAAGAAATCGATGGAGCAGATGGAACTGTGGTTCGGCCGCTTCAGCAGCGAGCAGGAAGCCGCCCTGCGCCGCGCCTCCGACCTGCGTCCGCTCGACAACCAGCAGTGGTTAGAGGAGCGCCAGTACCGCCAGCGCCGCATCCTGGCGCTGCTGCAAGAAGTGCAACAGAAAAAGCTCAACCGCGAGCAGACCGCCGCCAAGGTGCAAGGCCTGATGCGCGAGTTGTTCACACGCATGGAGTCGCCCGAGCGCAAGGCCTTCTATGACGCCAGCATCGACCACACGACGAAATACATCCTGACCGCGATCAAACTGGCGACGCCGGAGCAGAAGGCCCATGCGCAGCAGCGCATGCAGGGCTGGATCAATGATTTCGGGGCACTGGCAGCAGGTAAGTAGGGTGGGCGGGTCTCCCGCCCACGCGTTCAACGGCGATATCGCGGCCCCGACAGGCGTGTAAACCTGCATGCTATAGTGCCGCCCATGCAAAGAAAGTCCATGAAATCACGGCCCCAGGCCGCCAAACCCCATGGCGCGCCGCGCATGGCCCAGCACCAGGTCCGCATCATCGGCGGCGCCTGGAAACGCACCCTGCTGCCGGTGGTCGATGCCCTCGGCCTGCGTCCCACGCCAGACCGCGTGCGCGAAACCGTCTTCAACTGGATCAACCACCAGCTCGGCAGCGACTGGGAGCAAGCCACTTTTCTCGACCTGTACGCCGGTTCCGGCGTGCTCGGCTTCGAGGCTGCCAGCCGCGGCGCGGCGAAGGTGACGATGGTCGACAACCACGCCCCGGCCGTGCGCCAGCTCGAAGCCAACCGCGACAAGCTCAAGGCCGACAACATCACCGTGCTGCGCGCCGACGCCCTGACCCTGGCGCAAGACCTGGCCACCCGCGGCCAGCGCTTCGACGTGATCTTCCTCGACCCGCCTTATCAACAGGATCTGCTGGCCAAGACGCTGCCGCTGTGCGCGGCGCTGCTGCTTGATGGCGGCATGGTGTATGCCGAAGCCGAGGCGCCGTTGCCCACCGAGGGCGACGACGTCCCCGACTGGTTGAATGGATGGGAAGTGGTGCGCGCCGACAAGGCGGGCATGGTCTACTACCATTTGCTGAAGCTGCAAGAAAAGGCGGCCTGAGTCCGCCAAGGGCCGGGAAACTGCACAACCATTGGGCAAACCATGCCCCGGCCTGGGGCGGATGCCGTGTTTTCAGGCATAATGCGCGTTCCAATAGGGTGTTAATTTTCAGGGAGCCGCAATGGTTGTAGCCGTTTATCCAGGTACGTTCGATCCGCTGACCCGCGGCCACGAGGATTTGGTACGCCGCGCATCCGGGCTGTTCGACCGACTGGTGGTCGGCGTCGCCGACAGCCGCAACAAACGTCCATTCTTCACGCTCGAAGAACGCCTGGATATCGCCAACGAAGTGCTTGGCCATTACCCCAATGTGCAGGTCGAGAGCTTCTCGGGCCTGCTCAAGGACTTCGTGCGCAAGCACGACGCCCGTGTGATCGTGCGCGGCCTGCGCGCGGTGTCCGATTTCGAATACGAGTTCCAGATGGCGGGCATGAACCGCTACCTGCTGCCCGACGTCGAAACCATGTTCCTGACCCCGTCCGACCAGTACCAGTTCATTTCGGGCACCATCGTGCGCGAGATCGCCATGCTGGGCGGCGACGTCTCCAAATTCGTATTCCCTTCGGTCGACCGCTGGCTGCAGCAGAAAATCGCCAGCATGGCGCAAGCGCCGAAGGCCTGATTCTCCAGGACGTATCATGGCCTTATTGATTACTGACGACTGCATCAACTGCGACGTCTGCGAACCCGAATGCCCCAACGATGCCATTTCGATGGGCGAAGAGTATTACCAGATCGATCCGCACAAGTGCACCGAGTGTGTCGGCCATTTCGATGAGCCGCAATGCGTGCAACTGTGCCCGGTTGCCTGCATTCCGCTCAATCCGGAATGGCGCGAATCGCGCGAGGAACTCCTCATCAAGTACGAGCGGCTAACGGCCGACAAGGCCCCAGCCTGATCTGCTCCCCAAGCCGGCAACTCTGCCGGCTTTTTTGTTTCCGCTCCCAGCTTTCCTGACCGCGTACCGGCTTGCCCGGCATGCGGCGTCCGCACGTCCCTGAACGCCATCTTTCAGCCTGCTCGATTCATCCATTCCTGGCCTGCTACTCCCGGTTAACGTTAATGGGCGCTTTTTGGCGCTTATTGGTCTGCTGTTTTCGCTTGTTCGCTCGGTTACCGTAAGTATATTTTTACGCAATCTAGAATGTGAACTTTGTTGAACCTCTTTCATTTACTAACAAACGCCTCAGAACGTGCCATCAAGTTGTCACCATCGTCGATAATTTCAGGCTAAATCAAGGCAACGACATAGCTCATCCATATTCGCCTAAAATTGCTGCAACTACTCGCTAAATATACTCATCTATATGACAAGTAACGCGTGAACACTTTTCCGATAAATCATATTTTTGACTCTTTGTGAACTTTGTTAAATAAAAAAGGCGAGAAAATCCCGGTAACGTGAAGTCACCAGGCGTAAAGCGACATCCCGGCGTTTTTCAGGGGGAAAAGAGATTGCAGCCGTGGCGGCGTGCTACAGAAGGCAGGGACGAAAAAAAACGCGGTGTCCGTTGCCGGAGACCGCGTTAGGGGAGAATTCGGTAATAATCAGTGGCGGATGCCCATCGCACGCACTTCAGCGGCGTCCACCGGATCCAGGCTGGCCAGCTTGCGCTTGAGCGCCAGCGCTTCGTCCAGGGCGCGGCGCGCGGCCAGCTCGGCCTTGCTGCGGCGTGGACGCACGGTCAGGTACAGGGCCCGGCCGATGCCGACCAGCAGTGGGCGGAAGAACAAGACAAAGCCAGCCAGCAAGGCAAGATACACGGTGGTGCTGAACACCTGGCCGTAGGGCACGGCAGCGGCAGCTTGGACTAGGGAGGCGGTGGAAGACATGATAGGCTCGTTCTGTTATTGTTGAGAACTATAGTGCGTCGCAACATATAAATCTAATTTTGTTCCCTGATGGCCCTTATACAGTTTGTGAATGATTTGGAGTACACTACCCGTACTCCTGTATTCACAACAGTTTTCTCCTGATCCCATGAGCTTTCTGACGCTTGACCTGAATCTGCTGCGCGTATTCGACGCGGTGATGACCGAGCAAAACCTGACCCGTGCCGCCGGCCACCTGGCCATGACCCAGCCCGCAGTGTCGAATGCAATCAAGCGACTACGGGAGAGCCTGGGCGACGAACTCCTGATCCGCACCGCCTACGGCGTCAAGCCGACCCCGCGCGCCGAAGCCCTGTGGCCGGCCGTGCGCCAGGCCCTGGCGGCGCTGGAAGCGGCGGTGATGCCGGAGACCTTCGACGTCTCCAAGGCGCAAGCGACCTTCCGCATGGCGATGGCCGACGCCACCGCCGCGCTGTGGCTGCCTTCCCTGATGCGCTCGATCGAAAGCGAGGCGCCGGGCGTGAACATCCGCATGGTGCCGCTGACGACGCGCGAGCCGCGTCCGATGCTGTTGCGCGGCGATATCGACCTGGCGGTCGGCTTCTTCCCCGGCGTCGCCGCCCAGCTCTCGTACGAGACCGGTTCGCCGATCCGCCACGAGCGCCTGTACTCCGGCGTCTATGTGTGCGTGATGCGCAAGGATCACCCGCTGGCCAAGGAAAAGCTCGATCTCGACACCTATTGCAAGGCCAACCACTTGCTGGTGAGCTTCTCGGGCCGTGCCCACGGCCTGGTCGACGAGGCGCTGGCCCAGCTCGGCCGCGAACGCCGCATCCTCTTAACGGTGAACCAGTTCTTCACGGCGGGCAGGGTGGTGGCGAACTCCGATCTGATCACCGTGTTGCCGAAGCACTTGATGGTCTCGACCGGCATGACCGACGTGCTGATCTGGAAGGAGCTGCCCTTGCAGCTGCCGGCGGTCCACCTGGACATGCTGTGGCACGAACGCGATGGCCGCAGTCCGGCTCACCGCTGGCTGCGCAAGAACCTGGAATCGATGGCCGAAAGCGCCTCAAAAAGCGGCGTGCGCAAGATCGTCTGACAGCGCCAGCGCTGGTGTCGACCAGCAAAATGTTTCACGTGAAACAAAACGGCCAGGCAAATGCCTGGCCGTTTCACTTTTAAAGCACGGTCTGACGATCAGCGGATCGGCAGCTTGGTCGTATTCTTGACTTCTTCCATCACCGCATAGGTGTGGGTTTCGCGCACGCCCTTTTGCAGCAAGGTCTTGCCCAGGAACTCGCGGTAGGCCGCCATATCCTTCACGCGCGCCTTGACGAGGTAGTCGAAGCCGCCGGCCACCATATGGCATTCCAGCACCTCGGGAATCATTTGCACGCTCTGCTTGAACGCATCGAACACCTCGGGCGTGGTGCGATCGAGCACGACTTCGATAAAGACCAGCAGCGACACGTCGAGCAGCTGCGGATTGAGCTGGGCCGTATAGCCCATGATATAGCCCGATTCATGCAGTTTGCGCACGCGCTCGAGGCAGGCCGCCGGCGACAGGTTGACGCGCGCCGCCAGTTCCACATTGCTGATGCGGCCGTCATTCTGCAGCTCGGCGAGGATCTTCTTGCTGATCTTGTCCAACATCGGGTGTCTCCCGTTAATTTTATTCGGTCAGATTGTCGCATCAAAAACTATCTATTGCTAGTAACGATTAAAAGCAGAATTAATCCAGAAGAAATCCTTCTACAATCGAATCATTTCCACCGAGTTCCAGACTGCGCCGGCCACGTGATGTGGTACGGCGCTTTTGCTGTGCGGTGGCCCTCGTTGTGTATTTTTCTTTTGACTAGATAGCCATGCAGATCGCTGCTTCCCCGGCCTCCACCTTCGTTCCCTTCGACGCCCTCCACGCTGAAACCAGGCGCGAGCAGACTCTCCTGCGCGCCGCCATCACCGCCGCCTACCGCCGCGATGAATCCGAGGCAGTGCAATGGCTGCTGGCCCAGGGCGCCACACCGAGCGCCGACGCCCAGCCGCTGGCGCATCGCCTGGTCTCCGCAGTGCGCGAAAAGCGTACCCGCGCTTCCGGCGTGGACGCGCTGATGCACGAATTCTCGCTGTCGTCGGAAGAAGGCGTCGCGCTGATGTGCCTGGCCGAAGCGCTGCTGCGCATCCCGGACAGCGAAACCGCCGACCGCCTCATCGCCGACAAGATCAGCCGCGGCGACTGGCGCAAGCACCTGGGCGAATCGCCATCGCTGTTCGTCAATGCCGCGACCTGGGGCCTGCTCATCACCGGCAAGCTGGTCTCGACCAATAGCGAGCAGGGTCTCGGTTCGGCGCTCACGCGCCTGATCGCGAAGGGCGGCGAACCGCTGATCCGCAAGGGCGTCGACATGGCGATGCGCATGCTGGGCAACCAGTTCGTCACCGGCCAGACCATCGACGAAGCGCTGAAGAACAGCCGCGACAACGAAACGCGCGGCTATCGCTACTCCTACGACATGCTGGGCGAGGCGGCGCTGACCGAAAGCGATGCGAAGAACTACTACGCCTCGTACGAAGCCGCCATCCACGCGATCGGCAAGGCCTCCAATGGCCGCGGCATCAAGGACGGTCCGGGCATCTCGATCAAGCTGTCGGCGCTGCATCCGCGCTACAGCCGTGCGCAATATGCGCGCGTGATGGGAGAACTGCTGCCGCGCGTGCGCAGCCTGGTCCTGCTGGCCAAGACCTATAACATCGGCATCAATATCGACGCCGAAGAAGCCGACCGCCTCGAGATCTCGCTCGACATGCTCGAAGCGCTGGCGTTCGACCCAGACCTGGCCGGCTTCGAAGGCATCGGCCTGGTGGTGCAGGCCTATCAGAAACGCTGCCCGTTCGTGATCGACTACCTGGTCGACCTGGCCAAGCGCAGCGGCCGCAAATTCATGGTGCGCCTGGTGAAGGGCGCCTACTGGGACGCCGAGATCAAGCGCGCCCAGGTCGACGGCATGCCAGGCTATCCGGTCTATACGCGCAAGGTGTACACCGACGTCTCCTACCTGACTTGCGCGCGCAAGCTGCTGGCGGCGGCCGACGTGCTGTATCCTCAGTTCGCCACCCACAATGCCCACACGCTGTCGGTGATCTACACCTGGGCCAAAGAGGACAAGGTCAGCAACTACGAATTCCAGTGCCTGCACGGCATGGGCGAGACCCTGTACGACCAGGTCGTGGGCAGCAAGAACCTGGACAAGGCTTGCCGCATCTACGCGCCGGTCGGTTCGCACGAAACCCTGCTGGCCTACCTGGTGCGCCGCCTGCTGGAAAACGGCGCCAACTCCTCGTTCGTGAACCAGATCGTCGATGAGAACGTCGCGATCGACACACTGCTCACCGATCCCTTCGACGTCGCGCGCGCCAGCGGCGGCAAGCCGCATCCGGCGATCGCGCTGCCGGTCGACATGTTCGGCGATGAGCGCAAGAATTCGGCGGGCATGGACCTGGTCAACGAAGACGTCCTGGCCAAGGTCGCGGACGGTCTGGCGCAGCAGCGCCAGCACGTCGCCGGCCCGCTGATCGCTGGCTCGGTCGACGCCGGCGTGCCCGCCAACGTGGTCAATCCCGCGATGTCGAGCGATATCGTCGGCCAGGTGAGCGAGGCCTCGCGCACCGACGTCGAAACCGCCCTGGCCGCTGCCAGCGCCTTCGCCGGCGAATGGGCCGCCACCGCCACCCATGAACGCGCCGCGATCCTGGAGCGCACCGCCGACCTGTTCGAACAGAACGGCGTCGAGCTGATGGCCCTGGCCGTGCGTGAAGCCGGCAAATCGCTGCCGAACGCGATCGCCGAACTGCGCGAAGCGGTCGACTTCCTGCGCTACTACGCGGTGCAGATCCGCGGCTCGAGCAAGGCCGACGCACTGGGCCCTGTCAGCTGCATCAGCCCCTGGAACTTCCCGCTGGCGATCTTCACCGGCCAGGTAGCGGCCGCCCTCGCGGCCGGCAACGTGGTGCTGGCCAAGCCGGCCGAGCAGACCCCATTGATCGCCTATCGCGCGGTGGAACTGTTCCTCGAGGCGGGCACCCCGCGCGCCGCGCTGCAGCTGCTGCCGGGCCGTGGTGAAGTGGTGGGCGCCGCCCTGACGGCGGACAGCCGCATCAAAGGCGTGATCTTCACCGGTTCGACCGAAGTCGCCCAGCTGATCAACCGCACCTTGGCCAAGCGCGCGCAACAGGAAGGCATCGACATCCCGCTGGTGGCCGAAACCGGCGGCCAGAACGCGCTGATCGTCGACTCCTCGGCGCTGCCGGAGCAGGTGGTGCAGGACGTTCTGAGTTCGGCCTTCGACTCGGCCGGCCAGCGCTGCTCGGCGCTGCGCGTGCTGTTCCTGCAAGAGGACATCGCCGACAAGACCATCAAGATGCTCAAGGGCGCGATGCAGGAACTGCGCGTGGGCTGCCCGGACCGCCTGGCGACCGACATCGGCCCGGTGATCGATGCCGAAGCCCAGCGCAACCTGCTGGCCCACATCGAGCGCACCAAGGCCACCGCGCGCAGCCACTTCGCGCTCGAGCTGCCGGCGTCGGTCCTCGCTGCCGGCACCTTCGTGCCGCCGACCGTGCTCGAAATCGCCTCGCTGGCGGAACTCAAGCAGGAAGTCTTCGGCCCGGTGCTGCACATCGTGCGCTACCGCCGCGCCGAGCTGCCCTCGGTGATCGATGCGATCAACGCCACCGGCTATGGCCTGACCCTGGGCGTGCATTCGCGCATCGATGAAACCATCGACCACATCGTCAACCGCGCCCATGTCGGCAACATCTACGTCAACCGCAACATCGTCGGCGCAGTGGTCGGCGTGCAGCCGTTCGGCGGCGAAGGCAAGTCGGGCACCGGTCCCAAGGCCGGCGGCCCGCTGTACCTGAAACGCCTGCAGCGTGGCGCGGCGCCCCTGATGGAACACGTGCGCCAGCCAGAAGCGGCGCTGGAAGCCCTGATCGGCTGGCTGCGCACGGCCGGCCAGCAGCCGGTGGCCGCGCTGGCCGAGGGTTACGCGCGCACTTCGCTCAATGGCGTGTCGATGGACCTTCCCGGCCCGACCGGCGAAAGCAACCGCCTGTCGTTCACGCCGCGCGGCGCCGTGCTGTGCGCGCCCGCCACCTCGGCCGGCCTGCTTAATCAGCTGGCAGCGGCCCTCGCCACCGGCAACCGCGCGCTGGTGCTGGCGCCGACGCCTGAATCGATTCCGGCCAACCTGCCGGCGGCGGTGAAGGAACGCGTGCGCTTCGTGGGCAAGGAAGAAATCGATGCGGCCGACGTCGCGATCGCGCTGGTCGAAACCGGCCTGGCCGGCCTGCTGCGCACGCAGCTGGCGGCGCGCCCGGGTGCGATCGTCGGCATCGTCGACACCGACGCCCTGGAGCCGGTGGACCTGTGGCGCCTGGTCGCCGAGCGCGCGGTCTGCGTCAACACGACCGCCGCTGGCGGCAACGCAAGCCTGATGACCTTGGGCCTGTAAGAATCGTCGAAACACGGCGTCGACTATTTCGTCGACGCCGACGTAGGGTGGACGGCTTTGCCGTCCACGCGTCCAACCAGAAGAGAATCAGTAGGAGAAGCAGCAGCACACAACACAACAGGAGACCGACATGCTTGTAGGCGTTCCAAAGGAAATCAAGAACCACGAATACCGCGTCGGCCTCACGCCGCCATCGGTACGCGAACTGGTGGCGCGCGGCCACCAGGTCATCATCCAGCAGGGCGCAGGCCATGAAATCGGCCTCGACGACGCCCACTACACCGCGGCCGGCGCCACCATCGTCGACAGCGCCCACGAAGTCTTCTCGCGCGCCGACATGATCGTCAAGGTCAAGGAGCCGTTACCGGCCGAATGCGCGATGCTGCGCGAAGGCCAAATCCTCTACACCTACCTCCACCTGGCTCCCGATCCGGAGCAAACCGCGGCGCTGGTCAAATCGGGCGCCATCTGCATTGCCTATGAAACGATCACCGGTCCGGGCGGCGGCTTGCCCCTGCTTGCGCCGATGAGCGAAGTCGCGGGCCGCATGGCTATCCAGGCCGGCGCCGCCCATCTGGAGAAATCCCGGGGCGGCATGGGGCTGCTGCTGGGCGGCGTGCCTGGCGTGGCGGCCGGCCACGTCGTCATCATCGGCGCCGGCGTGGTCGGCGCCAATGCGCTGCAGATGGCGGTGGGCACCGGCGCCCGCGTCACGGTGCTCGACAAGAACGTCGACCGGCTACGCCAGCTCGACCTGGTGTTCGGCAACCGCATCTCGACCCTGTATTCCAATGCTCACGCGCTCGAGGAAGCGGTCGTGAGCGCCGACCTGGTAATTGGCGGCGTGCTGGTGCCTGGCGCGGCGGCGCCGAAACTCGTCACGCGCGACATGGTCTCGCGCATGAAGAAGGGCGCTGTGGTCGTCGACGTGGCGATCGACCAGGGCGGCTGTTTCGAGACTTCACACCCAACGACGCACGCCGATCCGACCTTCCTGGTCGATGGCGTGGTCCACTACTGCGTTGCGAACATGCCGGGCGCGGTGGCGCGCACCTCGACCTTCGCCCTGAATAACGCCACCATCGGCCATGCTTTGGCGCTGGCGAATAAAGGCTGGCGGCGCGCGCTGGCGGACGACGTCCACTTGCGTCATGGGCTGAACGTCTGCCAGGGCAAGGTGACCTTCGAAGCCGTAGCCCAGGCCTTGGGCTACGACTACATCCCAGCGGATTCGCTCCTGGGCTGAAGCGGCGCTTCCACCAGATGCCGGCACAGGCGCCGGGTGATGTGGAAAGCATATTGCGCGGCCACCGACTTCACGAAGCGCATGAAGTCGTGGGCCGCGTCTTCATTGGCATTGTCCGATACCGCGCGGATGACGGCGAACGGCACGTCCAGTTCCTGACACACCTGCGCCACTGCGGCGCCTTCCATCTCCACCGCCACCAGCCCGGGCAGGGCGCCATTGAGCGCATCGATGCGCTGGCGGTCATTGACGAACTGGTCGCCGCTGGCGATCAGGCCACGATGTACGCGCGGCTGTGCGAGGCCGAATGCCTGTCTCTCGGTCTCGGAGATCGTCTCCAGGAAGTCGCATTCCAGGAAGGCGTGGGCGGCGCTGGACAGTCTTAGCGACAGCTGCTGGTCTGGCTGGAAATGCGTCTGGCCCGTGAGCGGCACTTCGAAACGCGGGAACAAAGGGCTGGCATCCATATCGTGCTGGACCAGCGATTCGGCCACCACGATGTCGCCCACACGAATCGTTTTATCCCCGGCGCCGGCAACGCCCGTGAAGAGGATGTGCGTAACTCCGAACTTTTCCACAAGCGTTGTCGCAGTCATCGCAGCGGCAACCTTGCCAATACGCGATAAAACGCACACAGCGTCGATTTCCCATAGCTGTCCGACCCAGTACTCCCGTTTGCCGTGGATGAGCTTGGCGGCCCCTCCCATGGCTTCCACGAGCCCTGCCTGTTCTTCGTGCAAAGCGCTGATGATCCCTAGACGCATGTTTTCTTGCTGGGTGAGTGTGTAGAGACGTTTTGCACCTTATTGGCGATTCAGATCGGCAACTGTGCATAAGGGACGGATTGTACACAGCTTCCATCGCATTCAGTCCTTGAATTGCAATGATCCTGGTTCTGGTTGGAGGAAGTGAATGACCTGTTCTGGAAGACGCTTTTTTTGCTTGCGCTGTGTTTGCTTATTTAATTAAGAGATATGTATACAAGGTTGATAGTAGTAGGTAAACGCGATGTTCTCTGTGGATAAGGCGAGTTTACTCCACAGTATCAACGGTTTACGACGTCGTTTACGCGCGGGAAAAAGCTTGCGTTCGGCTTGCACCGTTCTTGGACAACAAATCGGCTCACAGAAAAATGGCCTGTTCTGCACATCCGGCGCTGTGGATATGCAGCGGCTTTTCCACAGGCGCTCGCGTGTTATTGCTACCAGGCGTGCAGTTCGAGAGGTCTAGCGCGATCGCCATGACCAGGAACTCGTGCGTGTGACTGATCTTTTCTGCACGCCTTTCCTCGTTTGCAACCTCGGGCTGGTCCGGAGTCAGCGGCAGCGGCGTTTCTCGTATTTGTTTTAGTTAAAGGCTTGTATACAAAATGATAGTAATAGTAAACGCGAGCTTCTTTGTGGATAAAGACGGTTTTCTCCACAACATCAATGGTTTACGGCCGCGTTAACCCGCTGGAAAACGCCTGTTCCTGCGCTGTAGGAAAGTTGAATAGAAATTTCTTAACTGGACAAGTCGGTGGTTTCTGCACATTCCGTCCTGTGAATATTCATTCGCTTATCCACAGACGCCGTTCCTTTCCCAGCTTGGCTGGCCTTGGTGAACACGATGTGCGAGCAAGCAGTCGAGATGGCCGACAGCATCGGCTTGCGCGATTTGCCTTCCCCGATTTGCCACACGTGGAAGAAATTTTTTTTTTCGCGAGGTCGTCAGGTTTACAACCAAGATCTGTATACAACATTGATAATAGTGGTTAACGGTAGCTGGTTTCTGTGGACAACCCGATTAAAGAGCGCGAAATCAGGCATTTATGTGACGGATAAGTCCGTGCACTGCTAAGCAGACTGCTTGGTGGCAAATCTGGACAAGATTTTTGCCTGTGCAAAAAAGCCGAGTTCTGCACAAACGATACCTGTGGATATCAAGTAGCTTATCCACAGAGGGGGTCTGGACAGGCGTTTACGTTCTGGTAAGCTGTTTCCCATCGAACTGAGGTACAGGGAAACGCATGGACGTCGTGTCGCAGTACGCCAGGGTCAATGGTTTGAACATGCACTACGTGACTGCCGGTGAGGGCCCGCCAGTCGTGCTCTTGCATGGCTTTCCGGATACCCATGCGATCTGGCGGCGGCAAATCCCGGCCCTGGCTGCGGCTGGTTTCCAGGTTATCGCTCCCGATCTGCGCGGCTACGGCAAGACCGATATGCCGTCCGAGGTCAGCGCATACGCAATCGACTTCGTGGCCGATGACGTGCTGCAGCTCATGGATGCACTGGGCATCGCCGAGGCGACGGTGGTCGGCCACGATTGGGGTGCGCAGGTCGGTTGGAATCTGGCCATGCATGCGCCTCAACGCGTCAGCCGTTACGCGGCGCTGTCGGTGGGCCACCCAAAGGCGCTGGCCAAGTCAGGTCTCACGCAAAAATTGCGCTTCTGGTACATGGCCGTATTCATGACGCCGGTCCTGGCCGAAACGCTGTTGAAGGCAGGTAATTGGGCGGCTCTGCGTGCGATGAATCGCAGCCGCGAACAGCAGCAACTCTGGATCGATGCGCTGGCGCCGCAGGGCCGACTGACCGCCGCCCTGAATTACTACCGCGCCAATCTCAAGGGTTCACGCGGCAAGCGCTGGAAGCCGGTCGATGTGCCGGTGCTGGGTGTCTGGAGCGAGCGCGATCCCGCGCTGCGCGAACAGCAAATGCTGGACTCGCGCGAACAATGCCGCGCCGGCTTCGAGTATGCGCGCATCGACGGCGTAGGCCATTGGCTGCAGTTATCGGGCGCCGAGCGGCTGAATGGCTTGCTCATCGATTTCGCACGATCGCCGGCGGCCGTCACGCCGGAATAAGTGCCACGGGAAGGGCGGCGCCGTGTCAGTACGGCTTGCTTGCCGTAAAATATCGGCTCTGCACTTCCCCTGAAAGTCTCCCATGATCGATGTAGTGTGGCTCGGCGGCGCCGCTTTTGCCGCCGGCCTGGTCGACGCCGTTGTCGGCGGCGGCGGCCTGATCCAGCTTCCCGCGATGTTCTCCCTGTTGCCGAAAGAAGCGCCGGCAACCATCCTCGGCACCAATAAACTCGCAGCGATCTTCGGCACCGGTTCGGCCGCCGCAAGTTACGCGCGCCGCGTGCGGGTCGCTTGGAGCACCGCGGCGCCCGCAGCCATCGCCGCGTTTACCCTGTCTTTCGTCGGCGCCTGGACCGTGACCCAGGTGCCGGCCGATTTCGTGCGCGCGCTGCTGCCGTTCGTCCTGGTCGCGGTCGCCGTCTATACCTTCATGAAGAAAGATCTCGGCGCGGTGCACGCGCCACTGCACAGCGGGATGGCCGAGCGCTACTGGGCAATCGGCATCGGCGCCGCGATCGGTTTTTATGATGGTTTCTTCGGACCGGGCACCGGCAGTTTCCTGCTGTTCCTGTTCGTGCGCTTCTTCGGTTTCGACTTCCTGAGCGCCTCGGCTGCGGCGAAGATCGTCAACGTCGCCTGCAATCTGTCGGCGCTGATGTGGTTCGGCTATAGCGGTCATTTGCTGTGGCAGCTGGGCTTGCTGATGGCGGGATGCCAGATCGTCGGTGCGGTGATCGGCACCAGGCTGGCGTTGAAGCATGGTAGTGGTTTCGTGCGCAAATTATTCCTGTTTGTCGTTTCGGCGCTGATTGTAAAGACAGCCTACGATTCATTCACAAAGCTGGGCTGGTAAGGCTGTTCCACGTGAAACATCAAAGCCGGGTTCTCACCCGGCTTTTTTCTTGTCCACTGTTCCACGTGAAACACCTAGGTAAGAACAGAAGAGTAAGGTTTCACGTGAAACAAAATCTGTCGTTTTCGGACCGATGGAGAGTCCAGCAGGAAAAAAGAATCTATAATCGCGCATTAGTCCCCTCGCTCCACACCCCATCATGCTATTTCCTACTGAATTCGACGTCATCGTCGTCGGCGGCGGCCATGCCGGAACCGAAGCCGCACTCGCGTCTGCACGCACCGGTCAAAAGACCCTGCTGCTAACCCACAATATCGAAACCCTCGGCGCCATGTCTTGCAATCCGTCGATTGGCGGCATCGGCAAGGGTCACCTGGTCAAGGAAGTCGACGCCCTCGGTGGCGCCATGGCCATTGCCACCGACGAGGCGGGCATCCAGTTCCGCATCCTGAATTCGTCCAAGGGCCCGGCCGTGCGCGCCACCCGCGCCCAGGCCGACCGCGTCCTGTACAAGGCGGCGATCCGCGCGCGCCTGGAAAACCAGCCGAACCTGTGGCTGTTCCAGCAGGCGGTCGACGACCTGATGGTGGAGGGCGACCGCGTGGTTGGCGCCGTCACCCAGGTCGGCCTGAAGTTCCGTGCCCGCGCCGTGGTGCTCACCGCCGGTACTTTCCTGGACGGTAAAATCCACGTCGGTCTGCAGAACTATTCGGGTGGACGCGCGGGCGATCCGCCGGCGACCTCGCTGTCCGCGCGCCTGAAGGAACTCAAGCTGCCGCAGGGCCGCCTCAAGACCGGCACGCCGCCGCGCATCGATGGCCGCAGCATCGACTTTTCGGTGCTGGCCGAACAGCCGGGCGACCTCGATCCGGTGCCGGTCTTCTCGTACATGGGTAATGTGGCGATGCATCCGCGTCAGGTGCCGTGCTGGGTGACGCATACCAATGAGCGTACCCACGACATCATCCGCGCCGGCCTGGATCGCAGCCCGATGTACACCGGCGTGATCGAAGGCGTCGGCCCGCGCTACTGCCCATCGATCGAAGACAAGATCCACCGCTTCGCCTCGAAGGAATCGCACCAGATCTTCCTGGAACCGGAAGGCCTGACCACCAACGAGTTCTACCCCAACGGGATCTCGACCAGCCTGCCTTTCGACGTCCAGCTGGAGCTGGTGCGCTCGATGCGTGGCATGGAGAACGCCTTCATCCTGCGTCCCGGCTATGCGATCGAATACGATTACTTCGACCCGCGCGGCCTGAAGGCTTCGCTCGAAACGAAGGCGATCAAGGGCCTGTTCTTCGCCGGCCAGATCAACGGCACCACCGGCTACGAAGAAGCCGCGGCCCAGGGCCTGCTGGCCGGCCTGAACGCCGCACTGCAAACCCAAGACAAGGACACCTGGACGCCGGGCCGTTCCGAAGCCTACCTCGGCGTGCTGGTCGACGACCTCACTACGCAAGGTGTGGCCGAGCCTTACCGCATGTTCACCAGCCGCGCCGAATACCGCCTGTCGCTGCGCGAAGATAACGCCGACATGCGCCTGACCGAGATCGGCCGCCAGCTGGGCATCGTCGACGACGCGCGCTGGCAGGCCTTCGAGACCAAGCGCGAATCCGTCGCCCGCGAACTGGAACGACTAAAAGCGACCTGGGTCAACCCACGCATCCTGGCTGCCGCCGAATCGGAGCGGGTGGTGGGGCAGGCGCTCGAGCGCGAGTACAACCTGGCCGACCTCCTGAGAAGACCAGGCGTCGAGTACGACACCCTGATGACGATGCAAGGTAATGAAGGCCAGCCGCTGGCCGGCCCCGGCGTCGAAGATCCGGCCGTGAAGGAGCAGGTGGAAATCCAGCTCAAGTATTCCGGCTATATCGATCGCCAGGCGCGCGAAGTCGAGCGTCACGACCACTATGAAAACCTGAAGCTGCCAGAGAACCTGAACTACCTGGAGATCGCGGCCTTGTCGTTCGAGGTGCGCCAGAAGCTGGATAAACAGCGTCCCGAAACCCTGGGCCAGGCTTCGCGCATTTCGGGCGTGACCCCGGCGGCGATCTCGCTGCTGCTGGTGCACCTGAAAAAGCGTGGCGTCCCGGGCTTTGCCCCGACTACTTCGGAGGCGGCGCAATGAAATATGCGTTCGACCGCGATGCGCTGGCCAAGGTGCTGGCCGACGGTATTGCCGAAATGGGCTTGGATGTCACGCCAGAACAGCAGGGCAAGCTGATGGCCTTCCTGCAGCTGATGCACAAGTGGAATGCGGTGTACAACCTGACTTCGCTGCGCGACCCGATGCAGATGGTGACCCACCACCTGCTCGACTCGCTGGCCGCGGTGCCGGCATTCAAGGATGCCCGCAATGTGCTGGACGTGGGGGCAGGGGGCGGATTGCCAGGCACGGTGCTGGCGATTACCCGGCCTGACATGAAAGTGGCGATGATCGACACCGTGCACAAGAAAACCGCCTTCCTCACGCAAGTGAAGGCGGAATTGGCACTCACGAACGTCACCGTGTACACGATGAAGGTGCAAGACCTGGCGGTGAGCGACAAATTCGACGTCATCACCTCACGCGCTTTTGCGGACCTGTCCGATTTCGTCAACTGGTCGGGACACCTGCTGCAAGAGGGCGGTAAATTCATCGCCCTGAAAGGAGTGGCGCCAAGCGAGGAACGCGAACGCCTGCCGCAAGAGTGGAAAGTGAGCGGTTTGCAGCCATTGCAGGTGCCAAGACTGGGCGCAGAGCGTCACCTGGTCTTCATCCAGAGAACCACCTAAACAATATTAATAGTATAAACCGTATAAACCGTTTATATCGTTTATACAGTATGAATCATTCAAATGGTTTGTACGATATGAACGGTATGGCGTCTTGTAGCCGCTTTCGAGAAAGAGAATAGATGGCGAAGATATTTTGCGTAGCGAACCAGAAGGGTGGGGTAGGCAAGACCACCACCTCCGTCAATCTGGCGGCGGGCCTGGCTAAACTGGACCAGCGCGTGCTGCTGGTCGACCTCGACCCGCAGGGCAATGCGACCATGGGCGCCGGCATCAACAAGGCCGAGCTCGAGTCGTCGATCTACCAGGTGCTGCTGGGCGAGTCGGATGTGCTTGGCGCGCGTGTGCGCTCCGAGGCAGGGCGCTTCGACGTGCTGCCCGCCAACCGCGAGCTGGCCGGCGCCGAAGTCGAGATGGTGTCGCTCGAGAACCGCGAGCGCCGCCTGAAGGATGCATTGGCTGCGGTCGACGCCGACTACGACTTCATCCTGGTCGACTGCCCACCGTCGCTGTCGCTGCTCACGCTCAACGGCCTGTGCGCCGCGCATGGCGTGATCATCCCGATGCAGTGCGAGTACTACGCGCTGGAAGGTTTGTCCGACCTGGTCAACACGATCAAGAAGGTGCACGCCAACCTGAACACCGACCTCAAGATCATCGGCCTGTTGCGCGTGATGTTCGACCCGCGCATGACCTTGTCGCAGCAGGTCTCGAACCAGCTCGAGCAGCACTTCGGCGACAAGGTGTTCAAGACCATCATCCCGCGCAATGTCCGCCTGGCCGAAGCGCCGTCCTACGGCATCCCGGGCGTGACCTTCGATCCCTCGTCGAAAGGCGCGCAGGCGTACATCGCCTTTGGCGCGGAAATGGTCCAGCGCATCAAGACCATGTAATCACCAAGAGAGCTGACAAAGAATGGCAACCAAAAAACTCAAGGGACTGGGCCGCGGGCTCGACGCCCTGCTCGGCGGCGACATGGACGCCGCGCCCGCTGCAAGCAATCTCCCTTCGGTCCTGGCCGTCACCCAGATCCAGGCCGGCAAGTATCAACCGCGTACCCGCATGGACGAAGTGAGCCTGTCCGAGCTGGCCGCCTCGATCAAGACCCAGGGCATCATGCAGCCGGTGCTGGTGCGTCCGCTGCCGGCGGGATCGGGCACGCCGTACGAAATCATCGCCGGCGAGCGGCGCTTTCGCGCAGCGCAGATGGCGGGCCTGGACGAGATCCCGGTGCTGGTGCGCGACGTCGACGACCAGGCCGCGGCCGCCATGGCCCTGATCGAGAACATGCAGCGCGAAGACCTGAATCCGCTGGAGGAGGCGCAGGGCATCCAGCGCCTGATCTCGGACTTCAATTTCACGCACGAGCAGGCGGCCGGCGCGGTCGGCCGCTCGCGCAGCGCGGTGTCGAACCTGCTGCGCCTGATCAACCTGGCGCAGCCGGTGCAGACCATGCTGATGGCAGGAGATATCGACATGGGCCATGCCCGCGCCTTGCTGGCGGTCGACAGTGCGAACCAGATCGCGCTGGCCAATCACGTCGTCGCCCGTCGCCTGTCGGTGCGCGAGACCGAGAAGCTGGTCGCGCGCGCGCTCGAAGAGCAAAGCGCCCCGGCCCAGTCGGCGCGCGCCAAGGACAAGCCGGGCGACATCGTGCGGCTTGAAGAAGAACTGTCCGACAAGCTGGCGACCCCGGTGCTGTTCAAGATGGGCGCGAAGGGCAAGGGCCAGATGATCATCGACTTCGCCGACCTGGACATCCTCGAAGGCGTGCTTGCGCGTCTGCGCGCGTAAAAAACAGGGACGCTACCCGGTCGCATGGGGTGGCGTCGCAGGGGGGGGCTGGCTATCTTGCCAGCCACCTCCGACGCGTTAGCGCTACCAACTTTCGCGCCGGCCGGCCCTGGCCTGTAGTCACCTACCGCAGCGCAATTGTCACATCACGCCATATACACGATCTGAAGCTAAGTAGCTGAAAATATTGCGCTATCCGCCGGCATCGTGTCACATTTTCGCCATATATTCGTCCCAGTTATAAGTGTGGAATCGTTTGACTCACGTCCGTATAACCACTTATAATTCCGGCGATTCTTGTAATTATCACCTCGTAGTACGTCCAAAATGCGCTAGCGCAAGAGCTAAAAGAATATGCTACGCATCGTTTCCCTGCAGCTGATAGCAACGGTAGTCGTCGGTCTCATCGCCGCACTACTGGGGGGACGGGCTGCGATGTTTTCGGCGGTACTGGGCGGTTTGTGTTGTGTCGTGCCCAACGGGATCATGGCAGTGCGCTTGTTCGCCGCGTCCGCTTCGGGTACGGCGAGTCCCGCGACATTTTTCATCTGGGAATTTGTAAAGATTGCATTAACGCTGGCGCTTTTAGGCGCAACTGCGTGGCTGTATCACGATCTAAACTGGCTGGCACTGGTCGCCGGAATCATCGTGGCACTGAAAAGTTACATCATCTTATTATTTAGGCAATGACGACATGGCGACTCCAGTAGACGGCGCAGCGCACGCGCCCACCGCATCAGAATATATCATTCACCACCTGGGCCACCTGAAGAACCAGTACCAGGTGGGACCGGTCGATTTCTCGGTCATCCACTACGACACCATGTTCTGGTCGATCGCGATGGGCCTGACCGCCTGCCTGTTGATGTGGGCCGCCGCGCGCAACGCGACTGCCGGCGTTCCTGGCCGTTTCCAGGCATTCGTCGAAATGATGTTTGAAATGGTCGACGACCAGGCCAAGACCATCGTGCACGGCGACCGCAGCTTCATCGCTCCGCTGGCACTGACCGTGTTCGTCTGGATCGTCCTGATGAACGCGCTGGATTTGCTGCCGGTCGACATGTGGGCATGGCTGTTCGCCGCCTTCGGCGTCGAGCACATCTTCCCGTATCACCGTGTGGTTCCGACCGCCGACCTGAACGGTCCGATCGGCATGTCGCTGGGCGTACTGCTGCTGATGATCTACTACGGCATCAAGATCAAGGGCTTCGGCGGCTGGCTCCACGAGCTGTTCTCGGCACCGTTCGGCATCTGGATGGCGCCGTTCAACCTGCTCCTGAACGTCATCGAATACGCAGCAAAAATGGTGTCGCTCGGTATGCGACTGTTCGGTAACATGTTTGCCGGCGAACTGCTGTTCCTCTTGATCGCACTGCTGGGCGGAACCGCGACGATGTTCGGTTTCATCGGCCACGTGATTGCCGGTTCCATCTGGGCGATCTTCCACATCCTGATCGTTCTCCTGCAGGCATTCATCTTCATGATGCTGACGCTGGTTTACCTCGGTCAGGCTCACGAAGGCCACTGATCGAAGCCGCAAGCATCGAGTGAATGTGGTTGTAAAGAAGTTGTAGTTTTTAATTTAGTTTTTAATTTAACTTTTGGAGTTTTACATGACTGACCTTTCTTTTGTTGCACTGGCTTGCGGTTTGATCATCGGTCTGGGCGCAATCGGCGCTTGTATCGGTATCGCTCTGATGGGCGGTAAATACCTGGAAGCTTCTGCACGTCAGCCAGAACTGATGAACACCCTGCAGACCAAGATGTTCCTGCTGGCTGGTCTGATCGACGCGGCGTTCCTGATCGGCGTTGGTATCGCAATGCTGTTCGCGTTCGCTAACCCGTTCGTTCCAGTCTAAGACTCGCGTCTCGAGGTCTTGAAGGGCCGAACCAGTTTCTGGTTCGGCATCCGTGTTTCTGTAAGAAGGATAAAACCGTGAACCTTAATGCAACCCTGCTTGCACAGCTCGTGGTGTTCTTCATCCTGGCGCTGTTCACGATGAAATTCGTGTGGCCGCCGCTGATGAAAGCGCTCGACGAGCGCGCTGCGAAGATCGCGAGTGGCCTGGCCGCTGCCGACCGCGGCAAGGCTGACCTGGCTGCCGCCGAAAAGCGCGTCCAGACCGAACTGGCCGGCGCCCGTGACGAAGTCCAGAAGCGCATCAACGACGCTGAAAAGCGCGCTGCTGCGATCATCGAAGAAGCGAAGAAAACCGCCGTCGAAGAAGGCGCACGCATCGTCGCTGCCGCCAAGGCCGACGCCGAGCAGCAAGTGACGCGCGCGCGCGAAGAACTGCGTGGCCAGGTTGCAGCCCTTGCGGTTGCCGGTGCCGAGCAGATCCTCAAGCGTGAAGTGAACGCAGCGGCCCACGCCGACCTGCTGTCGCAACTGTCGACCGAGCTCTGATCATGGCAGAACTCGCAACCGTCGCCCGCCCTTACGCCGAAGCGTTGTTCCGTGTCGCCCAAACCGGCGACCTGAACGCGTGGTCGGCCATCGCGTCGGAACTGGGCCAGATCGGCGCCAATTCCGATGTGCAGGCCTTCGCCAGCAACCCGCACGTCACGCATGCACAACTGGCGGACACGATTGCGTCGCTGGTCAAGGCTCCGCTGACTGCAGAAGCGAAGAATTTCATCGCAATGCTGGCAGAAAACGGCCGCATCAACCTGCTGCCGGAAATCAGCGCCCAGTTCGCGCTCCTGAAGAACGCCAGCGAAGGCGCAGCCGACGCGACGATCTTCAGCGCGTTCGAGCTTTCGGCCGACCAGCTGTCGCAGCTGGCCGCCACGCTGGAAAAGAAATTTGGCCGCAAGCTGAACCCAACGGTAACAGTGGATCCCTCGCTGATCGGTGGTGTGCGCGTGGTCGTCGGTGACGAAGTGCTCGATACCTCGGTACGCGCCAAGCTGCAACGGATGCACGTTGCGCTCGCGTCCTGAGTCAATCGCACCTCCGACGACTCACCCTTGCCCTACGCATCAAGAAACTATAATTGGAGTTAGCTAGCATGCAACTTAACCCATCTGAAATCAGCGAGCTGATCAAGAGCCGGATCCAGGGCCTCGAAGCCACTGCCGACGTCCGCAACCAGGGCACCGTCATCTCGGTCGCCGACGGTATCTGCCGCATCCACGGTCTGTCGGACGTGATGCAGGGCGAGATGCTGGAATTCCCAGGCAACACCTTTGGCCTGGCGATGAACCTCGAGCGCGACTCGGTCGGTTCGGTCATCCTGGGTGCTTACGAGCACATCTCGGAAGGCGACATCGTCAAGACCACCGGCCGCATCCTGGAAGTGCCGATCGGTCCTGAACTGCGTGGCCGCGTGGTCAACGCCCTGGGCCAGCCGATCGACGGCAAAGGTCCGATCGACGCCAAGCTGACCGCCCCGATCGAAAAGATCGCGCCAGGCGTCATCGCCCGCGAATCGGTGTCGCAGCCTATGCAGACCGGCATCAAGTCGATCGACGCGATGGTGCCGATCGGCCGTGGCCAGCGTGAGCTGATCATTGGCGACCGCCAGACCGGTAAATCGGCTGTCGCTGTCGACGCGATCATCAACCAGAAAGGTCAAGGCGTCACCTGCGTGTACGTCGCGATCGGTCAAAAAGCATCGACCATCAAGAACATCGTGCGCTCGCTGGAAACCCACGGCGCGATGGAATACACCATCGTCGTGGCAGCGTCGGCGTCGGAATCGGCCGCCATGCAGTACATCTCGGCCTACTCGGGCTGCGCGATGGGCGAATACTTCCGCGACCGCGGCGAAGACGCACTGATCGTGTACGATGACCTGTCGAAGCAAGCAGTTGCCTACCGCCAGATTTCCCTGCTGCTGCGCCGCCCACCAGGCCGCGAAGCATACCCAGGCGACGTGTTCTACCTGCACAGCCGTCTGCTCGAGCGCGCAGCCCGCGTGAACGCCGACTACGTCGAGAAGTTCACCAACGGCGCCGTCACCGGCAAGACCGGTTCGCTGACCGCACTGCCGATCATCGAAACCCAAGCTGGCGACGTCTCGGCCTTCGTGCCGACCAACGTGATTTCGATTACCGACGGCCAGATCTTCCTGGAGACCTCGCTGTTCAACGCCGGTATCCGTCCTGCGATCAACGCCGGTATCTCGGTGTCGCGCGTCGGTGGCGCTGCCCAGACCAAGGTCATCAAAGGCCTGTCGGGCGGTATCCGTACCGACCTGGCGCAGTACCGTGAACTGGCTGCGTTCGCGCAGTTCGCATCGGACCTGGACGAATCGACCCGCAAGCAGCTGGACCGCGGCGCGCGCGTGACCGAACTGCTGAAGCAGCCGCAGTTCTCGCCACTGTCGACCTCGCTGATGGCCGCATCGCTGTTCGCCGTCAACAAGGGCTACCTGGACGATATCGAAGTCAAGAAAGTGCTGCCATTCGAACACGGCCTGCACGCCTTCCTGAAGTCGGGTCACGCTGCCCTGCTGTCGAAGATCGACGAAACCAAGCAACTGGACAAGGACAGCGAAGCACTGCTGGCCGCCGCTGTTGCTGATTTCAAGAAATCCGGCGCATATTAATTGATGGACCGGCGCCGCCCGCGGGCGGCGCCGGTGCCCGGAAGGAGTAAGGACTCATGGCAGCAGGCAAAGAGATTCGTGGCAAGATCAAGAGCGTAGAGAATACGAAGAAGATCACCAAGGCGATGGAAATGGTCGCCGCATCGAAAATGCGCAAGGCGCAGGATCGCATGCGCGCCGCCCGTCCCTACAGTGACAAGGTTCGTAATATCACCGCCAACCTGGCGGGCGCAAACCCGGAGTACACGCACGCATTCATGGCGCAAGCCAAGGGTGTGTCGGCAAAGGCAGTGGGTTTCATCGTCATCACGACCGACAAGGGTCTGTGCGGCGGCATGAACACCAACATCCTGCGCCAGGTAACGCAGAAGGCGCGTGAGCAGGAACAAGCGGGCAACCGTGTCGAGGCAGTCGCCATCGGCAACAAGGGCCTGGGCTTCCTGAACCGCGTCGGCATGAAGCTGGTGTCGCAAGCGACCCAGCTGGGCGATGCCCCGCAACTGGACAAGCTGATCGGACCGGTCAAAGTGATGCTGGACGCGTACCAGGAAGGCAAGCTCGATGCTGTCTACCTGTGCTACACCAAGTTCATCAACACGATGAAGCAGGAAGCAATGGTCGAGCAGTTGCTCCCGCTCCCAGCGAAAGCGCTGGAAGCCGATGCAGGCGCCCACGGCTGGGACTACATCTACGAACCGGAAGCACAGGTCGTCATCGACGAGCTGCTGGTGCGTTACGTGGAAGCGCTGGTGTACCAGGCGGTGGCAGAAAACCTGGCGTCCGAGCAATCGGCGCGCATGGTCGCGATGAAGGCCGCGAGCGATAACGCCGGCAGTGTCATCAGCGACCTGAAACTGGTCTACAACAAGACCCGCCAGGCTGCGATTACCAAAGAACTCTCCGAGATCGTCTCTGGGGCCGCTGCCGTCTGACGGCTGCACCCCTCGATCAAGCTAAAAGAATTTAACTATATATCTGAAGGAACGAACATGGCTGATGGCAAAATCGTTCAGTGTATCGGCGCAGTGGTTGACGTGGAATTCCCACGTAACGCCATGCCGAAAGTGTACGACGCACTGAAAATGGAAGGCTCCGACCTGACCCTGGAAGTGCAACAGCAACTGGGCGACGGCATTGTCCGTACCATTGCGCTGGGCAGCTCGGACGGCATGCGTCGCGGCATGATCATCCAGAACACCGGCAATCCAATCATGGTCCCGGTCGGCACCCCGACCCTGGGCCGCATCATGGACGTGCTGGGCAACCCGATCGACGAATGCGGTCCGGTCAGCCACGAGCGCATGGCGTCGATCCACCGTGACGCGCCGGCCTACGACGAACTGTCGCCATCGACCGACCTGCTGGAAACCGGCATCAAGGTCATCGACCTGGTCTGCCCGTTCGCCAAAGGCGGTAAGGTCGGCCTGTTCGGCGGCGCCGGCGTCGGCAAGACCGTCAACATGATGGAACTGATCAACAACATCGCCAAGGCACACTCGGGTCTGTCCGTGTTCGCCGGCGTGGGTGAGCGTACCCGTGAAGGTAACGACTTCTACCACGAGATGGCCGATGCGAAAGTCGTCGACCTGGAAAACCCTGCCAACTCGAAAGTGGCAATGGTCTACGGTCAGATGAACGAACCACCAGGCAACCGTCTGCGCGTCGCGCTGACCGGCCTGACCATGGCTGAAGCGTTCCGTGACGAAGGCAAGGACGTTCTGTTCTTCGTCGACAACATCTACCGCTACACCCTGGCCGGTACCGAAGTCTCGGCACTGCTGGGCCGTATGCCGTCGGCAGTGGGCTACCAGCCTACCCTGGCCGAAGAGATGGGCCGCCTGCAAGAGCGCATCACCTCGACCAAGACCGGTTCGATCACCTCGATCCAGGCCGTCTACGTCCCTGCGGATGACTTGACCGACCCGTCGCCTGCTACCACCTTCGCCCACCTGGACTCGACCGTCGTTCTGTCGCGTGACATCGCATCGCTGGGTATCTACCCTGCGGTCGACCCACTCGATTCGACCTCGCGCCAGCTGGATCCGCTGGTCGTCGGCGAAGAGCACTACGCCACCGCGCGCGCCGTGCAGAACACCCTGCAGCGCTACAAGGAACTGCGTGACATCATCGCGATTCTGGGCATGGACGAACTGGCGCCAGAAGACAAGCTGGTCGTCGCTCGCGCTCGCAAGATGCAGCGTTTCCTGTCGCAGCCGTTCCACGTCGCTGAAGTCTTCACCGGCGCACCAGGCAAATACGTTTCGCTGAAAGACACGATCAAGGGCTTCAAGATGATCGCATCGGGCGAACTGGATCACCTGCCGGAGCAAGCGTTCTACATGGTCGGCACGATCGAAGAGGCTATCGAGAAAGCCAAGAAACTGGCTGCCTAAGTCGGCTTCTTCGTCTAACTGAAGGACACACATGGCAAACACATTTCTCGTTGACGTAGTCTCGGCCGAAGAGCAGATCTTCTCCGGTCAGGCCGAATTCGTCGCGTTGCCGGGTGAAGCGGGTGAGCTGGGTATCTACCCGAAGCACACCCCGCTGATCACGCGCATCCGCCCGGGCGCCGTGCGCATCCAGGTGGCCGGCGGCGGCGAAGAGTTCGTCTTCGTAGCCGGCGGTATCCTCGAAGTGCAGCCGAACGGCGTGACCGTGCTGGCCGACACCGCGATCCGCGGTGGCGACCTGGACGAAGCGAAAGCAAGCGCAGCCAAGAAGCAGGCTGAAGAGCTGATGCTGAACAAGGATTCGAACATCGACTACGCAAAAGCCCAGGCCGAAATGGCCGCGGCGGTTGCGCAGCTGGCGGCGATCCAGAAACTGCGGTCGAAAGGCCGTTGAGCTGAACAAGCTCGGCACTGAAAGGGGCAGCCTGCGGGCTGCCCTTTTTTATATCCCGGTTTTTTAGCGGTTCATCGGGACTGAATTACAGTTCGTCGGATTTTTCACCGCTACCCATAAGGCAGAGTTACAGTATCAAGAACACAACTCGCCAAGAAGGGTAGTCGATCATGCTGAAACTCTCCGCCGTCGCTGTTGCTGTCATCCTGCTGTCGAATCCCATGCTCGCGCAAGCGCAGCAGCCGGCCACCAAGGCTTCCGCGGCGCAGCCCCTGGCCGCCAGGCTCGACGCGCTGTTCAAGCCCCAGTACAAGGCGGACGACCCTGGCGCCACGGTCATCGTGGTCAAAAACGGCAAGACGGTGTTCAGGAAGGCCTATGGCGCCGCCGACGTGGCCGCGAAAACGCCGCTGACGCCCGGCACCGTGCTGCGCCTCGGCTCGATCACCAAGCAATTCACGGCGGTGGCGATCCTGATGCTGGCCGAGGAGGGCAAGCTGGCCCTGAACGACCCGATCACGCGCTTCTTCCCCGATTATCCGACCCAGGGCAAGGTCATCACCGTCGAGCACCTGCTGACCCATACCTCGGGCATCGTCAGCTATACCGGCAAGCCAGGCTACGTCTCGACGATGGCGAAAGACCTGACCGTCGCCCAGATGATCGACGGCTTCAGGAACGACCCGCTCGAGTTCGAACCCGGCACCCAGTTCCGCTACAACAATAGCGGCTACTTCCTGCTTGGCGCGATCATCGAGAGGGTGTCGGGTACGAGCTACGCCAGCTTCCTCGAGCAGCGCATCTTTACGCCGCTGGGCATGAAGGACACCGCGTATGAAGGCGTCGAGCGTTCGAGCGCGCCGCGCGCGGTTGGCTACAGCGCGCAAGAGAAGGGTTTCGCGCCGGCGCAGCCCCTGTCCATGAGCCAGCCATATGCGGCCGGCGCGCTGGTGTCGACCGTGGACGACCTGGCGAAGTGGGATGCCGCGATCTCGTCCGGCAAGCTGCTCAAGCCGGCCAGCTGGAAGATGGCCTTCACGCCCTACAAGTTGAACCCGGAGAAGTCGACCGGCTACGGTTACGGCTGGGGCGTGGGCACCCTGCAGGGCGCGCCGGTGGTCGACCACGGTGGCGGCATCAATGGCTTCCGCACCCATGCGCTGCGCCTGCCGGAGCAGAAGGTATTCGTGGCGGTGCTGGCCAATGCCGACAGCGGCAATGCCAATCCCGAGGTGCTGGCCAAGAAGGCGGCGGCGCTGGCAATCGGCAAGCCGTTCATGGAGCCGAAGGAATTCAAGCTCGATGCCAAGGCCCTTGACGCGTTCACGGGCGTATACGACATCGGCAATGAACAGCGCGACGGCAAGGAAAAGCGCACCTTCACCAGCCGCGACGGCAAGCTCATGATGGCGCGCGGCGACCGGTCGCCGGCCGCCCTGACGCCTTATTCGAAGGATGGCTTCTTCTTCCCGGGGACGCTGGCGCGCTTCGAATTCGGGCGCGATGCGCAGGGCAAGGTCAGCCACGTCACGGTCGACAACGCAGGCGAGCGGACGCGCAACGAACGTGTTGGCGATGCGCCGGCCGAACGCGAAGCGGTCAAGATCGACAATGCCGGCTTCGATGCGCGCGCCGGCGCCTACCAGCTCGCGGCGCAGTTCACGATCACGGTAAGCCGCGAGGGCGAGCGCTATTATGCGCAGGCGACCGGACAGCGGAAGATCGAGATATTCCCGGCCAGCGCGGACGTGTTTTTCTCGCGCGACGTGAATGCCGAACTCCGCTTCGAGAAAGCCGCCGATGGCGCCCCAGTGGTCGTGTTGCACCAAAACGGCCAGGCTACACCTGGCACGCGCGTGCAGTAAGCGCTAACTGAGCAGGCCGCGGCTTATTTCGCGGCCTGCTCCTGCGCCAGGCGCAAGGCCACCTTGTGCCTGAAATAATCGTCCTTCACGTAGCGATACAGGTTCTCGCCCGGGCACACGGTCTTGTCCGAATAATCGCGGTGGCTCTGGATGTCGTCCAGCGAGACCTGGTGCTTCGCGGCCAGCATCGCCATCAGGCTCACCACCGCATCGAGCTGCTGCTGGTTCGGCTCCACTTCCTCGAAATTGCCGACCACCTCGATCAGCGCATGTCCCTTCGGATCGTATTCGGTATTGGTGTCGCCGGCATAGGCGATGTCGCGCGCGCCGTAGATGCGGCCGTCCAGGTCGATTACATAGTGGTAGGGGATGTCGAGCCAGCCCTTCTCGGCGCGTGACCAGGTCTGCAGGCGACGCAGGTAGGCTTGCGGATCGGTGCCCGGCTTGAACGGCTCGCCCTGGTGGTGCAAGGTGATGTGGGTGATGCGGTGGCGGCGCGCTTTCGCCTCGTCGGACGGCGTGCCGCCCCAGCTGGCGACCGGCACGATGGCGCGTTCGACGTCCACAAGGGATTCGGCGCCGTGCGCACTGGCGAATGAACAGGCCAGCGCAAGCAGGGCGCAGAAACGCGAAACAGGTGCTAGGCTCATGGGCACATATTCAGGATGGATGAGCCGTCATCTTTCCACGTTTGACCGTGCAACGCCAGAGCTTACAAACCTGATAAGCTGATCCCAACGATAACAACGTCCTGAGACAGCATGAGAACCATTGCCCAGATCCTCCGCGACAGCAAGACCATCGCCATCATCGGCATGTCGAATAAAGAAGACCGCGCCAGCAACGAAGTGGGCGCCTACTTGCAGCAGAATGGCTACCGCATCCTGCCCGTCAACCCGAGCTATGCCGGCCAGACCATCCATGGCGAGACCGTCTACGCGACCTTGCAAGAGGCCGCCGACGCCCTCGCCAGCAGCGGCCAGCGCATCGACATCGTCGACTGCTTCCGCAAATCCGAGGACATCGGGCCGATCGCACGCGACGCGATCGCCGTGCGCGCCGGCTGCCTGTGGATGCAGCTCGACATCGAGAACCAGGCCGCCGCCGACCTGGCGCGCGCCGCCGGGCTGGACGTGGTCATGAACCACTGCATCAAGATCGAGCACCGCGGCCTGGAAGGGTGAACGGCGCGGTCTACGGTGGCTTGGCTTGCGCTACAATCGACGCACCTTAACCCCGTCAATACCACGCCATGATCAAGACCATCGTCCTGCTGCTCGCCGCCACGGCCGCTGTCAGTGTCACCCAGCCGGCACGCGCCCAGGCCGCGCCGGTCGCCGCCCTGACCAAGAGCCCGGCCGCCTGCCCGGCCGTGCTCAAGCACAGCTTCAAGCGCCTGCAGGACGAAGCGCCGCAAGACCTTTGCCAGTATGCCGGCAAGGTGGTGCTGGTGGTGAACACGGCCAGCTACTGCGGCTTCACCAAGCAGTACGAAGGCCTCGAGAAAATCTACGCCAAGTACGGCGGCCGCGGCCTGGTGATCCTGGGCTTCCCGTCGAACGACTTCGGCCAGCAGGAACCGGGCAGCGCCAAGGAAATCGCCGACCTGTGCTTCAACACCTATGGCGTCAAGTTCCCGATGTTCGCCAAGAGCTCGGTGAAGGGCCCGCAAGCCAATCCGCTGCATGCGCAGCTGATCAAGGCCACCGGCCAGGAACCGAAGTGGAACTTCACCAAATACCTGATCGGCCGTGACGGCAAGGTGCTCGACTACTTCCCGAGCAAGGTCACGCCGGAAGATCCGCAGCTGACCGGGAAGATCGAAGCGGCGCTGTAAGTTCCAAGTGCAGGATGGGGTAGGGCTTGCCGAACGGGTCCTGCTCGGATCTTCCTGCCACCGCGAAGCCCAGGCGCTCGTAGAAGCCGAGCGCCTGCCGGTTCTGCTCATTGACGTCCACCTGCGTAGCGCCCAGCTGCGCGATCGCGAATTCCACCAGGGCCCGTCCGGCGCCCTGGCCGCGGTAGCGCGGATCCACGAACAGCATCTCGATCATGCCCTCGCTCACGCCGATGAAGGCGCAGGGCTGGCCGGCCTCGTCGCGCACGCAGTGCAGCGGCGTGAACTCGCGCAAGGTACGCTCCACGATCGGCACCAGCAACAGGAAATCGTCCGGATGCAGGAAGTCGTGGGTCGCCTTCACGGACGCTTCCCAGATGTCGAACAGGCGCGGGAGATCGTCGTTCGCGGCGATGGTGATGCTTCGCATGGTGGTTCCTTCCGAATGATTCTTTCGTCTCAGAGATATAACCTAGGAGATAGGTGTTTTATAAACCACACTAATAGCATGGTCATTTTGATGTACATCATAGTTTGTTTTTCCCTACATCAATAAGCTTACCTTCGTCGCAGATGACATAAAACGAAGAAAGGTAAGAAAAAGATGAAAACGACGATGAAAACCGTGCTGGTGGCCCTGATTGCCGTGACCGCTTCGCAAGCGATGGCCCAGGAATCCCCATGGCTGGTGCGCGCCCGCGCCGTGCACGTCGACCCGGACAACAAATCGACGCCCATCGGCGGCGTCGGCGCGGCGGACCGCCTCGAGGTGAGCAGCAAGACCATTCCCGAACTGGACATCAGCTATTTCTTCACCCCGCACATCGCGGCCGAACTGATCCTGACTTATCCACAGAAGCACAAGGCCCGCCTGGACGGCGCCGAGATCGGCACCTTCAAGCACCTGCCGCCGACCCTGAACCTGCAATACCACTTTACCCCCGGCGCGGCCATCAGCCCGTATATCGGCGCCGGCGTCAACTACACCCGCATGTCGAGCGTCAAGCTGCTCGACGGCGCCGGCGACCTGGAAAACGATAGCTGGGGCCTGTCGCTGCAGGCCGGCGTCGACTTCCGCCTGAACGAACACTGGTCGATCAACGCCGACGTCAAGAAGGTCAACCTGCGCAGCGACGTGTACGTCGGCGGCGCCAAGGCCAGCCACCTGAAGGTCGATCCGATCCTGTTCGGCCTGGGCGTCGGCTATCGCTTCTAAGTGTCAGCTCACGCCGGTTCGCGACTGGCGGACCGGCGCGGAGAGGACCATGCATATGCCGTCAAGCAGTATGGACCTCTCCACCTCTTGCGCGTGATCGCGTCCTGCCCGTCTTCCATGGGCGAGCTTCCAGCAAAAGTATCGAATATGGAAACGGGCGGGGCGCGACCCACGCCTTATATTCAGCGCGGCCGAATATGCTGCGTTACGCTGCGAGCACGGCGCGCAGCGGCCCGCGCAGGGCATTGCAGACGACGATGTCGTCGGCCTGCGCCAGCATCGCGCGCGTGATCACGGCTTCGCGCGCATGCCACGCGGGCGCGGCCAGCATCACGCCGCGCATCACACCCGGCAGCACGCCGGCCGACAGCGGCGGCGTGAGCCACTCTTCGCCGAAGCGCATGAACACGCTGCTGCGTCCTCCTTCCGTCAACTCGTCACGCTCGTTGAAGAACAGCATATCGAAGGCGTCTTGCGCCTCGGCCGCCTTCCAGGCCGCGTCGTAGCGGCTGCGGATGCTCGTCTTGTGGCGGAGGAAGACGTCGCCGCTATGCGTCGGCTCCTGGGCCAGCAGCAAGGTCACCGGCTCGTGCAAGGGCGCCAGCTCGGCCGATGTGAGCGTCAGCGCGCCGGCATGGTCCACCGCCAGGCGCAGGCGGTGCAGCGCATCGGAGGGCAGGGCCTGGCTGGCCTCGAGCAGCGCCACTTGCGCCGCGCCGCGGTCGAAGGCGAAACCGAAATAGGCGCACGATGCTTTCATGCGGTCGAGATGCTGCTCCAGGTGGCGGCAGCCATGCTCGCGCGAGGCGCGGATGGTCTCGAAGATGGTGAACTCGTTGTGCAGGCCCGTGAGAAAACGCGCCTTCAGCTGGCACTCGGCGTATTCGGATTGGGCATCGCTGTCGTACACGATGCCGGCGCCGACGCCCAGTTCTCCGCGCCGGATACCGTCTACTGGTGCGCCAAGCGCCAGCGTCCGGATCGGCACCGACAGGCAGAAGTCGCCGTAAGCGCGGCTAGGCGCCGCCGGATCGAACCAGCCGATCGCGCCGGTGTAGATGCCGCGCGCATCGGGTTCGAGTTCGTGGATGATCTCCATCGTGCGCCGCTTCGGGGCGCCGGTGATCGAGCCGCACGGGTACAAGGCCTTGAAGATCTCTTCCAGGCCCGCGTCAGCGCGCAGGCGCGCCTGCACGGTCGACGTCATCTGCAGCACGGCGCCATAGCGCTGCACCTCGAACAGGGCCGGCACTTCGACGCTGCCGGTCTGCGCCACGCGGCCCAGGTCGTTGCGCAGCAGGTCGACGATCATCAGGTTCTCGGCGCGGTTCTTGGTGTCTTGCGCGAGCGCCTGCGCGCGCACTGCATCGACGTCAGGGTCGCCGCTGGCCGGCGCCGTGCCCTTCATCGGCCGCGCCACCAGCATGCCCGCTTCATGGCGCACGAACAGCTCGGGCGAGAACGACAGCACCGCGCCGCCGTCCGGCAGCGTCACCAGCGCGCCATACGGCACCGGCTGGCGCGCGCGCAGGCGCGTGTACAAGGCGAGCAGCGAACCGAAGGCGTCGAAGCGCAGCCGCCATGTGTAGTTGACCTGGTAGGTGTCGCCGGCCGCGATGTAGTCGCGGATGCGGTCGATCGCCTCGCTGAACTGCGCCTGATCGACATTCGCGGACATGCCGGCGACGCCGGCCAGCTCAAGGTCCATGCTGCGCGTTGCCAGCCACGATGCCACCTGCTCGCCCGTCATGGGCTCGCAGTGGGTGAACAGCAGCACCTGCGCCAGCGGGCCGGCGAGGGGCCGGGCCGGCAAGCCTTCCAGGTGCGCACCCAGTTCATAGCTCAGCAGCGGCACTGCGTGCAGGCCGTCCTGCAGCGCCTGCGACAGCGCCGTTACCAGCTGCGGCCAGCCGGCCGCATCCTCGCACCTCAGCGTGCCCGCATGGCCGCTGTACAGGCGCGAGCGCGCTTCCCTAGCTGCGCGGGCATCGTCCAGCAGCGCGAAGACTTCGCCAGTATCCATCCTTCGGATTTTACGCTGCCAGCAGCAGGGACAGCTGGAGCGACGTGCCTTCCATCGGATTGAGCTTGAAGCCTGTCTTTGCGAAGCGGTGCCAGCGGCCGGTGACGTAGTTCACCAGCAGGCTGGCGCGCGCGGCGACGTCGGCTTCCTGGCCGTGTCCCTGCGTGACGGCCAGGCGCAGCGCTCCCTTGAAGGCCAGTTCGACCTTGTCGTAGAACTGGTTCATGCGATGCTGCAGGCGTTCGTCTTCATTGACCAGCGCATCGCCGATCAGCACGCGCGTCATGCCCGGGTTGTTGGCCGCGAAGCCGAGCAGCATCTGCAGCATCGCGTGCGCCTGCGACAGGCCGCTTTCTTCCTTCTCGGTGATCTGGTTGATGACGCCGAATACCGACGACTCGATGAACTCGATCAGTCCTTCATACATCTGCGCCTTGCTGGCGAAGTGGCGGTACAACGCCGCTTCGGACACCGACAGGCGCGCCGCGAGCGCGGCGGTCGTGATTTTCTCGCCCTTGGGCTGCTCGAGCATCGAGGCCAGGGCCTGGAGGATTTGCAGCTTGCGCTGGCCTGGCTTCGTGCTTGCCATGGGATCCCTAGGAGTTGTTATTGGAGCGGCGCAGCCCGGAGAGCCGCGTCGGAAGTTGCCGCACGGATTTTACTTTGACATTGACGTAACCGGGGCATTTCAGCGTCCTTGGCAGGGGTGCTTTTCCAATCGGATCGCTCATCCGGAGGTATTGTGTGACCCAGACGGTACGCAATCCGAGTTGGCGCGCGGTGCGCAGGTTGGCCAGCGTGTCTTCGACCAGGATGCAGCGCTGGGCCGCGATGCCGTGTTTGCGCAACAGGCGGCGCAACATCAGCTTCGACGGTTTCGGCCGCAACTGCCCGTGCACGTGCATGTGCTCGATCGCCACGTGATGCGAAAAATGGTTGTGCAGCTTCAGGCGGCGTACGATCTCGGTCGAATAGCTGTTCGGCGCATTGGTCAGCAAGATCTTGCGACCCGGCAGGCGACGCAGCAGGCGCGCCAGGCCGCGCTCGGCGCGCAGCAGGGCGTCGAGCGGGCCGATGTCATGGGTCTGGTGCAGGAAATCTTTTGCGCACACCTGGTGGTGGCGCATCATGCCGAGCAGGGTGGCGCCGTAGCGCTTCCAGTAGCCCAGGCGCGCGGCGTCGACCATCTCTTGCGTGGCCGCCACGCCATCGATGCTCAGCACGCGCGCGATATACGTGTTCATATTGGCGCTGATCGCCGGGAAGATCGCGTGGGAAGCGTCGTGCAGGGTGTTATCGAGGTCGAACAGCCAGACTGGAGCTTGGAGGGAAGAAGTAGACACGGGTAATCGGCTCGCAAAGGATGCAACACGCGATTATGCCAGTGGCGCATGACGACGTCATGGAGCGGGATAAAACAGGGGAGGGGAGATGGTGCCCTTGACGTGGATTGAACACGTGGCCTCTCCCTTACCAAGGGAGTGCTCTACCACTGAGCTACAAGGGCTGGTAGATTCGCGGCGAGCAGGGCTCGCCGTGACTAAGACTTTTCGTGGCTTGTTTCTGCCACAAAAAATTTAGTGAGACCGGATCATAGTGCCAAAAGCCTGTTCGGTCAAGACTTCGAGCAACAATGAGTGCTCGATGCGGCCATCGATGATGTGCACGGTGTTCACGCCCGATTTCGCGGCGTCCAGCGCCGACGAGATCTTCGGCAGCATGCCGCCCGAGATCGTGCCGTCCGCGAACATCTCGTCGATTTCGCGCGCCGACAGGTCGGTCACCAGATTGCCCGCTTTATCTTGCACGCCGGCGATGTTGGTCATCATGATCAGCTTTTCGGCTTTCAGGATTTCCGCGATCTTGCCGGCGACGACGTCGGCATTGATGTTGTAGGCCTGGCCGTCCTGGCCGAAACCGATCGGCGAGATGATCGGGATGAAGGCGTCGTCCTGCAGCGCTTTCACGACCGCCGGGTTGATCGCCTCGATCTCGCCGACGAAACCGATGTCGAGGAACTCGCCCGGTTTTTCCTTGTCGGGCATCGCCATGCGGCGCGCGCGGATCAGACCGCCGTCCTTGCCGGTCAGGCCGACTGCCTGGCCGCCGTAGTGGTTAATCAGCATCACGATGTCTTGCTGAACTTCGCCGCCCAGCACCCACTCCACCACTTCCATGGTTTCTTCGTCGGTGATGCGCATGCCTTGCACGAAGGTGCCCTGCTTGCCGATTTTCTTCAGCGCATTGTCGATCTGCGGGCCGCCGCCATGGACCACGACCGGGTTCATGCCCACCAGCTTGAGCAGGATGACGTCGCGCGCGAAGCCGTGTTTCAGGCGTTCTTCGGTCATGGCATTGCCACCGTATTTGATGACGATGGTCTTGCCGTGGAAGTTGCGGATGTAGGGAAGCGCTTCGGCCAGGATCTGTGCTTTCAGCGCCGTCGAAACGGCGGTCAAGTCGTCAGGTTGGTCGTCGGTGTTCAGGCTGGTCACTTGAGCGTTCATGGAGGGTCCGAAATAAATGTCGCGAGATTTTACAGCCAATGTCGTAAAGGCAGCGTAAACCTTGCGGGGAAAGGGCGGCGTCCTGTTGTATTTTATGGCAGCAATCGTTACTTTATCAGGTATGAGTATTTGTACGCGCTGCGGCGCCGAATTTGGATGCGCGATGACGGATGGCGCACAGGAACCGTGCTGGTGCACGGCCCTGCCGCCGGCCGTCGCCGTGCCACAAGAGGCGCTCGGCTGCTGGTGCCCGGACTGCCTGCGCGCGCATATTGCCGCGCAGCCCGTGCCAACAACGCCGAAGGCCGGCTGACACCTCAGCGCGGCGTGCGAAAGAAACGCATCATTTCACGGCTGGCATCCGGCCCCTTGCCGTCCGTGTAGCTGCCGCGAGCATTGCCGCCGAACCAGGCGTGGCCGGCGCCATGCACCACCCAGTGTTCCGCCCGCACCGTGCCTTCGTCGTCCGGATACAGGGTGCGCGTGTAGGCATGGCCGTCCGGCACGTGGCCGGGTTCAGCCATGCCGGGACTGGCCAGGTGGCGCGCGCCTTGCGCGACCACTTCCTCGCCGTTGGCCGGATGCACGGTGGTGTCGCGGTCGCCGTGGAAGACGATGATCGGCAAGGGCTGCCCGCTCGTTGTGCTGCGGCGGAAATCCCCCTTCATCGCCGCCAGCGCCGACGACAGATCGTTGGCCGAGGCAAAAGGCAGGCCGGAATGCACGCCCACCGCCGCATACAGGTCCGGATACAAGGTGCCCATGATGGTCGCCATCGCGCCGCCAGCCGACAGGCCGGCGACATACACCTGGTCCGGGTCGACCGCATGGGTTTCCATGATCGCGCGCGTCATGCCGGCGATGATCGAGGGTTCGCCTTCGTCGCGGCGCTGGTCGACCGCATTGAACCAGTTCCAGCAGCGCGAGGGATTGGCGCCCTTGCTCTGCGCCGGATACAGCACCAGGCAGCCGATCTCTTCGGCCAGCACGTTCATCCGGGTGCCGGTGGCAAAGTCGTCCGGATCCTGGGTGCAGCCGTGCAGCATCACCAGCAGCGGCGCCGGCGTGCCGGCCTCCGCGCTCGCCACGCTGCCGGGCACGTACAGCTTGTAGTCGCGGCGGCCGGCGGCATTGACGTGGTGACCGTCGACGAAGGTGCCGGGTCGGGCCTCGCGCGGCGGCTGCGCCGGCGCCGGTGCCGGCGGCGCAGCTGGTGTGGCAGGCGGAGCGAAGTCGCGCATCTGGCGCTGGGCCACGCGCTGCATGACCGCCGCGTTCTTGAGGGCCTGCTGTACCGCGGCGCCAGGCGCGGCCGGTCCAGCTCGCCACAGCGATCGGGTGGCGGCGCGCATTTGGGCCAACATTAGTCGGTGGATTTTCATGACATTCCTTTTTGTGCACTGCACAATTTCACGCCATGAGCTTACACCAACCTGTCAATCGTTGCCGAGCGGCTGTTGCTGCAGTATTTATGCGACGGTTTACCCACACCCTTCCACGTAGTCGACCGCCGGCTTGATGCCGGCGCGCATGGTCGTCAGTTTTCCTTTGCTGGCCTCGAAGATCAGCGCTTTGTTCTCGCCTTTGGGCAAGACCAGGACCTGGCCTTGCTCGTCATATTTGTGGAGTTCGCTGCGCAGCGCGGGTGCGTGACGCAGGGCCTCCTTGGCCGACATGCGCGCCGTGATGCCGGCGCTGTTGCGCACCACCTTTTTGGCGTCGGCGCGCACGATCACGCCGTTCTCGACCATGAAGCTCACCTGTGGATAACGTTTGAAGCGGACGATGGGGCAGGATGGATCGAGCGGCCGCGGCGAGGCGCGCTGGCCCAGCTTGCGCTCGACCTGGTCGAGCCGCTGGCCGAACTGGATCTTGCCGTAGCCGTCCGGCGACATTACCTGGCTCGACGCCGCGGCGGAAACGCCCAGCAGGGCGGTCATGACGATGAAACGAATTTTCATGGGCAACCTCATGCAGCAAGTTAATCGATGCGGCACTGGTCCAGGGACAGTGCGTATTGACGAGTATAGTGACTCACAAGCAAAAACGGCGCGGGCCTGCCGGACGCGCGATAATGCCGCCTCCGACATATACGCTTAGGCTTCAGGCAATGGATCCAGAACTGCAAACCCCCGTCCCTTCGCCCTGCATCAATATCTGCAAGATGGTTCCGGAAACCGGCCTGTGCCAGGGCTGCATGCGCACCATCGACGAGATCCGCGCCTGGCGCAATGCGAGCGAGGTCGAGAAGCGCGCGATCTGGGCCGAGATCCGGCGCCGCGAAGCTGGGTTGTTCGGCGGCTGAGGCAGGTAGATCTTTAGAGGGAGAAATCTAGCACGATCGTTCTTTTTTCGAGGATATAATGCCTCGTCAACTAACCACCGAGAGCTGCCCATGACGATGCCCGCCGTGCTGCAAGACCTGTCCCTTCCCGTCATCGCTTCGCCGATGTTCATCGCCAGCGGTCCCGCCCTGGTGGCGGCCCAGTGCAAGGCCGGCATCGTCGGTTCCTTCCCGGCCCTGAATGCCCGTCCGGCCGAGCTGCTCGACACCTGGCTGACCGATCTGCAGCGCGAGCTGGCCGAGTACGCGGCCGCCAATCCGGGCGCCAAAGTCGGCCCGATCGCGGTCAACCAGATCGTCCACCAATCGAACGACCGCCTGGCGCACGACGTCGAGGTATGCGTGAAGCACCAGGTGCCGATCATCATCTCGTCGCTGCGCGCGCCGCCGCGCGAGATGATGGATGCGGTGCATTCGTATGGCGGCATCGTGCTGCACGACGTGGTTTCGATCCGCCACGCCGAGAAGGCGCTGGAAGCGGGCGTCGATGGCCTGATCCTGGTGGCGGCCGGCGCCGGCGGCCATGCCGGCGCGCTGTCGCCGTTCGCGCTAGTGGGAGAGGTGCGCAAGTTCTTCAAGGGGCCGATCGCCCTGTCCGGATCGATCGCGACCGGCGATGCGATCCTGGCGACGCAGGCGATGGGCGCCGACTTCGCCTATATCGGTTCGCGCTGGCTGGCCACGAAGGAGTCGAACGTCAGCGACGACTATCGAGATGCGATCGTCGAATCGCGCGCGGCGGACGTGGTGTACACGAACCTGTTCACCGGCGTGCACGGCAACTACCTGAAAAAATCGATCGTGGCGGCCGGCCTGGATCCGGACAATCTGCCGGAATCGGACAAGAGCAAGATGAGCTTCGGCTCGGGCGCGGCCAAGGCCTGGCGCGACATCTGGGGCGCGGGCCAGGGCGTGGGCCTGATGGACGACGTGCCGACGGTGGCCGAGATGGTCGAGCGGCTCAAGCGCGAGTATGACGCGGCGCGGGCGCGGCTGGCGCTGTAAGAGCGTGATTGCTGGCGTGGGTTGAACGCGTGGAAGGCGGAGCCTTCCACCCTACGGTGGGTCGACGATCGTAGGGTGGACCGGGGCGCGTAGCCGGGTTCCCCGTCCACGCGTCGATACGTACCGGCGGAATGCCCGCGATCGGGACTTATTCCACCTGCTTCAAATCCTCTGGCCGGATCGTCCACAGCCCCGGCAGGTTGCGCCAGTAGCCATACACGTCCATGCCGAAGCCGACCACGAATTTATTGGGCAAGGTCAGGCCCACCAGGTCGGCCTGGATCGGCTTGGCGCGGCCCAGGTCCTTGTCGGCGAACACCACGACGATCACTTCGGCGGCGCCCATGTCGAGCAGGCGCTGCTTGACGTGGGCCAGGGTCTCGCCTTCGTCCAGGATGTCGTCCACCACCACGATCTTGCGGCCGACGACGTTCTGGCGCGGGATCACCTTCCAGACGATCTCGCCGCCGCGGTCTTCGTCGCCGTAGCGGCTCACGTGGATGTAGTCGAAGTCGAGCGGGAAGCTCAGTTGCGGCAGCAGGTGGCCGGTAAATACCACCGCGCCGCCCATCACGCCCAGCACCAGGGGGAATTCGGCCGCGCCCTCGGCGTTGAAACGGGCATTGAGTTCATCGGCGACGCGCCGCACGGCGGCATTGACTTCGACGGGTTCGACGATCTGGGTGGCATTCGCCAGTAGCGCTCGCGCGCGCTCGTGGTGGAAATCGTGCATGGTCTTCAGTTCAGTTGAGTGCGGGACCATTATGCGTCATCCGCCGGAGCCATGCGTTCCGGTTGGCCATTCGACAGGATTGCGGCGTATGATACGTGGCTTGGAAAACAAAACCGACGCATTCAGCCATGTCCCATAACGAATTCCAGGCCGCACGTGAAGGCCGCCTCGCGCAACTGCGCGCCGCCATGGCGCGCCACGGCATCGACGCCTATATCGTCCCGTCGAGCGATCCGCATCTGTCGGAATACCTGCCCGGCCACTGGAAGGGCCGCGAATGGCTGTCCGGCTTCACCGGCTCGGTCGGCACCTTCATCGCCACCGCCGGTTTCGCCGGCGTCTGGACCGATGGCCGCTACTTTACCCAGGCCGAGACCGAGCTGGCCGGCTCCGAAATCGCGCTGATGAAGATCCCGGGCGCCGCGAGCCAGCTGCACGTCGACTGGCTGGCCGCCAACCTGGCCGCGGGCCAGACCGCCGCCGTCGATGCCCGCGTGCTGGGCCTGTCGGGCGCGCGCCTGTTGAAAGATGCCCTGGCCGCCAAGGGCGTGACCCTGCGCACCGATATCGACCTGCTCGACGAAGTGTGGAGCGAGCGTCCGACGCTGCCGACGGAGCCGGTGTTCGAACACCTGGCGCCATACGCCACCGCCACCCGTGCCGACAAGCTGCACGCCACGCGCGCCGCGATGGAAGCGCATGGCGCCGGCTTCCACTTCATTTCGACGCTGGACGACATCGCCTACCTGTTCAACCTGCGCGGCGCCGACGTCAGCTTCAACCCGGTGTTCCTGGCGCATGCGCTGATCGGCCGCGGCGACGCGACCCTGTTCGTCCTGGAGGGTAAGGTGCCGGAAGACGTACGCGCGCGCCTGGAAGCCGACGACGTGCACTTGGCGCCGTACGCCAACGCCGTGCATGCGTTGGAGTCGCTGCCGGAAGGCGCGACCCTGCTGCTCGATCCGCGCCGCGTCACCGCCGGCATGCGCGCCGCCGTGGCGCAGGGCGTGAACGTGGTCGAGGCGATCAACCCGACCACCTTCGCCAAGTCGCGCAAGCTGGAAAGCGAGGCCGTCAACGTGCGCGCCGCGATGGAACAGGATGGCGCAGCGTTGTGCGAATTCTTCGCCGCGCTCGAGCCGTTGCTGGCGGATCCGAACCGCGCGCCTCTGAATGAAGTCGACATCGACACCCGCATCACGGCAAGCCGTGCTCGCCGCCCCAACTTCGTCAGCGCCAGCTTCTCGACCATCGCCGGCTTCAACAGCAACGGCGCGATCATGCACTACCGCGCCGAGAGCGCCACCTGTGCCGTCATCGAAGGCGACGGCCTGCTGCTGATCGATTCGGGCGGCCAGTACCTCGGCGGCACCACCGACATCACGCGCGTGATCCCGGTCGGCACTGCAAGCAGCGCGCAGATGCGCGACTACACGCTGGTGCTGAAAGGCCTGATCAACCTGTCGGCCGCGCGCTTCCCGCGCGGCACCCGCGCGCCGATGCTGGACGCGATCGCACGTGCCCCGATCTGGGCCGCCGGCATCGACTACGGCCACGGCACCGGCCATGGCGTCGGCTACTTCCTCAATGTGCACGAAGGCCCGCAGACGATTTCGCCGGCGGTGCCGCCGGACCCGCATACCGCGATGGAGACGGGCATGATCACCTCGATCGAGCCGGGCATCTATCGTCCGGGACGCTGGGGCATCCGCATCGAGAACCTGGTGCTGAACCAGCACGTCGAGACGTCCGAGTTCGGCGAGTACCTCGGCTTCGAGACCCTGACCCTGTGCCCGATCGATACCCGCCCGATCGACCGCAGCCTGCTGCGGCCTGACGAAATCGCGTGGCTGAACGACTACCACGCGACCGTGCGCGCGCGCCTGACGCCGCACGTCGAAGGCCCGGCATTCGAGTGGCTGATGCAGCGCACGGAGGCGATCTGATATGGCCAGCTCACGTTCCACCCGCGCCAGCACCGCCGTCGAGCGCCTGAAGCAGCGTACCGGGAACAATCTGTACTCGATGGCGCGTACCGGCGACGGCCATTTCTACCTGTCCGAAGCGCCCGGCAGCCCGCCGCTGTGCCCACCGATGGAGCTCGACGACTTCGTCGTCTTCGTCAAGGGCCTGGGCCCGCAGGAGCAGCCGCGCATCAGCAAGAACGACCTGGCCTTCGAGAAGCAGCTGGTCAAGAAAAAGCCCTGACCGCCCGCCGACCATGAACACCATGCGCGCATGACGGAAAACCTGTTCGCGGCCTATTGGTCGAAGCACGAGCTATTCACCAATGGCCTGATCCTGTTACACCTGATCGGGGCCCTGCTGCTTGGCCTGCTGGTCGGCTACGAGCGCGCCTATCACGGGCGCGCCGCCGGCATGCGCACCTATGGCCTGGTGTGCATGGCCTCGGCCGCGCTGACCATCCTGGCCGGCTATCCGGACCTGTGGTACGGCGGCCATTCGGGCCTGCTGGCGCCGATCGATCCGACCCGCATCATCCAGGGCGTGGTCACCGGTATCGGCTTCCTCGGCGCCGGCGTCATCATGCGCGACGGCTTCAATATCAGCGGCCTGACCACGGCGGCCTCGATCTGGGCCTCGTCGGCGATCGGCATCCTGATCGGCATCGGCTTCTATCTGGCCGCGATGGGCCTGGCCTTCCTGTCGGCGATGATCATGATTTACCTGAACCGCCTGGAGACCTTTTTGCCGTCGCGTCATGCGGTGGCGGTGCGGATGCGCTTCCGGCCCGAGTTCATGCCGCGCGAAGACGCGATCCGCAAGGTGGCGCTCGAGCGCGGCTACGAGATCGCCGGCAGCTCGCTGACCATCAGCAGCGACGAAGGCCGCCAGGAATGGCGCTTCGTGGCGCTGGCATTGTCGCGCAAGACGGGCGCGCCGCTGTCGGAACTGGCGCGCGAACTGGCCGCCTTCGACGGCGTCGACTCGTTCCAGCTGTCGCACGCACGTAACTGACGCGCCGCTGAGGGGAAGCGGCGCTTCAATCTCGCAACACCAATAACAATGCCAAACGGGGTTTTCCAATGGACGCACAAGAAGTTCTCGATTTCTGGTTCCTGCCGTCTTCCGATCCAGGCCATGGCAAGCAGCGCGCCGAATGGTTCCGCAAGAACGACGCTTTCGACGCTGCCGTCCGCGAACGCTTCGGCGCCGCGATCGATCACGCGATCGCCGGTGGCCTGCGCGAATGGGACGAAGAGGGCCCGCGCGGCGTGCTGGCGCGCATCCTGGTGCTCGACCAGTTCACCCGCAACGCCTACCGCGGCACGCCCGACTCCTTCGCCGGCGACGCGCTGGCGCTGAACGCCGCGCGCCAGCTGGTGGCGTCTGGCGAGCACCTGTCCCTGTCGCCGCTCGAGCGGGTCTTCGTCTACATGCCGTTCGAGCACGCGGAAGACGCGCGCACCCAGGAGCAATCGGTCGAGCTGTTCACCGACCTGGCCGCCAGCCACGAAGGCTTCAACGAGCAGCTCGACTATGCGCACCGCCACCGCGGCGTGATCGCGCGCTTCGGCCGCTTCCCGCACCGTAACCCGATCCTGGGCCGCGCCTCGACGCCCGAAGAAACCGACTACCTGGCCACGCCGGGTTCGGGTTTCTGAGGTGGCGCTGACCCTGAACCTGGTCGGCGCCGGCCACGTCGGCAAGGTGCTGGGGCGCCTGCTGGCGGCCAACGGCGCCTGCGTGGTGCAGGACGTGCTGACCCGTTCGCCCACAAGCGCCCGGGCGGCGGTCGATTTCATCGACGCCGGCCACGCCTGCGCCGACCTCGCGCAACTGCGTCCGGCCGACATCTGGCTGCTGGCCGTGAACGACGACCAGATCGCGCCCATGGCGGCCGCACTGGCGCAGGCGCATGAGGTCAAGGGGGCGGTCGTATTCCACTGCAGCGGCGCCAAGGCGTCGAGTGAGTTGCAGGCGCTGGCCGACAAGGGGGCGCTGGTCGCCAGCGTGCATCCGATCCGCAGCTTCGCCGATCCCGACGCCGTGGCGCGCGACTTCGCAGGAACCTTCTGCGGCATCGAGGGCGAGGCGCAGGCACTGGCATTGCTGGCGCCGGCATTCGAGGCGATCGGCGCGCGCCTCGTGACCATCGATGCCGCGGCCAAGACGGTCTATCACGCGGCGGCGGTGTTCGCGTCGAATTACCTGACCACGGTGCTCGACGCCGCCCTGCGCGCTTACCAGGCGGCTGGCGTGCCGGAACCGATCGCGCGCGAACTGGCGCAGCCGCTCGCCAGCGAGACCATGGCGAACGTGTTCCGCCTCGGCCCGGCGGCGGCCCTGAGCGGGCCGGTGGCGCGCGGCGACCACGCGACCGTGGCGCGCCAGCAGCAGGCCCTGCTCGACTGGGACGAGGCGACCGGCAGGCTGTACGAGGCACTGGTGCCGCTGACGGCCGACCTGGCGCGGCGCAAGCACGCCGCTTCATGACTTCAAGACAATAAGGAAAACGCAATGTTCTTTACCGCCTGGGCCACCCTGGCCGTCCTCGGTGTGTATTTCTGGACCTGGGGCGTCGCCGGCTATGCCCGCGTGCGCTACAAGGTGCCGGCGCCATCGATGGATGGTCCCGAGGCTTTCCAGCGCGCCCACCGTGTTCAGATGAACACCCTGGAGATGCTGCCGCTGGTGCTGGTGCCCTTGTGGCTGTGCGCCACCTTCCTGGGCGACCTGTGGGCGGCGGCTGGCGGCCTGCTGTGGTGCCTGGGCCGCATCCTGTATGCGGTCGGCTATTACCGCGACCCGGCAAAGCGCGAAGCGGGCTTCATTTTGGGCATGCTGGCTTGCGCCGCGTTAATCGGCGCCACAGTTTTCGGCTTATTAATGCGCTAAAGCGAAAAAAGCGAATACAAAGATCGACAAAGTTCCCGTATGGAAATATGCTTGAGGACTACTACTAATTAGCATCGCGCGTCCTGTCCTGACGGTCACTGGCGCGCCAGGAGAACAATATGTTGTTTCTGAAGAGCACGAGTGTTACCAAGGCGCCAGGGATCTATGAGGTCGACGTCGCAGCCAAGCCGCCAGGCAAGACTTTTGGCGTCTTCCTGGCCACCGACCCGGAAAATCCGCCGCACACCGTGCTTGCCGGCCTGGCCGAACTGGGTTTCCAGAACGTCCATCAGCAGAACTATGTGCACCGCGACAAGGGCAAGGTGCTCGACCTGCATTTCCAGAAGGACGGCACCGATATGTTCAAGGGCTGGAAGGCGGATGAATGCAGCGCCAACCTGGCCGCCATCGACGCCCTGTTCGGCAATGTCGGCATCAAGGTGGCGCCGCGCGTGATGAGCCTGGCGGAAGCCTACGCCTGAAGCCTGCGCCGGCCGCCTGAATATGGGTCAGGCCATCGCTTCCAGGTGATACAAGGCCCATGGGCAGGCGCCGAAACGCTGCGCCACCGGGAGCGCCGCCATTTCCGGCACCCGGTCGGCGTCATACACGGCCCATAGCGGCCCCAGCCCACCCAGCGGCATCGGTTTTCCATCCAGGTGGGTGGCGACAATGAAATTCCACGCTCGTAACTGTCGCATTTCCAGCACGGCGGCATAGCCGTCGACCGCCCGCATCAGCACCTTGGCGGCATCGCGCGGCTTGGCGCCGGCCTGGGCCAGCACGTCGGCCAGCAGCGGTCCGCGCAGGGTATGCGGTTTGCCGTCGTATTCCAGCGTCGGACGGATGGTGCGCGCCGGCAGGGCGGCCAGGGCTGCGAAATCGAGGGCATAGGCGCGGTCGAACGCCAGCTTTTGCTTGGCCATCATCTGGTCGAGTGCTGGATCGAGGGCGCCGCGGTTGCTGCGCGTGATGGCGCCGGTGATGGTCAGCAGTGTGGGCCCTGCGGCCGGAGCCGCAGCCGTACCCGTGCTGCGGCCGGCGAAGGCCGGCGCTGCGCCAGCCAATACTGCGGCGCCGAGGAAATGGCGTTTGTCCATGCGAGAATACGGTGTGGTGGAAAGTACACCATCATAGCCGTCAATTTTGCGTATGGTTTGACCATGGATTTATTTGCCGACGACTCCTTGCTGAGTCCGATCCCGCTCGAAGACGGCGATCTCGCCTGGATGCCCCAACTCCCGCTGCCCTGGACCAATGCCGAGGTCATGGCGCGCCTGCTGCGTGAAACCGACTGGCGCGAAGAAACGGTGGTGGTGTACGGCAAGCGTCACCTGCAGCCGCGCCTGAGCGCCTGGTATGGCGACGCGGCCTACACCTATTCCGGCCTGCGCTTGCAGCCGGCGCCGTTCACACCGCTGCTCGACACCCTGCGCACGGCGGTCGAGACGGCGACCGGGCACAGCTTCAACAGCGTCCTGCTGAATCTCTACCGTAACGAGCGCGACAGCATGGGCATGCACAGCGACGACGAGCCGGAACTGGGACCGCAACCTGCCATCGCTTCGCTCAGCCTTGGCGCCGCCCGCACCTTCATCCTGAAGCATAAATACAACAAAAAGACTGTCCGACTGGAATTGACCGACGGCAGCCTCTTGCTGATGCGCGGTGAAACCCAGAAATATTGGTTGCATGGCATCAATAAGATGACACGCACGTTACAAGCGCGGGTAAACCTAACTTTCAGGAAAATCGTCTAAACTGCGTGCAACCCCATCGATCCACTCGGAAATATTAATAACCGGCCGGTCATTAAGTTACACTTTCTTACAGTTCTTACGGAATCGGCACGGACTTGCTCTGTCGCCAGTGCTATCTTGATCACATCGCGATTCGTTGGGAATCGCGAGCCAGATGAACAAGAAGAGGAATTGAGATGAAAAAGCTGATCGTTGCACTGCTCGCTACCACCGCCGCTGTCTCGGCTGTCCAGGCACAAGAATTCACCCCACGCGCCTATGTTGGCGTCGGTGCGGTGGCCACCGATTATGAATCGCGCGTCCCAGGTGCAACCAGCGCCGACATCGATACCATCAAGGCATCGGCCAAGCTGTTCGGCGGCTACGAGTTCACTCCGAACTGGGCAGTCGAAGTCGGCCACACCGACTACCGCAGCGCCGACATCTACTACACCCTGGGCCCAGTGGCTGCCAGCGGTCAGGTCGATGGCCGTTCGACCTACGTCGCCGCCAAGTTCAGCTCGCCGCTGACCGAGAAGCTGGTCGGCTACGCCAAGCTGGGCGTGTCGCATGACGTGAACGAACTGGCAGCGGTCAACGCCTCGCTGAACCGTCGCGACAGCGACAACAACGCCTACGGCGCCCTGGGTGTGCAGTACAACATCAACCAGGACGTGGCAGTGATCGCCGAATACGAACGCTTCGGCGGCACTCGCGACTTCGGCGTGCGTCCAAACGCACTGACCATCGGCGCGAAGTACTCGTTCTAAGCAGAGCGTGTAGTGAACGAAAAAGGCCCTGCGGGGCCTTTTTTGTTATCGGTGCGAAAATTCAAACGAATCGTGCGCAGGAGGCATTCATAGCCGCGCCAGCGCCAGACCCTGTGGCCGCTGCACCCACGGCGGCACGATGATCGCCGGTTCGGGCGCCGCATGTCCGGCCGAAATGAAGCGGTGCAGCGACGACCACGGCCAGTCGCGCGGCTCGCGGCAGTGGCCGTGGCGCACGGCGTCGGTGTGGACGTAGTCGACCAGGGCCGCATAATCGTCGTCCTGACCGACCCGGTAGTGGCGGTAGTGGCGTTCCCAGAGCGCGCCATCGTCCACCCCGGACTGCCCGGTCTTGCGCAATGCCTTCGAAAACGCGATCTTGACGGTGCGCCAGCGGCTGGAACAGTCGTGGTCGCCCGGTGGCAGGGTCCAGATCGCATGGGCATGATCGGGCAGGACTGCCCAGGCATCGACGTGGAAAGGACGGCGCGCCCGCGCCAGCCGTATGGCTTCGCCGAACGCGGAGATATGTTCGGTCAACAGGTGACTGCCGCGGTCGAGCAGGCGCACCGTGAAAAAGAAGGTCCCGCCGGGGACGCGGTTATCGCGGTAACTATTGGGGTAGCTAAGCATGGTCTGGCCGCCACCGCGCGCACGAAGCGGCTGCGGTCGACAGGCTTCCGGGAGTCCTCATCCGCAAGAGTGTCACACATCTTGCACACCAACCCCGTTCCGTTTCCGCTAATAAAAAAAGCCCGCGGACGCGGGCTTTCCCTTACGAAACAAGCGCTTGCATTCTGCCCAGGGATCAGGTGGTCAGCGGCTTGTAGCGGATACGCTTCGGCTTGGCGCCTTCTTCGCCCAGGCGTTTCTTCTTGTCGGCTTCGTATTCCTGATAGTTGCCATCGAAGAAGGTGACTTGCGAGTCGCCTTCGAAGGCCAGGATGTGGGTCGCGATGCGATCCAGGAACCAGCGATCGTGGGAGATCACCATCACGCTGCCGGCGAACTCGAGCAGTGCGTCTTCCAGCGCGCGCAGGGTTTCGACGTCCAGGTCGTTCGACGGTTCATCCAGCAGCAGGACGTTGCCGCCTTGCAGCAGGGTCTTGGCCAGGTGCAGACGGCCGCGTTCACCGCCCGACAGGTTGCCCACGACCTTTTGCTGGTCGGAACCTTTGAAGTTGAAGCGGCCCAGGTAGGCGCGCGACGGCATTTCGAAGCGGCCCACGCTGAGCATGTCGGCGCCGCCCGAGACGTCTTCGAACACGGTCTTGCTGTTGGCCAGCTCGTCGCGGTGCTGGTCGACCAGCGACACGTGGGCGGTCTTGCCGATTGCGACTTCGCCGCTGTCTGGCTGTTCTTTGCCGGCGATCATCTTGAACAGGGTCGACTTACCGGCGCCGTTGGGGCCGATGATGCCGACGATGGCGCCTGGCGGCACGGTGAACGACAGATTGTCGATCAGCAGGCGGTCGCCAAAGGCTTTCGAGACGTTCTTGAATTCGATGACTTCATTGCCCAGGCGTTCGGCCACGGGAATGAAGATCTCTTGCGTCTCGTTGCGCTTCTGATATTCGAATTCGGACAGTTCGTTGAAGCGGGCCAGACGGGCCTTCGACTTGGCCTGGCGCGCCTTCGGATTCTGGCGCGACCACTCGAGTTCTTTCTGCAGCGCCTTCTGGCGCGCCGATTCGGTCGATTCTTCCTGCTTCAGGCGGGCCTGTTTCTGATCCAGCCACGACGAATAATTGCCCTTCCATGGGATGCCATGGCCGCGGTCCAGTTCCAGGATCCATTCGGCGGCGTTGTCGAGGAAGTAGCGATCGTGGGTGATGCCGACCACGGTGCCCGGGAAGCGCAGCAGGAATTGCTCCAGCCACTCGACCGATTCGGCGTCCAGGTGGTTGGTCGGTTCATCGAGCAGCAGCATGTCGGGCTTCGACAGCAGCAGCTTGCACAGCGCCACGCGGCGCTTCTCGCCGCCCGACAGCACGCCGATCTTCGCGTCCCATGGCGGCAGGCGCAGCGCGTCGGCGGCCATTTCCAGCTGCAGGTTCAGGTTGCCGCCGTCGGAGGCCGAGATGATCGCTTCCAGGCGTTCCTGTTCCTTGGCCAGGGCGTCGAAGTCGGCGTCTTCTTCGGCATAGGCGGCGTACACGGCTTCCAGCTTGGCTTGCGCCTCGAAGGCTTCGCCCAGGCCGGATTCGACTTCCTGGCGCACGGTTTTTTCGGGATCGAGCTGCGGTTCCTGCGGCAGGTAGCCGATATTCAGGCCCGGCATCGGGCGTGCTTCGCCCTGGATGTCGGTATCGATGCCGGCCATGATCTTGAGCAGGGTCGACTTGCCCGAGCCGTTCAGGCCCAGCACGCCGATCTTGGCGCCTGGGAAGAAGGACAGCGAGATGTCCTTGAGAATTTGACGTTTCGGCGGGACGATCTTGCCCACGCGGTTCATCGTATAGACGTAATTGGCCATGCTTTGACTCTGGTGTTGTTTAAGGTGCACAGGATACGACAGAACCCGCGCCCGACACAGGATTTCTTGGCCGACGCCTGGAAATCCCGTGCGGGTGCTGCGCGCGATCAGGTTTTGGCAGGCGCAGGCGGCCGGCGCAGCAGGCCTTCGCCGGCGAACAGGATCAGCGCGCTCCAGATCAGCGCGAAGCCGACCAGGCGGTCGGCGGTAAACGCTTCCTTGAACAGCCACACGCCGAGCAGGAATTGCAGGGTCGGCGACAGGTATTGCAGCAGCCCCAGGATCGACAGCGGGATCTTGCGCGCGCCGCTGGCGAACAGCAGCAGCGGGATCGCGGTGAGCGGGCCGGCCATCACCAGCAGCACGCGGATGGTGTCGGAGTCGGTATTGATGAACACGTTCTGGCCCTGCACCGTCAGCCAGATGACGTAGGCCGCCGCCAGCGGGAACAGCACGATGGTCTCGAACGACAGTCCCTCGAGCGCGCCGAGCGCCGCCGTCTTGCGCAGCAGGCCGTAGCTGCCGAAGGAGAACGCAAGGAACAGGGCGATCCAGGGCACCGTGCCGGCCTGCCAGGTCAGCCAGGCCACGCCCAGCGCGGCAATCGCGATCGCCACCCACTGGACGCTGCGCAGGCGCTCCTTCAGGATCAGGTAGCCCAGCATGATATTGACCAGCGGATTGATGAAATAGCCGAGGCTGGCTTCGATCACGTGGTGGTTGGTGACCGACCAGATGTACACCAGCCAGTTGGCGCTGAGCAGCACGGCCGACAGCACGAAGCTGAAGAATACCCGCGGCTGGCGCACCACGTTCAGCCATTTCCACTGGCGCCGCAGCACCAGCACGATCAGCAGGAAACCGAGCGACCACAGCATGCGGTGCGCCAGGATCTGCAGCGGCGGCACGCCGTCCAGCGCGTGAAAATAAATGGGGAACAGGCCCCAGCAGAGGAAGGCCAGGGCCGCGTAAATGATGCCGGAACGCATGGGAATGGGAGCTGGATTGCAGGGATGACATTATCCCTGAATACGTACACGGCTGCTGGAGCGTGCCTCTTTTTGCACGGGTGTATGATGCACCACGAAATATTCTTGCTTTTTTCCACCCACTATTTTATGGTGCGCCGCACCAATACAAAAGCGATGGTGTAATCTTGACATCAGATAGCAAGAAAAGCAGCCTGGCGGCACTCACCCTGGCCGCGGTCGGCATCGTCTACGGCGACATCGGCACCAGCCCCCTCTACACGCTGCGCGCGGTGTTCGACGACACCCACGGCCTGCCCCTGAACACCCCCAATATCCTCGGCGTCATCTCCCTGATCTTTTGGGCGCTGACGGTCATCGTCTCGCTCAAGTACGTGACCCTGGTGCTGCGCGCGCACAACCGCGGCGAGGGCGGCATCATGGCCCTGATGGCGCTGGCGACCAACTCGGTGGCGCGCAACTCGCGCTGGAGCTTCCCGCTGCTGGCCATCGGCGTCATCGGCGCCACCATGTTCTACGGCGACAGCGTGATCACGCCGGCGATCTCGGTGCTCGGCGCGATCGAGGGCCTGGAGGTGGCGGCGCCCGGCATGTCGCACTATGTGGTGCCGCTGGCGGTGGTGGTGCTGGTGGCCCTGTACAGCGTGCAGCGCCATGGAACGGCCGGCATCGGCCGCTTCTTCGGCCCCGTGATGCTGGTGTGGTTCCTAGCCCTGGCCGCGATGGGCATCGTCAACATCGTCCAGTCGCCCGAGATCCTGAACGCGCTCAATCCCTGGCATGCGGCCCACTTCATGATGGACAATAAATTGCTGGCCTTCATCGCGCTGGGCGCGGTGGTGCTGGCGATCACCGGCGCCGAGGCGCTGTATGCCGACATGGGCCACTTCGGCGCCAAGCCGATCCGCATGGCCTGGTTCCTGATCGCCTATCCGGCGCTGACCCTGAACTACCTGGGCCAGGGCGGCCTCTTGATCGCCGATCCCGGCGCGGTGGAAAACCCGTTCTACCACCAGCTCGGCACCTGGAGCGTGATCCCGCTGGTGATCCTGTCGACCATGGCGGCCGTGATCGCCTCGCAAGCGACGATCAGCGGCACCTATTCGATGACCAAGCAGGCGATCGCGCTCGGCCTGCTGCCGCGCATGCGCATCCTGCACACCTCGGAAAGCGAGATCGGGCAAATCTATATCCCGGCCGTCAACTGGCTGCAACTGGCGGTGGTGCTGATCGCCGTGGTCGGTTTCGGTTCGTCGGACGAGCTGGCCGGCGCCTACGGCATCGCGGTCACGGCCACCATGATGATGACCACCGTGCTCACCTTCTTCGTGACCCGCTATCGCTGGCGCCTGCCGCTGTGGGTCTGCCTGGCTGCGACCGGCTTCTTCCTAGCGATCGATATCATGTTGTTCGCAGCCACCACCACCAAGATCTTCCATGGCGGCTGGTTCCCGCTGCTGATGGGCGGCGTGCTGCTGACCCTGATGCTGACCTGGAAGCGTGGCCGCGGGCTGGTGTTCGAGAACCTGCAGAAGCACGCGATCCCGCTGGAAGCCTTCATGGAGTCGCTGTTCGTGGCGCCGCCGACGCGGGTGCCGGGCACCGCCATCTTCCTGCGCGGCGAAAGCGACGGCGTGCCGCACGCGATGTTGCACAACCTGTCGCACAACAAGGTGCTGCACGAGCGGGTGGTGTTCCTGACCGTGCACATGCGCGAGGAACCGTGGGTGCCGTTCGAGGAACAGATCGATATCGTCGACCTGGGCCACAACTGCTACCAGCTCAACATCCATTATGGTTTCAAGGACGAGCCCGACATTCCGGACATCCTCGACCGCTGCGGCGCGCTCGGCCTGTCGTTCGAGATGATGGAGACCTCGTTCTTCATCGCGCGCCAGACCGTGATCTCGGCCCCGGGCGGCGGCATGGCGCCATGGCGCGAGCACCTGTACGTGGCGCTGTCGCGCAATGCGCGCAGCGCGGCCGACTATTACCAGATCCGCAGCAACCGGGTGATCGAGCTGGGCACGCAGATCGAGATCTAGGCTGATCGCCTGGCCGACCCGCGCACCGGAGACGTGCGCAAAGGAAATTGCAGCAAACTATCTTATAATCGGGAACTATTGATTAATAAGCAATTTTTGAGCACGACCGTACGGCAGGACGTCCGGACCGATCATTCCATTCCACTGGCGAGACATGAAGCTTTACTACTATCGAGGCAATAATTTCGGCGACAAACTCAATCCCGTGATCTGGGATGCGCTGATCCCCGAACTCGTGGACGAAGACGATTCCACACTCCTGGTAGGAATGGGCACCCTGATCAATTCGCGGGTGCCGGCCGAGCCGCAGAAGCTCGTGTTCGGATCGGGCGTCGGCTATAACAAGGCGGCGCAGGTGGACGACAAGTGGAAATTCTACTGCGTGCGCGGGCCGCTGACCGCCGCCGCACTGGGGCTCGACAAGCAGGTGGCGATCACCGATCCCGCGCTGCTGCTGACCCGGGTCGTCAACCAGCCAGTGGCGCCCACGGGCGAGGTCGTCTTCATGCCGCACCATTCCAGCATGCTCAATGCCGACTGGGCCCCGTTCTGCGCCAAGGCGGGCATTACCTTCCTCGACCCCGAGGCCGACATGCACGAAGTGCTGACGAAGATCCGCGGCGCCAAACTGGTCATCGCCGAGGCCATGCATGCGGCGATCGTGGCGGATGCCTATCGGGTTCCCTGGATTCCGGTGCAATGCTACGAACACATCCTGGGATTCAAGTGGGAGGACTGGTGCCAGTCGATGTCAGTGCCTTACCGCGCCCAGACCCTGCCAAGCGTGTGGGACATCGACAAGACGCTCGGCCCGCGTGACCGCCTGGCGGCAAACGTCAAGCGCGGCCTGCGCGGCGTGGGCATCTGGAAAGGCGACTGGACCCCCCCGCCACCGGCGAAGAACGTGCGCCAGGTCGAGGATGCCGTCGTCGGCGCGCTGTCGAAACTGGCCGGCAGCGGCGAGTCCTACCTGAGCGACGAGCGCCTGCAGGGCGTGGCGCTGGAACGCCTGCTCGCGAAGATCGATCAGCTGAAACGGGATTATGCCGTCGTGGCTGCCTGAGGCAGGTGTTGCGTCAAAGCGTCAGTTTCGCTTCGGCGCTCCATTGCTAAACTACAATTATTAGACAAATTACGGACAGTTTCATGCGACTGATTCGATAAGGTACGAAGTTTCGTTACACAAACTTTGTTTGCCTTTCCCAGTCGAGGACACCCATGAAACTGAAGTTCCCCCTGATCGCGGCCTTCGCCGCCATGCTCGCCCTGACCGCCTGCGGCGGGGGCGGCAGCGACGACGACAAGCCTGTCGTCAGCAGCCCCGCGGCCCTGACCAAGACCGACAACACGGTGGGTACCGGCGCCGAGGCGGTGACCGGCAAGACGGTGACCACCCAGTACACGCTGTGGCTGTACAACGACAAGGTCGCCGACTTCAAGGGCACGCGTCTGGAATCGGGCAATCTGCGTCCTTACGTCGTCGGCAGCGGCACCGTCATTCCCGGCTACGACCAGGGCGTGATCGGCATGAAGGTCGGCGGCAAGCGCACCGTCCTGATCCCGGCCAACCAGGCCTACGGCGCGAATGGCAACGGTCCGGTTCCGCCGAACTCGGGCCTGGTGTATGAAATCACCCTGACCAAGGTCGAGTAAGCCGGCCAGCCTGGCGTCAATGACATACCGGACCGGGGCATGCCCCGGTCTTTTTTTGCGCGTACGGCTGACCTGGCGCACGGTCCACGGGACGGCGGCGGGCGATGCTCGGGGCTTTTCAGGCCGAGCCGATCATGCGTCCTTCTTTCTACTTTGCCGTCTGCCTGCTGCCCGGCTGCCCCGCCTCCGCGTCCACCACGCAGGCGCCGGCCTTACCGGCCTGCGTCGTCGTCGATCCCGTTCTCGCCGCCGACCCGCCCGCCTGGCTGCTGCTGGCCGCCGCGGTGGTCCTGCTCGGGGCCGGCCGCCTGGCCGCCTCATGACGCGCGCGCGCCTGCGCTGGCTCAGAATGCCTCCGCTTTGTTTGCGACATCGTTGAGATTCCCCGGCCTCCGGAAGGATCGATCATGTCCCTGCGCAAACATTTCTTAAGTAAATTGTTGCTGGCCATATTGGTGTTGCCGGGCCTGGCCATTGCGGCGCCGCTGTACCGCATGACCTGGCTGCCGCAGGATTTCACCGCCGCCGGCCTCGACGGCGCCGGGCGGGTGGTCGGCACCGCGCAGGGCGGGGCGGCAGTGTGGTCGACGGGCGGCACCACGTATCTGGGGACGTTGTTGCCCGGCAGCGAAGGCCTGGCGATCAATAACGGCGGCTCCATCGTCGGCCGCGTCGGCAGCGATGCCTTCGTGTATGCCGGCGGCGCGTTCTCGGTCTTCAACGTGCCGCCGGCCTACGGCACCTGGGCCACCGCCATCAACGACGCCGGCCAGGTGGCCGGCTTCGGCGCCGTCGGCTTTTCCGAGACCTACGCCTTCCTGTACCAGTCGGGCGCCGTCACTCAGCTGGGCAGCTTCGGCGGCACGATCAGCGTGGCCAACGCGATCAATGCCAGCGGCCACATCGCGGGCTTCGCCAGCCGCGCCGGCGATGGCGACGACTGGGGCGATCCGCGCCGCACCGCCTCGGTCTACCGCGACGGCGTCCAGCACGACCTCGGCTCGCTGGGCGGCTGGTTCAGCGAAGCGAACGACATCAACGACGCCGGCTTCGTCGCCGGCTGGTCCGGGCTCGACGACAATTTCAGCGAGCGGCCCTTCCTGTTCTCGCCCGACGAGAATCGCATGATCGATCTCGGCACGCTGGGCGGCGTGTCGGGGCGCGCCAATGCGCTCAACAATGCCGGGGTGGTGGTGGGCCTGTCCGGCATCGGCAGCGTGGGCGGCTTCGACTACCACGCCTTCATCTATGGGCCTGGCGGCATGCTCGACCTCAACGCGCTGGTGGGCGAGCGCGGCGACTGGCAGCTGGTGAACGCGCTCGACGTCAACGATGCCGGCCAGATCCTGGCCCAGGCCTGCAATGGGCTGGGCGACTGCCGTGCGGTGCGGCTCGACCTGGTCGCGGCGGTGCCCGAGCCGGGCAGCTGGGCAATGCTGGGGACCGGGCTGGCGCTGCTGGGCTGGCATGCGCGCCGGCGCCAACGCCTGCGCACGCGCTTGCACTGGATGGCGCCGGCGCTCCTGGTGGGTACGCTGACGGCGCCGCTGGCGTCCACGCCGGCAGCAGCCGCACCCGCGGTCGAGGCGGCGCAGGGCAAGCCGGGCCTGTTCCGGGCCACTTTCCTGCCGGCCGGGTTCTCCGCCTATGCCATCAACAGCCGTGGCCATGTGGCGGGCGCGAACGGCGCCGCCGCCGTGTGGGATGGCGCCGTCGTGCGCGATTACGGCGCGCTGGCGCCGGGCTCGAGCGCCGCCGCCATCAACGGCCACGGCCACCTGGCCGGGGTCTACGTCGACGCCGCACACGTGTTCTCGCCGGCCGGCCTGCGCAATGCCGGGCGCGGGGTGCTGGTGGGCTTCAACTCGGCGAGCGGATTGAGCGACAGCGGCGCCGTGTCCGGCAATGCCGCCTTCGGGGTCGGTGAGCGTGGCCGCGGCTTCGTCGTCGCCAACGGCATCACGCGCATCATTCCCACGTTCGGCGGCACCTGGGGCGGCTCCGCCGCGATCAACCGGCACGGCGCCGTGACCGGCACCGCCTCGGTCACGGGTGACGCCTTTCCGGTGCCGCACTATCTTGCCTACGTCTACCGCGACCAGATCATGCGCAGCCTGGGCACGCTGGGCGGCAAGAACAGCAGCGCCTACGACATCAACGATGCCGGCGAGGTGGTCGGCATCGCCGATACCGGCATCGTCGTCGACGGCAGCTACTTCATGGAACTGCCCTTCCTGTACGCGGGCGGGGTCATGACCAGCCTGGGTTCGCTGGGCGGCAACTACGGCATTGCCTGGGGCCTGAACAATGCCGCCTCGGTGGTGGGTTCCTCGACCGCCATCACGCCCGAGGGGCCGGCGTCGCACGCCTTCCTGTACGAAAAAGGCGTCATGCGCGACCTGAACGAGCTGTCCGCGCTGCCCGCGGGCTGGATCCTCGTCAGCGCGACCGACATCAACGATGCGCGCCAGATCCTGGCGCAGGCCTGCAATCAGGAAGATTGCCTGTACGTGCGGCTCGATCCGCCGCCGTGCGGCTGCTGAGCTGGGGTCATGTGAAGGGGCGCGCCGTCGGCAGGGGCGACAGGCGGGCAGTGGTGTATCTTTGGAAGGGAGCAAGCGCACACATCCGGACCTGAACAGGAGGGCGCCATGTTGCCGCAATGCGCGGCAGGTATGCTCATTCGCGCGCGCAGCATGCCGCCAAGCCACCTGTCCATGGAAGATGCCCCGATGAGAATTCTGCTGGTAGAGGACGAAACCGAATTCGCCGACACGGTGCGCGGCGCGCTGGAGCGCGAAAAATACGTCGTCGACCATGCCGACCGGCTGGCGCTGGCGCGCGAGGCCAGCCGCATGAATGCCTACGACCTGGTCCTGCTCGACCGAACCTTACCCGACGGCGATGGCCTGTCCCTGCTGCCGCTGCTGCGCGCCGGCAATCCCGGCCTGCCCGTCATCATGCTGACCGCGCGCGGCGAAGTCACCGACCGCGTCGCCGGCCTCGACGAGGGCGCGGACGACTACCTCGTCAAGCCGTTCGCGCTCGAAGAACTGTTCGCGCGCATCCGCGCGGTGCGGCGCCGTCCCGCCGAACTCGGTCTCGAGGAAATCCACGTCGGCGCGCTCGTGTTCGATGTCGCCAACGACGAGGCGAGCGTGGCGGGTGTGCGGCTGGACCTGGCGCGGCGCGAACTGCGGGTGCTGGCGACGCTCGTCAAGCGGCGCGGGCGCACCGTGCTGCGCGAATCGCTCGAACAGGCCGTGTATGGCTTCGACGACGCCATCCAGTCGAACACGCTCGACTCCCATATCTCGCGCCTGCGCCGCAAGCTGGCCGCCGTCGATGCCGGCATCGAGATCCACGCCATCAAGGGCGTCGGCTACCTGCTGCAGGCGCGGCCGTGAGCCGCAGGCCGCCCTCGCTCAAGCGGCCGCTGATCGTCCAGCCGCTGCTGTTCCAGTTCGCCATCCTGTTCATCTGCTTTCCACTCCTCGTCGCGCTGGCGCTGCGCGCCGATAGCGGCGGGCCGTATACCGACGAGCGGATCACGCCCGTCATCGCCGCCGCCATCGTGCGCGCGGACGATGGCGCCCTGGCGCTGCGCATGACCGAGCAACTGGCCGCGCTGCGCGCCGAGACGCCGAACCTGTGGTTCGTGGCCGAGGACGACCATGGCCGCCGCCTCAGCTTCGGGCAGGTGCCGGCGCAGTATGCAGCGGCCACCAGCCTGCTGCGCAACCTCTCCTACGGCCACGTGCGCGACCGCTTCGCGCCGCATGCGCTGAGCGCCGTGATCCGCCGCGAAGAGTCGCCCGCCGGTCCGGTGACGATCCTCGGGCATGGCAAGCTGACGCAGGTGGGCTTTACCGTCCTGGCGGCGTCCAACGTCGCCGCGCTGCCGATCTTTCTGCTGATGGTGCTGATGTCGCTGGTCGCCATCCCCTGGATCGTCAGGCGTTCGCTGGCCGGCGTCGCCAGGATCGCGGCCGAGGCGGAAAGTATCGACGTCGACCGGCGCGGCGTGCGGCTCAGCGAAGCGCAGGTGCCGAGCGAGATCGCGCCGCTGGTGCGGGCGGTGAACGATGCGCTCGGCCGACTCGACGAGGGATACGAGCGGCAGCGGCGCTTCATCGCCTCCGCCGCCCATGAATTGCGCACGCCGATCGCGATCCTGCGGGTCAAGGTCGACGCCTCCAGCGACCCCGACACGCGCCGGCTCGCGAGCGATGTCGAGCGGCTCGCCAACCTGGCCGAACAGATGCTCGACCTGCAGCGCCTGGATGCGGCGCGGTGCGACGAAGAGATCGACCTGGCCGCGCTGGTGCGGCGCGTGGCCGGCGACCTGGCGCCGCTCCTGATCGCCGCCGACCGCTCGATCGCGGTCGAGGTCGACGCGGCGCAGCCGGTGCGGTTGGTGAGGGGTGACGCCGGGGCGATCGAGCGGGTGGCGACGAACCTGGTGCAGAACGCGATCGAACATGGCGGGCGCCACGTGGTCGTGCGCGTGCAGGGCGCGGGGTTCGAGGTCGAGGACGACGGGCCGGGCATCCCGCCGGAAGAGCGCGAGCGCGTGTTCGAACCGTTCCACCGCCTGCGGCCGCGATCGGCCGGCAGCGGCCTTGGCCTGCACCTGGTGCAGCAGGTGGTCGAACGCCACGGCGGCCACGTGGCCATCCTCGGCGCGCCCGGTGGCGGCACGATTGCGCGCGTCGTCCTGGCGCCGGTGCGGCCGGTTTCACCTGGCACTCCATGATCCCGCAATCCCGCGCTGTTCTACTGTCCTGCATGGCGACGTTGTCGCCTCCGGCCACGCGGCCGGCCACCGGATGTCAGACAGGAGAACAAGATGAATCGACCAACTATCAGCGCGGCTTGCCGCCGCCTCATGATGCTGGGCCTCGTGGCCGTGCTCGGTGTGGGCCTGGCGGCATGCCAGTCACCGGAGCAGCGGCGCGCGCTTCACCTTGCCGAGGACACCGGCACCTGCGCGGATTTCGGCGCGCGCCAGGGCTCGCGCGAATACACCGAGTGCATGCTCTCGCAGCAAACCCGGCGCGATAACGAGAAGCTCAATGCGCTCGAGCGCCAGCGCATCTCGACCCAGAACAGCAAGGACAGCCTCGAGATGGTGCGCAAGATCGAGTGCGATCGCGAGGCGAAAAAAGAGCGCGAAGCGGGCCTGCGGCCGCGCCGCTGCGACTAACGAAACAGGTCCTTAGCGCAGCATATCGATGTGCATGATGCCGTCTTCGTCATACGGTTCCGAAACGGTCTCGAAGCCGAAGCTGCCGTAGAAGCGCTCCAGGTATTGCTGGGCGCCGATGCGGATGCGGTGGCCCGGATACAGCGCCTCGGCCTGGCGGATGCCTTCGCCGATCAGGGCGCGGCCGGCGCCGGTGCCGCGCGCGGCCGGGGTGGTGATCACGCGGCCGATCGACATCTCGTCGTATTTGGCGCCCGGGGCCAGCACGCGCAGGTAGGCGGCCAGGCTGCGCGTGCCGTCGACGGTGCGCCAGCCCAGCAGGTGGTGGGCCTCGAGGTCCTGGCAGTCGATGTCGGGATACAGGCAGGTCTGCTCGAGGATGAAGACGTTCTGGCGCTGGGCCAGCACTTCATGGAGGTCGAACGGAGAGAGGTCGGCGAAGCGCGAGAATTGCCAGTCGATCAGGCTAGGAGTGGTCATGGATGCGAAGCGATGGTTGTGAAGTTTGTGGCGGATGCTTATTCGGCGGCGGTCTCGTAACCTTCCAGCACGTTGACCGTATGGATGCCGAGCTCGGGACCGGCCTTGCCGCCCTCGAACACGAAGGCCGTCGGCAGGCCGAGGTGGGCGATGCGTTCGCCGATGCGCAGGAAGTCGCCGCCCTGCAGCCCGAAGCGCGGATCCTGTCCTTGCGCGGCCGTATCGACGCCGAGCGAAACCACCAGCGCCTGCGGCCGGGCCATGGCGATCTTGAGGCAGGCGGTTTCCAGCGCTGCGAACCAGGCGCCGCTGCCGCAGCCGGGCGCCAGCGGGATGTTCGTGTTGTAGCCAAGGCCGGCGCCGCTGCCGGTCTCGTCGGCATGACCGAGGTAGAACGGATAGGCGACGCGCGGGTCGGCGTGGATCGAGACGAACAGCACGTCGTTGCGGTGATAAAAAATGCCCTGGGTGCCGTTGCCGTGGTGGTAATCGAGGTCGAGGATGGCCACGCGCTCCAGGCCGTCGTCCAGCAGGTGCTGGGCCGCCAGCGCGGCATTGTTCAAAAAGCAGGCGCCGCCGAAGAAATCGCTGCCGGCATGGTGGCCGGGCGGGCGCGTGAGCGCGAAGGTGCCGCGCTCGCCGCGCTGCAGGGCATGGGCCGCGTTGACGGCGCAGTCGGCGCCGGTCTTGGCCGCGATCCAGGTGCCGCTCGTGAGCGGCGTGCCGGCGTCCATCGAATACAGGCCGAGGCGCGCGCCAAAATCGTCCGGCTCGATATCGGAGCGCAGGGTGCGCACCGGCCATACTCTTGGCAAGGCATCCTTGCCGACATGGCGCGGATCGAGACCGATCCACTCGCTCCAGGCATTGCGCAAGAAGTGCAGGTAGCGCGGGCTGTGCACCCGCTCGAGCGTCATGAGCGGCACGCCGTGCGGCGTGACGATGGCGCCCAGGCCGCGCCGCTCGCATTCCTTCAGGACGATGGCGACGCGCTCGGGTTTTTCCGAACAGGGCGCCAGCTCGCCGCGATCGAGCTCGACGTGGCCGCGGCCGTCATGCTGGGCATGGTGTTCGTTGTAAAACGTGAGCAAGTGGTCCTCGCGGCTGCGGATTCGAGCGGGCGCCGCGACTGGCGGCTACCTCAGTTGTTGGAGCATAGCTTACTGCTGTTGTACGCCGCAACAAAGTCGTCGAAGCTGCCGGTGTCCATCGCTTCGATGCTCGCCTGCTCGGCGTGCGAGCCGGCCGCCATCTCGTCGAACAGCGCTTCCTCGGCCGGCATCAGGGGGCTGTCGCGGAAGGTGGCCGCATGCAGGCGGCTCTGCTGCAGGCCGAAGGCCGCGGCCGAGCCGAGCGCGCGCACTTCTTCCAGCACCCGCGCCGACGGGGTCAGCGATGGATCCTCGATCTTCGCCTTCTGCTTGCCGAGCGAAGCCTGGTGCACGTCGCCCTCGTTGTGCCCGTCGTCCAGCAGCTGGGCCACCGGGCGGATGCGCTCGATCAGTTCCAGCGCCCATTCCTTCAACGGCACTTCGAGACCGTCGCGGGTCAGGGTCAGGTCGGGGCGGCGGCCTTCCTTGACCGTGCGCGCGAAGTTACGCGCGTGCAGCTGGCTGTCGTGGGCGCTGATCAGGGGGCTTTCCTCGAGTGCGCAGAACAGCAGGAAGGCGTCCAGGAAGCGGCCCGTGTCGAGGGCGATGCCCACCGGCTCGAACGGATCGACGTCGAGGCAGCGCACCTCGATGTACTGCACGCCGCGGTTGCACAGGGCTTGCACCGGACGCTCGCCGGTGCGGATCACGCGCTTGGGACGGATCGTCGAGTAATACTCGTTCTCGATCTGCAGCACATTGGTCGACAGCTGGATCCATTCGCCGTCCTTCTGCGTGCCCAGTTTCGCATAGGGCTCGTAGGGACGGTTGACCGCATCCATCAGGCTCGTGACATAGCTTTCCAGGCTGTTCTCGTGCGGACGCAGGCCGGACTGGGCGTCGTTCTGGTAACCCAGGTCGCTCATGCGCAGGCTGGTCGCGTACGGCAGGTACAGGGTGTCGTCGGACAGCGTTTCGAGGTTGTGTTCACGGCCGCGCAGGAAGCTGGTGGTGAGCGCAGGCGTCGCGCCGAACAGGTACATCAGCAGCCAGGAATAGCGGCGGAAGTTGCGGATCATCGCGATATAGCTTTCCGACTGGAAGTCGCGCAGCGCATGGCGGCGTTCCTCGGCGATCCCTTCTTCTTGCGCGAACAGCTGCCACAGTTGTTCCGGCAGCGAATAGTTATAGTGGATGCCGGCGATGCATTGCATCGCCTTGCCATAGCGCAGCGCCAGGCCGCGCCGGTACACGTGCTTGAGCATGCCGATATTCGACTTGCCGTACCAGGCGATTTCGATATCTTCCTCGGGCGGCAGTTCGCCCGGCATCGACACGCCCCACAGCATCTCCTCGCCCAGCTTGGCATAGGCGTAGCGGTGGATCGCGTCGAGGCGGTGCAGCGCCAGCGCGATGTCGTGCTCGGCCGGCGTGATGAATTCCAGCAGCGCCTCGGCGTAGTCGGTCGTGATGTGCGGGTGCGTCAGGGCCGAACCGAGTGCCGGGGAATGCGGGGTGCGCGCCAGTTGGCCGGCCGCGTCGACCCGCAGGGTTTCGCGCTCGATGCCGCGCAAGCCCTGGCCCAGCAGGGCGCGGTGGTCGTCGTCGTCGAGCAGTGCCAGGCGGCGGTTGAATTGGTTCGACACAGTGTTTCCTTTCTTATACTGCCAGTTCGGTTGGTGCAGAGATTAACCGAAAAACGGACTGCGCGTTCGGGCGCCCTCTCATTCAAGCCAGTGCGGCGCGCTGAAGGATTTGCGGGCCGGCGCCGGCGCCGGCGCGGCCGGCGGCTCGAAATCGGGCGACGGGCCGGGGTCGTAGCCCGGCGGCAGTTCGCCGTCGAGCACGAAGTCGAATTCGAAGGCGGGTTCCCAGGTCGACACCGGTTCGGATGCGGCATTGAATGCGGCGTCGCCGTCGGCGTTTGCCCTGGACACTGCCTGCGGTGCATTGGCGCGCGTCGCTGGATCCTTCTCTGCTGCGATCCAGCGGCCCATGCGGCGCTCCAGTTCGGCCAGCGGCAGCGCGCCGCCGCCGAGCAGGGCGTCGTGGAAGCGGCGCAGGTCGAACTGCCGGCCCAGCGCGGCGCGCGCCTGGGTGCGCAGCGCCAGGATGCGCAACTGGCCGATCTTGTAGCCCAGCGCCTGGCCCGGGCGCGCGATATAGCGGTCGACCTCGGCCACGTTGTCGGCCGGCGGATTGGCGGTATGCGTGTTCAGGTAGTCGAGCGCCTGCTGGCGCGTCCAGCCGAGCGCATGGATGCCGGTATCGACCACCAGGCGCGCGGCGCGGAACATCTCTTCGTTCAGGTGCCCGAACAGCGAGAACGGATCCTGGAACAGGCCGAGTTCAGGGCCCAGGCTCTCGGCATAGGTGGCCCAGCCTTCGCCGTAGGCGTCGTACCAGCCGTTGCGCCGGAACGCCGGCAGCTCGAGTTCCTGGGCGCGCGCCACCTGCAGGTGGTGGCCGGGCACGCCCTCGTGCAGGGCCACGGTGTCGACCTGCCAGATCGGGCGCGCGTTCAGGCGCGCCGTGTCGACCACCAGCGCGGCGGTGCGCGCCGCGCTGCCGGCCTCGTAATAGGCGGCCGGCTGGCCGGCGCCATCGCCGCTCATCGGCTTGACGGCGATGCCGGCCGCCGGAATGACGGTCGCGACGCGGCCCAGCCGTCCCTGGGCCAGCGCCAGCGTGCGCCGGTAGCGGTCGAGCAGGGCCGCCGCGTCGACGAAGAACAGGCGCCGGTCGCTGCGCGCGAAGACGATGAATTCGGCGAAGCCGCCGCGAAAGCCGGTGCGCGGGATCAGGCCCTCGATCTCGGCGCGCAGGCGCGCCACCTCTTGCTGGCCGAGCGCATGCACTTGGGCCGGGGTCATTGCAGTGGTGGTGCTGTCCCTTACCAGCCGGGCGTACCACGCCGCGCCGCCCGGCAGCGCCGCGGCGCCGATGCTGTCGCGTGCGGCCGGCACGTAGTCCTGGCGCAGGAAGTCCTCGAGCTTGCGCAGGGCGGGCGCCGCCTGCTGTTCCAGGGCTGCCTTGCCGGCCGCGCGCAACTGGTCGCGCACCTCGGGCGCGATGGTCGCCGGGATGCGCTGGAAGGGCGCGCCGAGCGCCCCGTCGGCGATTTTTTCGCGCAGCGCGCGCAAGGCGTCCGGCACCGGCGCGATGGCGGCCTTGGGGATCGTCCAGCCGGCCTGCTTCCCGGCGCGCAGCTGCTCGACCAGGCCGTCGACGTGGGCCGGCAGCGCCTGCAGGCGCGCCAGATAGGTGAGGTAGTCGGCGTCGTTCGCGAACGGCATCTGCGCGACCAGGCGCGGCAGCCGCACCTGCAGGCCGTCATAGGCCGTGATCGGGAGTGGATCGAAAGGACGCGCGGCGCCGGCGGCGATCAGGCGCTCCTTGTCGGCCACGAACAGGTCGTACGATACCTGGTCTTCTCCAGTCAGAAGCGCGCGGTCGATCTTCTGCGCCGCCGCCAGCATGGCGCGCTCGTGCTCGAGCGCGGCCACGCGTCCCGCCAGCGAGGTGTCGCTCAAGAAGGCGTTGTAGCGATGCTCGCCCAGGGCGGTGGCCTTCTCGGGCGCATGGCGCAACTGCCATTGCCAGTCGCGTTCGTAGAGCCGGGCGGCCAGCACGGACGGCTGCACGGGTGACTGCTCAGCGGACGCATCCTGGGTGACGGCAGGCGGCGCGGGCGGTACCACCGCAGCGGCGCCGCCGTGCAGTGGCGCGAGCAGGACGAGGGAGGCGAACAGGATGCGCATGCATGCTCCGGAATCAGGACTGGTCATTTTAACAAGTCCATCCCGAGGGGTGCGCGCCCCAGGCCCCTCATGCACCGCGGCGGCCTCCGCTGACCCGTTCGATGCCGGCCAGGTCGCGCCAGCTCTGCACTTCGCCGTAGCCGCAAGCCTTCAGCAAATCGCGCACCGCCCCGGCCTGGTCGTAGCCATGCTCGAGCAGCAGCCAGCCGCCGGGTTCCAGGTGGGCGGCAGCGCCATCGATGATGGTGCGCAGGTCGGACAGGCCGTCGGCATGGTCGGTGAGGGCGTCGATCGGCTCGAAGCGCAGGTCGCCCTCGACCAGGTGGCGGTCGCCGGCCACGATATACGGCGGGTTGGAGACGATCAGGTGGAAGCGCTCGGCGCCCAGGGCTGCGTACCAGTCGCTGCGCAGGAAACGCACGCGCGCGCCGTTGGCCTCGGCATTGGCGCGCGCGACGGCCAGCGCCTCTTCGCTGACGTCGAGCGCCGTGACGTCGGCCTCGGGCCGTGTATAGGCGAGGGCGACGGCGATCGCGCCGCTGCCGGTGCCCATGTCGAGCACGCGCTGTTGCGGCGCGAGGCGTTCCAGCGCGAGTTCAACGATCAATTCGGTATCCGGACGCGGGATCAGCACCGCCGGCGTCACCTTGAACGGCAGCCCGAAGAACTCGCGCTCGCCGACGATGTAGGCGATCGGTTCGCCGTCCAGGCGGCGCCGCACCAGCGCCGCCAGCAGCGCCGCTTCTTCAGGCGTGAGCACGCGTTCCGCTTGCGTGATCAGGGCCACGCGCGGCAGGCGCAGCGCATGGCACAGCAGGATGCGGTTTTCGAGCGGATCGAGCGGCAGCGACAGCCGCACCTGCCCGAGGGTGGCGCCGGCCTCGATCATGCCCGCCGGGCGCGCGAGTGGCGCAGCAGCACCCAGCCCAGCAGCACGGTCAGCACCACGAACCAGACCGCCGACCATTGCGGGATCGCCAGGCCGAGGATGGCGTCGGTCGCACCTTCGCACAGGCCGTCGGCGCGGAACAGCCACGGCAGGTATTCGGCGGTGGGGATCTTGTTGAGCATCGTCTCCATCGGATCGATGCCGCACGAGAAGCCGGGATTGGCGATCACATACAGGTGCTTGCCGACCGTGTACAGGCCGCCGAAGGCCGCCAGCAGGGCCAGGATCGTGGCTGCGCGCACCTTGCCGCCGATGGCGCCGACCAGGGTGCAGACGCCGATGGCGAGGAACATATAGCGCTGGATCACGCACAGCGGGCAGGGCCGCATTTCCATGCTGTGCTGCAGATAGAGGGCGACAGCGATCAGCGCGAACGAGATCGACGAGATGGCGAACAGGACCTGGCGGTTGGTAGGCATGTAGGGCTTTCTGAAAACGGGTCAGGTGGACGGCTTCGCCGTCCACCTGACCTTTGGCAGGATCGCCGTTATTCTCGCATAAACGTTGCAAACGACGCTTCGCCATTTTCAATCTGGCAACTTAACAATGACTTAAGTCATCAGTCACCCAGCGCAGCCAGCAACTCGGCCTGGTGCTCCTGGGCCAGCGCCTCGGTCAGCTCCTTCAGGTCGCCATCCATGATGAAGTCGAGCTTGTACAGGGTCAGGTTGATGCGGTGGTCGGTCAGGCGGCCCTGCGGGAAGTTGTAGGTGCGGATGCGCTCGCTGCGGTCGCCCGAGCCGATCAGGCTCTTGCGGGTGGCCGCTTCCTTCGACTGCTGCTCGCGCAGCTGCGCATCTTTCAGGCGCGCCGCCAGCACCTTCATGGCCGAGGCCTTGTTCTTGTGCTGGCTGCGGTCGTCCTGGCACTCGACCACCAGGCCGGTCGGCAAGTGGGTGATGCGCACCGCGGAGTCGGTCTTATTGATGTGCTGGCCGCCGGCGCCGGAAGCGCGGTAGGTGTCGATGCGCAGGTCGGCCGGGTTGATGTCGACGTCCTCGACCTCATCGGCCTCGGGCATCACCGCCACCGTGCAGGCCGAGGTGTGGATGCGGCCCTGGGTTTCGGTGGCTGGCACCCGCTGCACGCGGTGGCCGCCCGACTCGAACTTGAGCTTCGAATAGGCGCCGTTGCCGACCAGGCGCACGATGACTTCGCGGTAGCCGCCCAGGTCGGACGGCGACTCGGACACCATCTCGACCTGCCAGCGGTTGCGCTCGGCGAAACGGGTGTACATGCGCAGCAGGTCGCCCGCGAACAGGGCCGACTCGTCGCCGCCGGTGCCGGCGCGAATCTCGAGGAAGATATTGCGCTCGTCGTTGGCGTCCTTCGGCAGCAGCATTTTCTGCAGCTCGAGCTCCAGGCCCGCCATGCGTTCTTTCGCGGCCTCGATTTCTTCCTGGGCGAAGTCCTTCATGCCGGGATCCTGCAGCAGCTCGCGCGCCGCCTCGGTATCCTCGAGCGCGCCCTGGTACTGGCGGTACACGTCGACCAGCGGCGCCAGCTCGGCGCGTTCGCGCGACATCTTGCGGTAGCTGTCCATGTTCGCGGTGGCGCCTTCGCTCATCAGGAGTTCATCCAGCTCGACGAGGCGGTTGGCGAGTTGGTCCAGCTTGAACAGCATGGAAGGTTTCATAAGCAGTCTCAGGAAGATGGTCGGATGGCCGCGGGAAGGGCCGGGTTGCGCGAGCTGGCGCGCATGGCGGGCAGGGCCGCCGGGAGAATCGGGCGCTAACGGCGGCCGCGGAACAGCTGCGGCAGCAGGGTGGCCAGGCGCGCGCGGTCGTCGCCCTCGGCCTGGTGCAGGGCCTGTTGCGGGCCGTGCAGGAACTTGGCGGTGAGGCCCTTGGACAGCGCTTCGAGCACGGCTTCGGCATCGTCGCCGCGCGCCAGCATCTTGCGCGCGCGTTCCAGCTCGGCCTGGCGCAAGGCCTCGCCCGATTCGTGCAGGTCGCGGATCACCGGCACCACGGCGCGGTCGCCCACCCAGTGCATGAAGGACTGGACCCGGGTCTCGATGATGGCTTCGGCCTGGCGCACGGCGGCCTGGCGGCTTTCCATGCCGGTCTGCACCACCTGGGCCAGGTCGTCGACCGTGTACAGGAACACGTCGTCCAGGCGCGCGACTTCGGGTTCGATATCGCGCGGCACGGCCAGGTCGACCATGAACATCGGGCGGTGGCGGCGCGCCTTGACGGCGCGTTCGACCAGCCCCTTGCCGATCAGCGGCAGGGTCGAGGCGGTGCACGAGATGACGATGTCGAATTGCTGCAGATTGTCCGGCAGGTCGGCCAGGCGGATCGCACGGCCGTTGTAGCGGGCGGCCAGCGCCTCGCCGCGCTCCATGGTGCGGTTGGCGATGGTGACCGATTTCGGGTTCTGGGCCGCGAAGTGGGCCGCGCACAGCTCGATCATCTCGCCGGCGCCGATGAACAGCACGTGCTGGTCGGCGATGCGATCGAAGATGCGGTGCGCCAGGCGCACCGCGGCGGCGGCCATCGACACGCTGTGGGCGCCGATCTCGGTGGTAGTGCGCACTTCCTTCGCGACCGCGAAGGTGCGCTGGAACATCTGGTGCAGATAGGTACCCAGGCCGCCAGCGGCGTCGGCGGTGCGCACCGCATCCTTCATCTGGCCCAGGATCTGCGGTTCGCCCAGCACCATCGAATCCAGGCCCGAAGCGACGCGGAAGGCGTGGCGCACGGCGTTGTCCTGCGGCAGCAGGTAGAGGTGGGGGCGCAACTCGGCGTAGTTGAGCGCATGATAATGCGCCAAAAATTGGGCGGAAGCGTCCAGTGGGTCGGGCAGCTTGATCGCCGCATACATCTCGGTGCGGTTGCAGGTCGAGAGGATCGCCGCTTCTTCGCCGCCGGTGGAACCCTGGCGCGCGAACCAGCCGCGCGCCGACTGCACCGCCGTGCCGATCTGGTCGGGCGCGAGCGCCAGCTGCTCGCGCAGCGAGACCGGTGCTGTGGTGTGGTTCAGGCCGACGGCAAGCAGTTGCATTTCGGGGGGAGGACGAGGGTCAATGGACGATGGCCATTATACCCTCTTGCCTTCAGGGTTTCAGGCGGGGCCGCCTAGGCGCCGAGCTTTTCCAGCCGATAGCCATAGCTGTAGACCGGCACAAGGCGGAAGCCGTTCTCTGGCCGCAGATGGAGTTTGTTGCGTACGCGCGAAACGTGGGTGTCCATGGTGCGCGACGGCACGTCGTTTTCGCGGACCCACACCGATTCGTGGATGTAGGCGCGCGACAGCGGGCGGCCGATGTTGCGGAAGAACAGCAGCGCCAGCGAGAATTCTTTCTGGGTCACGTCGATCACCGAACCGTCCCTGAGCAGCCGTCCGGGACGGGTCTCGAAGGTGTACGGACCGAACTGCAGCTGCTCGGCGCTGTTCTGCGACGGATAGGCGCGGCGCAGCAGGGCCGAGACGCGCGCCACCAGCTCGCCGCGGCGCAGCGGCTTGACCAGGTAGTCGTCGGCGCCAGCGGTGACGCCGGCGATGATGTCGTCTTCGGCGTTATTCCCGACCAGGAACATCGTCGGCGCAGTGGACGCCAGCTTTTCCTTGGCGCGGCGCAGCACTTCGGCGCCTTCCATATCGGGGACATTCCAGTCCATCACCAGCATGTCGGCACTGTCCTTGCGTAACTGCCCCAATAACTCCTTGGCGCTGTCATACGATTGACAGCTGTGGCCAGCGGCGCTGAGGACCTGGCAAATCAGGTCAGCTTGGGGACGGTCTTGCTCCAGGACGGCGATCTTCATGACGGGCGAAATGTTGTGTGGTTGCCTATGTAGGAAGATTCCTACAAAGTTAAACCAAATATATCAGACTTTCACAAAACGATGCTACTGATAAACTTCGCTCGGACACCAAAAGGTGACATTTGTACTATAAGACTGTTGTGTTAAAGGGACCACGCAGAAAATCTCCCCATAGGCGTAGACTGAATTTTATATGTCATTCAGATAATGTAGAGGGGGAAATTATGTTGTTTACACGCAAAAACATCACTGTGACCGAGGATCGCGTACCCGTCAGCGGCGCCGAGATCGACATCACCCGTACCCGCTGCCTGGCCTTGGTCAAGAAGCGCGCCGCCATCTCGGCGGCGGTGGCCGCGGTGCCGGTACCCGGCCTCGACCTGCTGGCCGACATCACGGGTTTCGCCGCCCTGGTCGACCAGATCAATGCCGAATTCGGCCTCACCCAGAAGCAGATCGAGCGCCTGCACCCACGTATGCGCGTGATCGCCTACAAGGCGGCGGCCTCGGTGGGCGGCATGCTGGTCGGTAAACTGGTGACGCGCGGCGCCGTCGCGCGCCTGTTCCGGGTCGTGGCCGGCCGCATGGCGGTCAAGACCACGGCCAAGATGGTACCGCTGGCCGGCCAGATCGCGTCGGCGGCGATCGGCTACACGCTGTTCAAGCGGATGGGGGCGCAGCACGTGGAGGCCTGTGTGAAGGTGGTGCAGGAGCTGGAGCGGGCCGAGTCCGCGGGCGAGGCGCCGCAGCCGGTGGAGGAGAAAGACGACGCGACCGCCGTGCCGGTCAATGGCGGGGCGGTCAGCGGACCGGCGAAAGAGCCGGTGTTGGTGATGTGAGGATGGTCGAACGCGTGGACAGCAGAGCTGTCCACCCTACGGATCATGCCACCTTTGGAAAATCGACCACCGTATCGTTGATCCGGTTGAACAGGTTCGTCAGGGTGATCGCCGTGATCGCCAGGGTGAGGTCGACGATCTGGGCATCGCTCACGCCGGCCGCCTTCGCCGTCTCGACCACGCCTGCATCCACGGTGCCGCGGGTCGTCACCAGGTGGCGCGCGAACTCCGCCAGCGCATCTTCGCGGGCATTGCCGGTGGCCTGGCCCTGGCGCACGGCGGCCAGCGCGTCGGGAGTCAGGCCGGCCATCTTGCCCATCAGGCTGTGGGCCGCCACGCAGTAGTCGCAACCGTTGACGGCGCTGACCGCCAGCTTGATGACTTCGATGTCGCGCGCCGACAGCGTGGTTTTCTTGAGGCTGGCGTCCAGGGCCAGCACCGATTCCAGGACCACCGGGCTGTTGCTGCCGATGTCGCGGTAGGCGTTCGGCACCTTGCCGACGGCGCCCTGGATGGCGCTGAACAGTTGGGCGGCGGCGCCGGTGGCGTCCGAGACGGGGTGGGAGGCGAGACGGGTCATGGTGAAGCTCCTTGTCGAAAGTTCGTTGGGTTTCTCTGGTTGGCTGTCCGATGTGTTGCAGCCATGAACCCAGTATAGGCAGGCCCGTCGATACTTTGAATGCCCGAATTCAACTAATAATTGCCCGATCGTCTCACTGCCATTGAGCGCGGTGCCAAAGAAAATGCCCGCACGGGGCGGGCATCGTCGGGCGAAGGGGCGGCGCAGGTCAGGTATCCGGCAGCACCACGTTCACGTCCAGCACTTCCAGGTTGCCCTGGCGGTCGAGCGAGACCTTGATGTCGTCGGGATTGACCTTGACGTACTTCGAAATCACCGCGATCAGCTCCTGGTGCAGGGCCGGAAGGAAATCCGGACCGGCGCGGTTGGTCCGTTCGCGTGCGATGATGATCTGCAGGCGTTCCTTGGCGGCTGTCGCGCTCTTCTTTTTTTCGGGGAAGAGGAATGAAAGCAATGCCATATCACTTGGCTCCGAAAATGCGCTGGAAGATGCCCGGCTTTTCGTAGTTGGTAAAGCGCAGCGGGCGCTCTTCGCCCAGGAAGCGCGCGACGACGTCCTCGTAGGCATCGGCCACGTCGGTGCCCTTGAAATGGATCGCCGGGTTGCCCTGGTTCGAAGCGTGCAGCACCGATTCCGATTCCGGAATGATGCCGATCAGCGGGATGCGCAGGATTTCCTGCACGTCCTGGTAAGACAGCATCTCATCCGCTTCGACGCGCTTCGGCGAGTAGCGGGTGATGAGCAGGTGTTCCTTGACCGGCTCGCTGCCGCTCTGGGCGCGGCGCGACTTGGCCTGCAGGATGCCCAGGATGCGGTCCGAGTCGCGCACCGACGAGACTTCCGGATTGGTCACCACGATCGCCTCGTCGGCGAAGGTCAGCGCCATCAGCGCGCCGTGCTCGATGCCGGCCGGCGAGTCGCAGATGATGAACTCGAAGTCCATCTTGACCAGGTCGTTCAGCACGCGCTCCACGCCTTCTTCGGACAGGGCGTCCTTGTCGCGCGTCTGCGAAGCCGGCAGGATGAACAGGTTCTCGCAGTGCTTGTCCTTGATCAGCGCCTGGTTCAGGGTCGCTTCGCCGTTGACGACGTTGATCAGGTCGTAGACCACGCGGCGTTCGCAGCCCATGATCAGGTCGAGGTTACGCAGGCCGACGTCGAAGTCGATCACCGCCGTCTTGTGGCCGCGCATCGCCAGGCCGGTGGAGAAGCTGGCGCTCGAGGTCGTTTTGCCCACACCGCCCTTGCCGGACGTCACAACAATAATTCTTGCCACAAAAAAGTCCTTTACAGTATCTGTTCAGTTCGGGGATCAGGCGCGGGGTGCCGGAGCCAGCGATTGGATGTCGATCCGGTCACCCACCAGCCGGATCTGCGTTGGCTGGCGCGACAGGTCGGACGGAAAACCTTCGTCGAACGTGCGGTACACACCGGCGATCGAGACCAGCTCAGGCTGCATCGACAGCGCGAAGATGCGTGCGTCCGGATTGCCGGAGGCGCCCGCCAGTGCGCGGCCATTGAGCGGCGCATACACATGGATGCTGCCGTCGGCGATCAATTCGGCGCCATTATTGACCACCGCGGTGACGATCAGGTCGGTGCCGCGCGCATAGATGCGCTGGCCGGCGCGCACCGGGGTGTCGATAATCATCGGCACGACGGCCGGGGCGGCGGCAGCAGCCGCTTCCGGGGCCGGTGTCGGCGCGGGCGCCGCCGCTGCCGGAGCCGCGGGTGGCGCCGATTCGGGCGCGGCAGGGGCGGGCGGCGGGGCCGCATGGCCGCCGGCGCGCACGCCGCTCGAGCCGTCGTCCAGCGCCAGGCCCTGGGCCCGGATCGCTTCCACCATCGCCGGGCTGGCGCCGCGTACGGCGACCGCGTTCAGGCGGTATTTCTTGAGCAGGGACACCAGCGCCGCCCAGTCGAGTCCCGGCGCTTCGGGCGCGATCGCGGCCACGTCGATCACCGCGAACTCGTCCTCGAAGAAGTCCGATACGCCCCCGGTCATCTGCTCCAGCGCGGAGTCGATGGCTTCCGGGTCGGCCGAGTGCAGGATCGTGGAAATGGCAACGACCGTGGAAATCTTGATTTCGATGGGAAGCGTGGTTTTAGGCATAAAGCGGTGTAGTTGGCGTTGCGCTTGTGCATTCTACTGTGAAAATTGTAGAAAAGGACAGAAGCGCACGCATCATTCCTAACAGAAATTGAACGTTTGTCAGCAACCAAAAATTAAGTCATGCGCTAGATCAAACACGCACGATTGGCGTGTTGTTTTTGATGAATAAACTGCTAAGATTGCTGATGCTTTAACAGCAGCATGGGCTCCTCATTCCGTAACTTGAGGTTTTTATCGATCCCATGCACAAAGCCCGCCATCGCAGAATGGCGCGCCGAGTCCGAGGGAATTCTGTATGTTGCCGGCCACGGCCGGCTGAACGGAGATTGAACATGGAAGAAGTAGTCATCGTCGCCGCCGGTCGTACGGCCGTCGGCAAATTCGGCGGTACCCTCGCCAAGATTCCGGCCGCCGAGCTCGGCGCGCAAGTGATCAAGCACCTGCTGGCCAAGACCGGCATCGCCCCCGAAACCGTCAGCGAAGTCATCATGGGCCAGGTGCTCACCGCCGGCGTGGGCCAGAACCCGGCGCGCCAGGCCGCCCTCAAGGCCGGCCTGCCCGACATGGTGCCCGGCTACACCATCAACAAGGTCTGCGGCAGCGGCCTCAAGGCCACCCACCTGGCGACCCAGGCGATTCGCTGCGGCGACGCCGAGATCGTCATCGCCGGCGGGCAAGAGAATATGAGCGCCTCGCCGCACGTGCTGGCCGGCTCGCGCGATGGCTTCCGCATGGGCGACGCCAAGCTCACCGACACCATGATCGTCGACGGCCTGTGGGACGTCTACAACCAGTACCACATGGGCGTCACCGCCGAGAACGTCGCCAAGAAATACGAGATTTCGCGCGCCGAGCAGGACGAATTCGCGCTGCAATCGCAGCTGAAGGCCGAAGCTGCTCAAAAAGAAGGCAAGTTCAAGGACGAGATCATCCCGGTCGAGATCGTGACCAAGAAAGGCACGACCGTCTTCGACACCGATGAATATCCAAAAGCGGGCAGCACGCTCGAGGCGCTGGCCAGCCTGCGTCCGGCCTTCAACAAAGAAGGTTCGGTCACCGCCGGCAATGCGTCGGGCATCAACGACGGCGCCGCTGCCGTGATCATGATGAGCGCCTCGAAAGCCAAAGAGCTGGGCCTGACCCCGCTGGCGCGCATCAAGGCCTATTCGTCGTCCGGCCTCGACCCGTCGATCATGGGCATGGGCCCGGTGTCGGCCTCGCAGCTGTGCCTCAAGAAGGCCGGCTGGACCCACGAAGACGTCGACCTGATGGAAATCAACGAAGCCTTCGCCGCCCAGGCCATCGCCGTCAACAAGCAGATGGGCTGGGACACGTCCAAGATCAACGTCAACGGCGGCGCGATCGCCCTGGGCCACCCGATCGGCGCTTCCGGCGCCCGCGTGCTGGTCACCCTGCTGCACGAAATGATCCGCCGCGACGCCAAGCGCGGCCTGGCGAGCCTGTGCATCGGCGGCGGCATGGGTGTGGCGCTGGCGGTCGAGCGCGACTGAGGATAGCCTGACGAGAGTAGCGACGGCCCGCTCGCCGCGGCGCCGTCGGTTTCAAGCGGTATGAAGTGACACAATAAAACTGGAGAAGACAATGGCTCGAGTAGCATTAGTAACCGGCGGCATGGGCGGCCTGGGCGAAGCGGTGTGCATCAAGCTGGCCGCATTGGGATATCAGGTCGTCACCACTTTTTCGCCGGGCAATACCAAGGTCGACTCCTGGCTCGGCGCCATGAAGGAGCAGGGCTATGACTTCAAGGCCTATGCCTGCGACGTGGCCGATTACGACGCGGCCCAGGAATGCGTGCGCCAGGTGATCGCCGACGTCGGCCCGATCGACGTGCTGGTCAATAACGCCGGCATCACCCGCGACATGACCTTCAAAAAGATGGACAAGGTCAACTGGGACGCCGTGATCAAGACCAACCTCGATTCCGTGTTCAATATGACCAAGCCGGTCTGCGACGGCATGGTCGAGCGCGGCTGGGGCCGCATCATCAATATCTCGTCGGTGAACGGCCAGAAGGGCGCTTTCGGCCAGACCAACTACTCGGCGGCCAAGGCCGGCATGCATGGCTTCACCAAGGCGCTGGCGCTGGAAGTGGCGCGCAAGGGCGTGACCGTCAACACCATCTCGCCCGGCTATATCGGCACCAAGATGGTGATGGACATCCCGAGCGAAGTGCTGGAAACCAAGATCATTCCGCAGATTCCGATGGGCCGCCTGGGCAAGCCCGAAGAAGTCGCGGGCCTGGTGGCTTACCTGTCGTCGGACGAAGCCGCATTCGTCACCGGCGCCAATATCGCCATCAATGGCGGGCAGCATATGTCCTGATCCATCAGGGCAGCATCGTTAGTTCGTTAGCCCAAGCACGTCGTCCCCGCCTGCGCGGGGACGACGTTTTTGCGTTAACAATCCATCATAAAATAACGATCCACCGATCTTCACGGAGCCGATCATGCACACCTTGCCCCACGGCGGCCTCGCCCTGTCCAGCCTCGACGAACAGCTGCTGCTCCCCGGCGCCAAGGGCTTGCCGCTGCGCGAACCGCTGCGTCAGGGCGCGATCGGCGTGCAGGGCTGGAACGTATTGCGCGGCGATACCAGCTACCCGGTCGCCGTGCTCAGGGAATCGAGCCTGCGCCACAACCTCGCCTGGATGCGCGCCTTTTGCGAGCGCCACGGCGTCACCCTGGCCCCGCACGGCAAGACCACGATGAGCCCGCAGCTGTTCGGCGCGCAACTGGCCAATGGCGCCTGGGGCATCACCCTCGCCACCGCGATCCAGGTCCAGGTGGCGCACCGCTTCGGCGTGCGCCGCGTGCTGCTGGCCAACCAGCTGGTGGCGCGCAGCGACATCGAGGCCGTGCTGGCCCTGCTGCATGGCGATCCGGATTTCGAGTGCATCGTGCTGGCCGATTCGCAGGCCGGCGTGGTGCGCCTGGCGCAGGCGGTCGCGGCGCACAGGCTGGCGCGTCCGCTGCCGGTGCTGGTCGAGCTGGGACTGGCCGGCAAGCGCGCCGGCTGCCGCACGCCGCAGGAAGCGATGGAGGTGGCGCGCGCCATCGCGGCGGCCGACGGCCTGGCGCTGGCCGGCTTCGAGGGTTACGAAGGCCTGCTCGTCAGCGACGACCGCGCCGCCGACCTGCGCCAGGTCGACGATTTCCTGGCTCAACTGGTCGACCTCGTGCGCGGCGCCGATGGCGAAGGCCTGTTCGCCACGCCCGAGATCCTGGTCTCGGCCGGCGGCTCATCCTATTTCGACCTGGTGGCGCGCGGTTTCCAGGGCGTGGACGGCCTGTCGCGTCCAGTGCGCGCCATCCTGCGCAGCGGCTGCTACCTGACGAGCGACCATGGCATGTACCGCCGCCATATCGACGAGCTGAACGCGCGCGAAGGCGGGCAGGAAGGGTTAAGGCCGGCGCTCGAAGTCTGGAGCATGGTCCAGTCGCGTCCCGAGCCAACCCTGGCCATCCTCACCATGGGCAAGCGCGACGCTTCCTATGACGCCGACCTGCCGATCCCGCTGTATACGGCGCGCCCCGACGGCGCTGCGGATGGCGATACCGTGCCGGCCGCGCTGCCGCCCGGCTGCACGATCTTCAAGATGAACGACCAGCACGCCTACCTGAGGTTGCCGGACGGCGACCCTTTATGTGACGGCCTGGCGGTCGGCGACCTGGTCGGCTGCGGCATCTCCCATCCGTGCACCACCTTCGACAAGTGGCCGTTGCTGCTGGCGGTGGACGACGCCTACACGGTGCGCTACGCACTCAATACCTTCTTCTAAAAGCAGCTGTCGGTACGCTACAATCGGCTTCTTGAATCACTGCCAACAAGAGCCGCCATGCCCGTCACGCCGCCGTCGCTGTTCCCGCCGATCCAGCCCATCCGCCACGGCATGCTGGCGGTCGACGAGACGCACACGATCTACTGGGAAGAAGTCGGCAATCCGGACGGCATCCCGGTGCTGTTCCTGCACGGCGGCCCCGGCGCCGGCCTGTCGCCCCAGCACCGCCGCTTCTTCGACCCGCGCGCCTACCGCGTGATCCTGTTCGACCAGCGCGGCGCCGGCAAGTCGACGCCGCTGGGCGAGTGGCGGAACAACACGACCCCGCTCCTGATCGAGGACATCGAGCGCCTGCGCGTGCTGTTCGGCGTCAAACAGTGGCTGGTGTTCGGGGGCTCATGGGGCTCGACCCTGGCGCTGGCCTATGGCCAGGCCCATCCCGAGCGCTGCCTGGGCTTCGTGCTGCGCGGGATCTTCCTGTGCACCCAGGCCGAGGTGGACTGGTTCATCAACGAGGTGCGCTGGTTCTATCCCGAGCTGTACGAGGAATTCGTGGCCCCGATTCCGCAGGAAGAACGGCACGACCTGCTCAAGGCCTATGCGCGCCGCCTGCTGTGTCACGATCCGGACGTCTACTGGCCCGCGGCGCGCGCCTGGAGCCGCTTCGAGGGCCGGCGCGTCTTCCTGCTGCCGCAGCCCGAGGAAGTGGCGAACGATACGCTCGACCTGGGCGTGGGCCGGCTCGAATCGCACTACATGCTCAACGGCGCCTTCCTGGAAGAAGACCAGCTGCTGCGCGACCTGGGACGCATCGCCCACCTGCCGGCGGTGATCGTGCAGGGCCGCTACGACGTGATCTGTCCGCCGCTGTCGGCCTGGCGCCTGCACACGGCGTGGCCGGGGTCGAAGCTGGAGATGATCGCCGATGCCGGCCATGGCGCGCTGGAGGCGGGGATCGCGCGCGCGCTGGTGGCGGCGACCGAGCAGTTCAAGCGCCTCGGCCGTTTCGAATGAGGGTTATGGTGCTGACGGCTGCTACACTACGCTTATGCGGTTGAACGCGTGGACGGGGAACCCGTCCACCCTACGCACCAGGCACATCACAACAATTCGAAACGTGTTCTTATGAATATCCAGATCAGCGATATCGGCCATGTCATCCAGCTGGCGATCGCGCCGGTTTTCCTGCTCACCGGCGTGGCCACCAAGCTGACCGTGCTGACCAACCGGCTGGCCCGCATCATCGACCGCACGCGCGTGCTCGAGGATCGGCTCAAGGTCAGCCCCAACGCCGAGTTCTCCAGCGAACTCGAACTGCTCTACCAGCGCTCGCACCTGATCAACTTCGCGATCGCCTCCAGCACCGCCTGCGGCCTGCTGGTGTGCGTGGTCATCGCGATGCTGTTCGCGGGCGATACCACCGGCATCCCGCTCGACCAGTACATCGCCGCCTGCTTCGTGTTCGCGATGATCGCCCTGATCAGCAGCTTCGTCTATTTTTTGCGCGAGATCTTCATCGCATCGAAGTTCATGCGCATGCAGCACCAGGCCATCATGATGCTGCAATCGCCACCGCCGCCGCCACCATCGCCGACCACTCAGCCTTGAATGCGGCAAGAAAGAATCCCATGCACGACTACCAACGCCCTCCGACCCTGCACCGCTACGCGCTGCGCACCGAACTCGAAAACGCGCTCAAGACCGGCCAGTTCCGCCTCGAGCCCAATGGCGGCTTCCTGCACGTCGCGTTTTCCACCGTCTGGGACAAGCGCCTGTTCGACATCATCACGCCGAGCGACGCCTGCCTGGTGATCCACAATACCGAGGAATTCGGCGAGCGCCTGCACCGTGCCGTGCAGCGCCTGCTGCCCAACTGGGCGGGCATCGACGGCGCCATCGAGTACGGCAACCGTTCGCCGCTGGGCGCGGCCTTCACCAAGAGCCTGGGCCAGTCGCGCGAAAAGGAATGGCAGTTCGCCTGGCGTCCGATGTCGCCCGGCGCCAGCCTGAACCCGGTGGTGGTCAGCATCGGCAGCATCGAAAGCTTCGCCGAGCTGCGCGACCGCGAAAGCCACCTGGCTTGATGCCGCAGCGCGTCCCCTGATTCAGTCGTTTAGACGCACGACTCCAGAAAATCGCGGTGTAATGCCGCGATGACTACTGCTACCTATCCTCACCTGCTTGCGCCGCTCGACCTGGGTTTCACCACCCTCAAGAACCGCGTGATCATGGGCTCGATGCACACCGGGCTCGAAGACCGCTTCTACAACTACGGCAAGCTGGCCGCCTTCTACCGCGAACGCGCGCGCGGCGGCGTGAGCCTGATCGTCACCGGCGGCATCTCGCCCAATCGCCAGGGCTGGCTGCTGCCCTTCGGCGGGACCCTGAACTCCCTCTTCGACGTGCCCAACCACCGGCGCGTCACGCGCGCCGTGCACGAGGAGGGCGGCAAGATCCTGATGCAGATCCTGCACGCCGGCCGCTACGGCTATCAGCCTTTCGTGGTGTCGGCGTCCAGCATCAAGTCGCCGATCTCGCGCTTCAAGCCGAAGGCCCTCACCGAGGCCGGCATCGAATCGACGATCCGCGCTTACGTGCGCTGCGCAACGCTGGCGCGCACCGCCGGCTACGACGGCGTCGAGATCATGGGCAGCGAGGGGTATTTGCTGAACCAGTTCCTGTGCGCGCGCGCCAACCGCCGCACCGACCGCTGGGGCGGGCCGATCGAGAACCGCATGCGCCTGGCGGTCGAGGTGGTGCGCCGCATCCGCGCCGCGGTCGGGCCGGATTTCATATTGATGTACCGCCATTCGGTGCTCGACCTGGTCGACGGCGGCAATACCTGGGACGAGATCGTGCTGTCCGCCAAGGCGCTGGAAGGCGCCGGCGCGACGATCCTGAACACCGGCTATGGCTGGCACGAGGCACGCATCCCGACCATCGTCACTTCGGTGCCACGCGCCGCCTTCGCCGAGGTCGCGGGACGCTTGCGCAAGGAAGTCGGCATCCCCGTCGTGGCCTCGAACCGCATCAATATGCCGGCCGAGGCAGAAGGCATCCTGGCGCGCGGCGACGCCGACCTGGTGTCGATGGCGCGGCCCTTCCTGGCCGACGCCGATTTCGTCGCCAAGGCCGCCGCCGGCCGCAGCGACGAGATCAATACCTGCATCGCCTGCAACCAGGCCTGCCTGGACCATACGTTCTCCAACCGGCGCGCGACCTGCCTGGTCAATCCGCGCGCCTGCTACGAGACCGAACTCGTGTTCCGCAAGGCCGTCACGGCGCGCCGCATCGCGGTGGTCGGCGCCGGGCCGGCGGGCCTGTCGGCGGCAACCGTGGCGGCCGAGCGCGGGCATCGCGTGACCCTGTTCGACGCCCAGGACCGCATCGGCGGCCAGTTCAATATCGCGATGCGCATTCCGGGCAAGGAGGAATTCGCGGAGACGATCCGTTATTTCGGCCGCCGACTGGAATTGCTCGGCGTCGACCTGCGTTTGAACTGTCGGGTCTCGCGTGACGAGTTGCTGGCGCAGGGCTTCGACGACGTGATCGTGGCGACCGGCATCCGCATGCGTCAACCGGCGATTCCCGGCATCGACCATCCGATGGTCGCGAGCTATATCGACGTGCTGCGCGACGGCCGTCCGATCGGTCCGCGGGTGGCGATCATCGGCGCCGGCGGCATCGGTTTCGATACCGGCGAATTCCTGGTGCACGATCCGCAGGTAGTGCTGCCGATGCCGGCCGCGCACTGGATGAAGGAGTGGGGTGTCGACCCGTCGGTGGCGACGCCCGGCGGACTGGCGCCGCCCGTGGCGCCGCACCCGCCGCGCCAGGTCTGGCTCCTGCAGCGCAAGACCACGCGGCCCGGCGCCGGCCTGGGCAAGACCTCGGGCTGGGTGCATCGCGCCACGCTCGCGCGTAACGGCGTGACCATGCTGGCCGGCGTGCAGTATGACCGCATCGACGACGCCGGCCTGCACATCACGGTCGGGGGCGAGGCGCGCCTGCTGGAGGTGGACAATGTGGTGATCTGCGCCGGGCAGGAAAGCCTGGCGGAACTGATGCCGGCCGAAGGAAGCAGCGGCGGACCGCGCTTCCACAAGATCGGCGGTGCGGCGCTGGCGGCGGAGCTGGATGCGAAGCGCGCGATCCGCGAAGGGGCGGAACTGGCGGCGCGGCTGTGAGCCGCGCCGATGTGATTACTTCTTGCGTACCACCACGCAACCGATCGAGTAACCGGCGCCGAACGAGCAGATCACGCCATTGGCGCCCGCCGGCAGGTCATCCTGGTATTTGTGGAAGGCGATGATCGAGCCGGCCGACGAGGTGTTGGCATAGCTGTCCAGGATCACCGGCGCTTCGTCGGCTGTCGCATCGCGGCCCAGCAGGGTGCGCACGATCAGCAGGTTCATGTTCAGGTTGGCCTGGTGCAGCCAGTAGCGCGCGACGTCCTTGGTTTCCAGGCCGGCCGCCGCCAGCGTGTCGGCGATGGTGGCTGCCGCCATCGGGCAGACTTCCTTGAACACCTTGCGGCCCTGCTGGCGGAACAGTTTATCGGGCTGGCCGATGCCCGCTTCGTCGAAGCGGTTCATGAAGCCGAAGTTGTTGCGGATATTATTCGAGAAGCTGGTCTTGAGGCGGCTATCGAGGATTTCCCACTGGTGCGCGCCGCTTGCCGTCTCCGCGGCCTCGATCACGAGCGCGGTGCAGGCGTCGCCGAAGATGAAATGGCTGTCGCGGTCGCGGAAGTTCAGGTGGCCGCTGGTGATTTCCGGGTTCAGCACCAGCACCGCGCGTGCGCGGCCGTTGCGCACCGCGTCGACCGCGGTGGCGATGCCGAAGGTGGCCGAGGAGCAGGCCACGTTCATGTCGAAGCCGAAGCCGTCGATGCCCAGCGCTTCCTGCACCTCGACCGCCATCGCCGGATAGGCGCGCTGCATATTGCTGCAGGCGACCAGCACCATGTCGATGTCCTGCGGCTGCTTGCCGGCGCGCGTTAATGCTTCGCGCGCTGCGGCCACGCACATCTCGGCCTGCACCGAGATTTCGTCGTCGGCCCGTTCCGGGATGCGCGCCGTCATGTGGCTCGGGTCCAGGATGCCGCTCTTTTCCATCACGTAGCGCGACTTGATGCCCGACGCTTTCTCGATGAAGGCGCTGCTCGACGGCTCCAGCGCCGTCACTTCGCCCGCCGCGATTTGCGCGGCATGTTCCTGGTTGTGCAGTTCGACATAGGCGTTGAAGGCTGCCACCAGCTCGTCGTTCGAGATGGAGTGCGGCGGGGTAAACAGGCCGGTGCCGCTGATGACGACAGGTTTCATATTCAGCAAACTTTCAGGGAAAATAAGCACGGTTGTGCGCAAGATGCGCCGATTCTACACGCTCGGCGCATACCTGGGAATCGGCTGCCGCAGGGACTGTTCAGTCGCGCTTATTCACCGTTATTCGCCCTTGTGCCCGTGCTGGGCCAGGGTGGTGGAGGGTTCGGCGCGCCGGGACAGCACCACTTCCTGGCCCTTGAGGTGGCGCAGGGCCTGGGCCAGCTGGAAGTCGTCCGCGCTGCCGTAGTCGAGCGGCTTGCGGGTGCGCGCCTCGGCCAGCAGGCGCATCTGCTCCTCGATGTCGTCCTCGCGCGTGGCGACCTCCTGCCCCGTGCCATTCGACAGGTGGTGCTGCAGGTCTGCTTCGCGCATGCGCAGGGCGTTCAGGCCGTCGCCTTCCAGGGTTTCGTCGACCGGGAAGTCGGGCACGATGCCGCGCGCCTGGATCGAGCGCCCGGCCGGGGTGTAGTAGCGCGCCGTGGTCAGCTTGACGGCGGCGTCGCGTCCGATCGGGCGGATGGTCTGCACCGAACCCTTGCCGAAGGTCTGGCTGCCCAGGATGGCGGCGCGCTTGTAGTCCTGCAGGGCGCCGGCCACGATCTCGGAGGCCGAGGCCGAGCCGGTATTGACCAGCACCACCATCGGCAAGTTCTTGAACGCCGGCGGCAAGGTGGCCAGCGGATCGGCGCCGCTGCGCAGCATGTAGAACTCGGGCCGCGCGTAGAAGCGCTGGCGCGAGTCGGCCAGCTGGCCGTTGGTCGACACGATCTCGGCGTTCTTCGGCAGGAAGGCCGCGGCGACGCCGATCGCGCCCTGCAGCAGGCCGCCCGGGTCGTTGCGCAGGTCGAGCACCAGGCCTTTCAGGTCCGGGTCTTCGCGGTACAGCGCCTGCAGCCGGGCCGCCATATCGTCCACGGTCGGTTCCTGGAATTGCGCGATGCGCAGCCAGGCGTAGCCCGGTTCCACCATCTTCGCCTTGACGCTTTTTTGTACGATCTCGCGCCGCTCGATGGTGAAGTCGAGCGGCTCGGGCGCGTCCTTGCGGGCGACCGTGAGCGTCACGCGCGTGCCCGGCTCGCCGCGCATGCGCTTGATGGCGTCGTCGATCGGCGTGCCTTGCACCGGGTGGCCGTCGATGCGGGTGATCAGGTCGCCCTCCTTGATGCCGGCGTGGTAGGCCGGCGAATCTTCCATCGGGCTGACGATCTCGATATAGCCGTCCTCGCTCACGGCGATCTCGATGCCGACGCCGACGAAGCGGCCCTCGGTGCCTTCGCGCAGCTCGCGGTAGGCGCGCGGATCGAGGTAGGCCGAATGCGGGTCGAGCGAGGCGACCATGCCGGCGATCGCCTCGGACAGCAGGGCTTTATCTTCGACCGGCTCGACATAGGTGGACTTGATGACGCCGTAAACGTCGGCCAGCTGGCGCAGCTCGGCGATCGGCATGCTGGCGTCGACCGGCGGCTTGAAGGCGAGGGCCGAGAATTGCATGGTCAGGCCGACCCCGGCGACCACGCCCAGGCCGACGAGGCAGGAATTCTTGAAGGTGGAACCCATGGTGTTGATCCGTTGAGGCACGCGTAGCGCACGGAACCGGCAGGCGCGAGCTTATGCCTGAGGTAGCGCAAGGCCAGTATAAACCGGTTCGTGCGCGGCTGCGGGCGGCGGCGCAAAAGCTATTAATCTGGAAATACGGCGGAGGAGGAGGGCGGGGGAGTTGTTGCACCCGGTCTTACGATGGTAAGCAATTGTAAGAGTAGAAGAGCGTGCTGATGAGGCAGCCTATAGTTGGAACCAGTTTTTCTCTCTCTCCACTCTTGAAGTGGTCTTTGCCCGCGGCCTCCACCGCGGGCTTTTTTCTTTCCGGTCCCGTTTTCGCACATGGTGCGATCTAGTCGGCTGCCTCTGCGCAGATTGTACATTCCTCGCCGCCGGACACGGGCCGCACTTGTCACCCTGTTGTCATCTTCCAACACATGCATACGCGAAAACACATGTGTGCCGTGTATCGAAAAGTAAAAATCCGTGCTCCGGCAGCGAGGTTTATTGCCTAACCGCTAGAATGATTTTTTGCCGACCATCCGGCCGGAACCGATTCACCCCTGCAATCGCACTGCAAGTAAGGATTTTTCCCGTGAAGCGACACCTCCTGAGCACCCTGACCCTGTCCCTGATGACTGCCTTCGCTGCGCCGGCCATGGCCGCCGACGCTGCCCCGGCCACCGCCGCCACCGCCGCTGCGCCGGCCGGCGTCATCTCGGGCATCGACACCCAGTACATCGACACCAGCGTGCGTCCGCAGGACGACTTCTTCACCCACCTGAACGGCAAGTGGCTCAAGGAGACCGAGATCCCGAGCGACCGTTCGAGCTGGGGCACCTTCATGAAGCTGCGCGAAGACACCACGCCGCAGCTGCTGGCGATCATCGAGGCGGCCCAGAAGGACACGGGCGCCAAGGCCGGCACCGAAACGAAGAAAATCGGTGACCTGTATGCCAGCTTCATGGACGCCGAGCGCCGCGAAACCCTGGGCTACAAGCCGCTGACCGGCGAGCTGTCGCGCATCCGCGCGCTCAAGGACAAGAAGGGCATCCCGGCCCTGGCCGCCCACCTGGCCAAGATCGGCGTCTCGAGCCCCTATGGCATCTACGTCGGCCAGGACATGCGCGAGTCGACCAAGTACGCCACCTACATCAGCCAGAGCGGCCTGGGCATGCCCGACCGTGACTACTACCTGAAGCTCGACGACGCCAAGCTGGCGGAAGTGCGCGCCAAGTACCAGCAGCACGTCGAGAAGACGCTCCTGCTTGCCGGCGAGAAGAACGCCGCGGCCCAGGCCAAGGCCATCGTCGACTTCGAGACCGAGCTGGCCAAGGTGCAGTGGACCAAGGTCGAGAACCGCGACCCGGTCAAGCGCTACAACAAGATGAGCGTGGCCGAGCTGACCAAACTGGCGCCTGGCTACGACTGGAAGGCGGCACTGGGCGCGGCCGGCGTGGGCAACAAGCTGGACTACATCATCGTCAACCAGCCGAGCTACTTCAGCGGCTTGACTGAACTGCTGGCGAAGACCGACCTGGCGACCGTCAAATCCTACTTCGAATGGCAGCTGCTGCGCGAATACGCGCCCTACCTGTCGAAGGCCTTCGTGGACGCGGACTTCGCCTTCTACGGCACCGCGCTGACCGGCGTGACCGAGCAGCGTCCGGACTGGAAGAAGGGCGTGGCCACCGTCGAAGGCGCGCTGGGCGAGGCGCTCGGCAAGCTGTACGTGAAAGAACACTTCCCGGCCGAGCGCAAAGAACGAATGGAACAGCTCGTCAAGAACCTGATCATTGCTTATGGTCAGTCGATCGACAACCTGGAGTGGATGAGCCCCGCGACCAAGAAGGAAGCGCGCGCCAAGCTGGCCAAGTTCACGCCAAAGATCGGTTACCCGGACAAGTGGCGCGATTATTCGCGCCTGAACATCAAGCGCGACGACCTGGTCGGCAACGCGATGCGCGCCTCGACCTTCGAGTACGAGCGCAATATCGGCAAGCTGGGTAAGCCGATCGACCACACCGAGTGGGGCATGACGCCGCAGACCGTGAATGCGTACTACCGCAGCACGATGAACGAGATCGTGTTCCCGGCCGCGATCCTGCAGCCGCCGTTCTTCGACATGCGCGCCGACGACGCCGTCAACTATGGCGCGATCGGCGCCGTGATCGGCCACGAGATCGGCCACGGCTTCGACGACAAGGGCAGCCAGTCGGACGGCGACGGCAACCTGCGCAACTGGTGGACCGCCGAGGACAAGACCGCATTCAAGGCCCGCACCGACAAGCTGGTCAACCAGTTCAATGGCTACAGCCCGCTGCCAGGCTATAACGTCAACGGCGAGCTGACCCTGGGCGAGAACATCGGCGACAACGCCGGCCTGGCGATCGGCTACAAGGCCTACCAGATCTCGCTGCACGGCAAGCCGGCGCCGGTGATCGACGGCCTTACGGGCGACCAGCGCTTCTTCATGGGCTGGGGCCAGGTGTGGCGTTCGAAGATGCGCGAAGCGCAGCAGATCAACCAGGTCAAGACCGATCCGCACTCGCCGGGCCAGTTCCGCGCCAACGGCACCGTGCGCAATATGGCCGAGTTCTACAAGGCCTTCGACGTGAAGCCGGGCGACAAGATGTACCTGCCGCCTGAAGAACGCGTCATCATCTGGTAATCTGGTCCACATGACGGGCCGGCGTCACGAGCGCCGGCCCGTTTTGCATTGCACTCACAACAAAGAGAGAGAGAACATGAAACGTCATCTGTTCAGCGCTGCCGCACTCGTGCTGGTAGCTTCGTTCGCGCACGCCGAATCCGGCGCCGCCCCTGCCACCCCTGCCACCGCCGCCAAGGCCAGCGCCGCATCGTCCGGTATCGCCACCCAGTACATTGATGCCGGCGTGCGTGCCCAGGACGACTTCTTCGAGCACCTGAACGGCAAGTGGCTCAAGAGCGTCGAGATCCCGGCCGACAAGTCGACCTGGGGCGCCTTCCACCAGCTGCGCGACGACACCCTGCCGCAGCTGCGCGCGGTCATCGAAAAGGCGGCGATGGAGCGCAGCGCCGCCAACGGCACCGAAGCGCGCAAGATCGGCGACTTCTACGCCAGCTATATGGACGAAGCGCGCCTGGAACAGCTGGGCGCCAAGCCGCTGGCCGGTGAACTGGGCAAGATCGCCGCGATCAAGAACAAGAACGAGCTGCCGGCCATGTTCGCCCACCTGGGCCGCATCGGCGTCAACGTGCCCTTCGTGTTCTTCATCCACCAGGATGCCAAGGACTCCACCAAATACGTGGCCGACCTGTACCAGGCCGGCCTGGGCATGCCCGACCGCGACTATTACCTGAAGCTGGACGACGCCAAGCTGGCCGACACCCGCGCCAAGTACCAGCAGCACGTCGAGAAGATGCTGACGCTGGCCGGCGGCAAGAATGCCGCGGCGGATGCGAAAGCCATCGTCGAGCTGGAAACCGAGCTGGCCAAGGTACAGTGGACCAAGGTCGAGAACCGCGACCCGATCAAGACCTATAACAAGGTTGAACTGGACAAGCTGGCTGCGCTGGCGCCGGGCTACGACTGGCAGCAATGGCTGAAGGCCTCGGGCCTGCAGGGCAAGGCCGACTACCTGATCGTCAGCCAGCCGACCTACCTGAAGGGCTTCGCCGATGTTCTCGGCCGCATGCCGCTGGAGACCTGGAAAGCCTATCTGCAGTTCCAGACCGTGAACGGCTACGCCAACTACCTGTCGAAGGCCTTCGTCGACCAGCGTTTCGCCTTCAACGGCACCACCCTGGCCGGCATCCCGCAGCTGGAACCGCGCTGGAAGCGCGGCGTATCGACCCTGGAGTCGAGCCTGGGCGACGCGGTCGGCAAGCTGTACGTGGCCAAGCATTTCCCGGCCGAGCGCAAGGCGCATATGGAAGTCCTGGTCAACAACCTGCTGGCCGCCTACAAGGAGTCGATCGACACCCTGGACTGGATGAGCCCAGCGACCAAGAAGGAAGCCCAGGCCAAGCTGGCCAAGTTCACGCCGAAGATCGGCTACCCGAACAAGTGGAAGGAATACACCGCGCTCACCGTCAAGCGCGATGACCTGGTCGGCAACGTGATGCGCTCGCGCGAAGTGGAATACAACCGCGAACTGAACAAGCTCGGCAAGCCGATCGACCGCGACGAGTGGGGCATGACGCCGCAGACCGTCAACGCCTACTACAACCCGGAACTGAACGAGATCGTGTTCCCGGCCGCGATCCTGCAGCCGCCATTCTTCGACGCCAACGCCGACGACGCGGTCAACTACGGCGGCATCGGCGCCGTGATCGGCCACGAGATCAGCCACGGCTTCGACGACCAGGGTTCGCAGTACGACGGCGATGGCAATATGCGCAACTGGTGGACCGAAGAAGACGGCAAGCGCTTTGGCGAGAAGACCCGCGCGCTGATCGCGCAATACGCCGCCTTCAGCCCACTGGAAGGCTATAACGTCAACGGCGAACTGACCCTGGGCGAGAACATCGGCGACAACTCGGGCCTGGCGATCGCCTATAAAGCCTACAAGATCTCGCTGAAGGGCAAACCGGCGCCCGTGATCGACGGTCTCACCGGCGACCAGCGCTTCTACATGGGTTGGGGCCAGGTGTGGCGCACCAAGATGCGCGAGCCGGCGCAGATCGCCCAGATCAAGACCGATCCGCACTCGCCGGCGCAGTACCGCGCCAACGGCACCCTGAAGAACCAGCCGGGCTTCTACGAGGCGTTCGGGGTCAAGGCGGGCGACAAGATGTACCTGGCGCCGAAGGATCGCGTGATCATCTGGTAAGTATCGGGACCCCGTTGCTGGGGTGAACCCGCGACGTCAAGGGCCCGGCCGGGCAATCGGACGGGCTTTTTTTATCGGTTTGATGGATTGCACTGGAGAAAATCGCGTGCGCCCCATGCGCGGCAGATATATTATACTTTTGCAATATTTGCATCGCCACGTGGATCGCACATGAACAGCGTAGTCACCATCGAGCCGCCCCGCATCGAGGGGGAGGGGCCTTACAGGATCAGTGCACGGCTCCGCTTCCCCGGCGGGGAAGAGACATTGTGGTTCGAGACGCCGCTGCGGCCGGTCGATGCCGCCGACAGCTTCCTGCTGGTATTGCTGCCGCGCGCGATGCGCGAGGGTCTCGACATCGTGGTCGAGGGCGAGTTGTCCAGCCTGCTGTACTACAACGTCACGCAATACTACCTGGCCTTCCTGCGCACGCTCGAGGCGGCGCGCAAGCCGATTTCCATCGTCGCCAGGCGGCTGACGACCAGGAACCATGGCGGCGCCGGCGTGTTTACCGGTTTTTCGGCCGGGGTCGACTCGTTCGCGACCATCCTCAGCCATACGAAGGATGTGCCGCCCGAGTTCCGGGTGACCCATTTGCTGTTCAATAATGTCGGCTCACATGGCCAGACCAGGAACGACCAGCAGATCTTCGAGGAGCGATACCGCCGGCTCGAGAGCCGCGCGATGGGCCTGCCGTTCCTGCCGGTGACGTCCAATCTCGACGAGGTGATGCGCTCGAAGTTCGAGAAGACCCACACCATCCGCAACTGCGCGACCGCGCTCCTGTTCCAGGACACCTGCGCCAAGTTCCTCTATTCGTCGGCGGTGCATTACCGGGATGCCTTCGTCAACGAGACCGAGTACATGGGGTTCTCCGATGCGGTCGGCGTGGCGCTGCTGTCGACCGAGACCACCCAGTGCATCTCGGCGGGCGGCCAGTTCACCCGTTTCGAAAAGACCGAACTGATTGCCGATGAACCGGCGACGTTCGACACGCTCGACGTGTGCGTGAAGCCGAAGGCGGGCGTAGTGAACTGCTCGACCTGCTGGAAATGCTTGCGGACCGAGTTGACGCTGGAGATAGCCGGCAAGCTCGACAACTACAACCGGGCCTTCGACCTCGCGGCCTACCGGCGCGTGCGCGACCTGTTCATCGCCCTGGTCCTGAAGGAATCTTCGCTCCTGAACAAGGAAATCGCGGAGCAGATCGCGCGCCGCAACTTTGCCGTACCGCCGGTCGCGCGCATCATGCGGCATGCTCCCGAACGGCTGCTGCAAGACCTGATTGCGATGCAGTCGCGTCCCGAGCCGTATGCGAAGCAGCTTTACTGGCGCTTCGTGGCCAGGAAGAGCGCCGCGAGATAGGGCGCCAGGCTCCCAATGCAAAAAGGCCACGCCGCGCGATGAGCGGGGCGTGGCCTTTTTGTCGATGGTCACTGATGATCGTCCCACGCCGTGGCGCGGGGCGGTCGATCAGCGTGCCAGGCTCGAATAGCTGCAGGTCTTCGATGCGCCCTTCTTCGGATCGCCGAACACCTTGGTGGTGCAGGCGGTCTTGGCGGTGACGACCTTGGTGCTGTAGGCGCCCGACACACCGAAGCGCACTTCGCGGGTACCGGTGAACGAGCAGGTATAGCCTTCGGTCGCGCATTGCTTCCAGGTTTCCGGCGTGCCCGGCGCCGGTGCGGGTGCGGGCGCTGGCGCAGGAGTCGATGGCGTCGACGTCGGGCCCGAGGCTTCATACGCGCCGATATCGAGTGTGCCGGATACCGGACGGCTCTCGCCGGCCGCCGTATGCTTGTACTGCGCGGTCGGCGCCAGGCTGACGCCCGCAGCCGACTTGCCCGGCGCCGTGCCGACGTTGATCACCAGCGCATTGGCGATCGGATGCAGGTCGAACAGTGCACGGTTGACGAAGCCGGCGGCCACCGAGCGGTAGTTGCTCTTCTGGATGGCGCTGCCCTGGCTGGTCACGGTGCCCGTGCCACTGAAGATATTGTTCTGCAGCAGGGCAGGCGTGGTGACCTTGCTGCCGACCAGCACGAAGGTGCCGCGCGAGCTGTCGTCATTCAGGAAGGTATTGTTCACGACATACAGGTCCTTGCCCGGATTCGTCGCTCCCTCCATGCCGTAGGCCAGCATGCCCGGATTGTTGTGGACGGCCGGCTGGTGGATCACGTTGCCGATCACATAGGCGGTGCCGGCGTTCGGCAGGTCGATCTCGTAGCTCGGCGTGCCGGCGTTGAGGCTGCCCGACGGGGTGCTCGAGAAGCGGTTGTAGCTGATGGTGTTGATCCTGGCGCGCGACTTCAGGTTGTGACCGACCCGGGCGTCGTGCGAATAGTTATAGCGGAACACAAGGCTGCCGACGTTGCCGATATACAGATTGTGCGAATAACCGTCACCCGCACCATTGCGTCCGAACTCGCTGTATTCGATCACGACATTGCTGTTGATGTTGGCGCCGCTCAGGATACCGTTCTCGTTGCCGTGCAGGTAAGAGGAGCGCAGCGTGAAATTGGTGCCTTCGAGGCGCAGCGCAGCGCCATTCTTGTCCGGCACCTTGGCGCCGAACATTTCGACGTTCTCGACCGTGATGTCATTACCCTTGACGACCCAGATGGCCTTGCCCTGGGCATTCTTGCCCGCCGCATCGATCTTCGGACGGCCGTTGACGCCACGGATGGTGAGGTTGCTCGGGCTGATGGCGCAGACATCGCCACTATAAGTCTTGCTGCCGTCGATCTCGACGACGTCGCCGGCCTTGGCCTTGGCGAAAGCGGCGCATGGCGCCGCGTAGGTCTTGCCCGGGCCCACCGACAGGGTGGCGGCCGACGCGCCACCAACAGCCGCCAGCGACATCAGCAGCGCGGCGCTCAGACGAAAAGTGGCGGATTTGCTCGACGTAGTATCGCGGAATTGTTGCATGGTATTTTGTCCTGTAAAAAAATTCCTAGTGGAATTGTTCCGGTTGGAAAGTTTCGAGAATACGATATTTACGCCAGGACACTTGTAACGAATTGTGACAGTGCAATATGGAAATATTTAACATTTGAAAAGTATAAGGCATCAAAGGCAACTATTTCTTGCAAGACTTTTTCCTAACTACATGACAGCTTGCTTCCTGTTTTAATAATATTTCCTTGAATAAAATTTGTATTGTCAAGGCGGCATAAGAAAGCAAGACAAACGCGTTTTTCAGCTAAAGGGGTATCGATAAAAGACAGGAGAAATAAACAGGAAAATGGAACCCCTGTTTAAATGCGGGGAAAATCACGCGCGGCACTGTTGTCAGGTGGCGGTGAAGGTTGCTGCTGGACGGGACCGGATGAGGATGAGGAGAGAACCGCTTGTATAAGGACCAGGCGCGACCATCAGATGCTGTCGAAATACTTTACACATGACGCGCATGAATTCCCGGGTATTTTCTCAAGCGCTTGATTCATCTGTAAAAATCCGAACGGCATGATTATTGCTTGCTTATCGGCATTACATTTTGATATCAAGGGGGAAAACGTGCGTAAGTTGATTGGATCAATTCTGATGTCGGTAGCTGCCCTGGCGCTCGCTCCCCAGGCTGCCGTCGCGGCGCCAGTCGTCGCAGCAGGCTCGACCTACTCTGTCTACCTGGACCGGGACAACAGCAACGAAGCTTTCCATGGCATTGCCGCATTCGATGGCATAAGCGAACTCGGTGCCTGGGAATTCTTGCCGATCACCGTCTCCGAATCGGAAACCGATCTTGGTAATGGCCGTTCGCTCATCAGTATTCAGCTTCGCGCGAATGGCGATTTCTTCCCGATGGCCGATGAATCGGGTTACTACGGTATCGGTACATTCGGCGATGGCCTCGATTTGCTGCGTTCGGTATTCCTTTACGATGCGCGGGTTTCTTTTCTCGATTCCAATAATAAACTGGTGACTGATTCCGGCAATCTGGTCGATAATGTCGGCCAATCTGCACCCTGGGATGGATTTTTCCCGACCGCCGATGGGATATTCCATAGCGAATCGCTCGGTGGGCTCGGCATCCTCGGTATTAACTTCGATTTCTTCGTGAGCGAGGAGCCCGTGTCGGTTCCGGAACCCGCTGGCGTGCTGCTGACAGGACTTGGATTAATGGCAATGCTGGCCACGCGCCGTCGTCGCAGTCGTTGATTGGAAGGGCGTATTGCTGGGTTGCGCTACAACAACGTTCATGATCTTTCAAACAAAAAGCACCCGACGGGTGCTTTTTTGTTGTGGGCGGCAATGAAATTATTTCACTGCAGCGACCATATAATCGACGGCAGCCTTGACCTCGGCGTCGGGGAGGGTGGAGCCGCCCTTGGGTGGCATGAAGCCGGTCTTGCCCTGGAAGCCCTTGATCGCGTGATCGTAGAGGACGTTGGCGCCCTGGCCAAGACGCGCGGTCCAGGCCGCTTTGTCGCCGAACTTCGGCGCGCCGGCAATGCCGGCGCCGTGGCAGGCGATGCAAGCGCCATCGTAGGCTTTCTTGCCCGTATCGAGGCTGGCGACGGCAGGTGCGGCCGCAGGCGCCGCGGCAGGCGCCGCCGTCGCTGCAGCGGCAGGTGCTGCCGGGGCCGGAGGGGCGGCAGTCATATCGGCAGTCGCTTCGGCGGCAGTCGGGGCAGGCGCGGGTTCGGCCGGCTCCTTGAAGCTGGCGCCGCTTTTATTGGTCATGAACACGACGGCGCGCTCGACCTCGAGATTGTCCAGGTCCGGATTGCCGCCCTTGGCCGGCATCGCGCGGATGCCTTCGATGGCGTGCTTGAGGATGGTGTCGTAGCCTTGCGCCAGGCGCGCACCCCAGGCGCCGTTGTCGCCGGTCTTCGGCGCGCCGGCCATGCCGCTGTCGTGGCAGGCCGCGCAGGTGGCGGCATAGACGGCGCCGCCGGCCTGCAGCACGCGCGGCGCATTGGCGTCGACCAGGGTGAAGCCTTCTTCCGAGACGGGGCGGATACGGTTGCTGATCGCTTCGGCACTCTGGCCGTCGGTGCCGGCGCCCGTAGTGGCGGTGCTGGTCACGAAGGTGACTAACAGAATGATACCGAGAACAATGACTAGGAAAAATCCCGTGACGGCGACGACTAGTTGTTTGGGCGTGCGGATGAGGGATTGGTGTTCGTTGTGTGCGTCGCTCATGATTTCCTTAATTCAATTAAAAAAACCTGCCACGAAAGGGCTGCGATTCAGTGGCTTTTTGCAAATGCCGTCAAGCATCTTATTATAGTGTAATCCTGCATTGGTGCAGGGGTTTTTCCGCCTCTCCCCATGGACGTACCTGCGGAAAGACTGTATCCTTCGCTACGCCTCCAGCGCGGCTGTAGCTCAGTGGATAGAGTATTGGCCTCCGAAGCCAAGGGTCGCTGGTTCGATCCCAGCCAGCCGCGCCACCAGGCCCCCTCTCGATTGCGTCGGCGCCGCCGACCGGTCGCAGCAGCAGCAATGTCTGCTCGCTTCCTGACCTGGCATTTCCTTTGATTCCTTGTGGCCGCTCATCGGCATTCACATGGCAACTGGCCCATGCCTGCTGACGCCTGGCGTCATGGTATTGATAAAAAAGATACATATCAGCCCCGTTTGCTGGCCCATCCGTCAATACTTATTTCACAAAGTTCTTCTACCTGAGACAATGCTGTTCGCGCTTGTATTGCGCTTGCTCAAAATTCCGTCATTGATCCGGTTGATTTTGCTGCCGAAAGTCATGACCTCTTATCAGGTTTCCCATATTAAAGTTCAAGGAATTGAGGAGGACGGCGGCAATGAGACCAATCCTGCGCTTGCATGAACTCGACCTCCTGCGGGGCCTGGCTTGCCTGGCTGTCGTCGCATTCCACTTCCTGTCGCGTGGCCCGCGCAGCGGCGACATGCCCGGCGCGACCATGCTGTTCGACCCGGTGTCGCGCTATGGCTACCTGGGCGTGCACCTGTTCTTTCTGATCAGCGGCTTCGTCATCCTGATGTCGGCCCAGGGCGTCAGCGCGCGCAGATTCCTTGCGTCGCGGATGGTGCGGCTGTATCCGGCCCTGTGGGCCGCCGCAACGGTCACCGCCGTCACCGCCTGGATCGTGGGCAGCCGCCGCTATAGCGTCGAGTTGCCGGAATACCTGGCCAATCTCACGATGATCAACCACTGGCTGGGCGTCGATTACGTCGATGGCTCCTATTGGTCGCTGAGCTTCGAGCTGCATTTCTATCTGCTGATGGCCGCTGTCATCTTCTTTGGCATGATCAAGCACATCCATTGGCTGTACCTGGGCTGGCTGGCGATCAGTGTGGTCAATCTCGTGCGTCCGATGCACCCGGTGCAGTTCTGGCTGGCGGCCCAATGGGCGCCGCTGTTCGTGGCTGGCGGCATGTTTTTCCTGATCCGGAACGAGGGCGCGAACAGGCGCAATCTCCTGATCCTGGGATGTTCCCTGCTGCTTGCCATCGCCTATGCCGTGAAAGAGACCGCCACGCTGTCGGTGCGCACCGGCGCGCCGTTTTCGCCCGTGGTCGCGGTCCTCGCCATCCTGTCGTTTTTCGCCGTGTTCGCCTTGATTTCCTGCGACCTGTGGTCGATGAAGGGCAATATCTGGACCTATATGGCAGGGATCCTGACGTATCCGGTCTACTTGCTGCACCAGCATTTCGGGTTCATGCTCTACGATTTGTTCCGTAGTTCGGTCGGCGAACTCCTGGCGTTCGTCTTCATGTGCGCCGCGATCGTGTTCGTGGCCTGTGCGGTGCGTGGTTACGTCGAGCGGCCCAGCAACCATCTGTTCCGCCGCCTCAAGCAGAGATTCGCACCGAGCGCCATGCCTGCCGTGTAGAGGCGGCTTGCCGGTCCCGCGAGCCGCCGCACGAATTCTAAATTGTGCAAACTTTTCTGCGCACAATTGACATTCACGATTGTTGACCCTATGGTAAGTAGGCTTGTTGCCCTTGCGGCAAGCCTTATCGATCTTGATGTGACAGCGCCCTAGCGCCCCTGTCGCGCCGCAGAACAGGACTTCCATGACACTCGACCGTAGCCTCCGGGAACGCATCGCGCTGCTGCGCTTCGTGATGATCTTTGGCGTCATCGTGCTGCATACCCCGGCCTATGTGCCGATGAGCGAACTCGGCGATGGCTGGTTCGACGCCACCAAGGCCTTCTTCCAGCTCGCCATGTTCCGCGCCACCGTGCCGGTGCTGACTGTCATCTCGGGCTTCCTGCTGTTCGGGGCAGGGCTCGACCGCCTGCCTGGCAAGCTGTTCGGCAAGAAGGCGCGCACCATCCTGCTTCCCTTCCTGTGCTTCAACCTCCCGTTGCTGCCGCTGGCCCTCGGCGCCGAGATGTTCGCCGGCATCGAGCTGTCCGCGCAGCTGTGGCCGTTCGAACCGATGGCATGGTTGAATGCCGCTTTCGGCCTGACCGCGTCGCCGATCAACTATCCGCTGAACTTCCTGCGCGACCTGCTGGTGCTGATCCTGCTCGCACCCCTGTTCGGCTGGCTGCTGCGCCGCCATGCATGGCCGGGCCTGGTCCTGGTCGCAGTCGTCTTCTTCAATAATTATGACGGCGTGCTGGTACTGCGTGACCTGATGGCGGTGCTGTTCTATGTCGGCGGCATGGCAGCCGTGCGCGGCTGGAACCTGCGCCGGCTGGACCGCTACGCATTGCCGTGCCTAATGCTGTTTCTGCTGGCCTGCGCCGCAATGGTGCATTTCCGGATCGCCAATACGACTTATCTGCGCCTGGTCGCGCCCTTCCTGATCTGGCCGGCCACCGTTTTGCTGGCGGAAAGCCGCGCCGGACGGTGGCTCGCCGGGATGAGCAAGTACAGCTTCTTCATGTTCCTGGCGCATTCGCCGGTGCTGCTGCTTACCTGGATCCTGTACGGCCGTTTCGGCGACGGTTTGCCTTACCCCGTGTACTGGGTGATGGCGCCGCTCGTGGTGACCGCGGTCCTGATCGTCGTCTATCGCCTTGCCGAACACCTCATGCCGCGCCTGTTCCCGGTCTTGATCGGCGCCGGCGGCAAGGCGAACAAAGCATCCGCCGGCGAGAGCGCCGCCGCGATACGGCCCAGCATCGCGCGCATCTGAGCAGAACAATTGCATTAGATCAACCTTAACTATCGTGCAATAGCGCACGATAGGGTTTGATCCCCTGCATGTTGTTCCGTCAATGCTAGAATTTCGCTCTCTAATTGCACACTGGAATTCCCGACACCGGCAACTTGCCCGCGCGGCGTAGAAGCGGGTGCTATCCATGTTGCATGGTACAGACGCGCAATTGTGCTCTCGTTGAGTCTGTCTATGTTTCCATGCTATATTGAAAGTTAAAAATATGGCAAAGAATCATCGTACTGGCAATGGCAAAATGGCATTCTTGGCACTGGATGCAAGCGGGTGTCACAGGGAATACACAGTCCGACCTTAGCATGACATGCATGACACCGTCGGCAGGGTTCCAGCGCTGTGCCTTCGGTACACCCAAGGTCAAGCACGTTACAAATATCTTTCGCAATTTTTTTGCTATATTGCCAATGTTGCGTCAAAAAATTATCTTATTTGTAATTGATGGTGAGGTAACATGTGGTAAATACAACAGGTCGCAAGCGAGCGCGACATGTTGACGTGCTTATATGAGACGATGCGCGGCTGTCCGCGCGCAATCGGCATCCTTGCCCTCACTCTTCAGCAAGCAGTGAAGCAAAAATAAATTCTGGGGAATAACATGTTTCGTATCTCTAATCACTATGTGTCGAAGATCGTTTTCGTCCTTCTGTTCGTAGAGATATTGATCCTGCTAGGATCCGCCTATGCCGGCGCCGCGATGCGCCTGCTCGACGTCAACGCGCCGGTATCGGCGCTCCAGCTCGACCACTTCCTGGCCTCGGCGATCGCCTTCGCGGTGGCGGTCAGCTTCAGCATGAGCGCCATGGGCATGTACCAGCTCGATTTCGACGAGGGCCTGCGCCATCCCTTCTTCATGAAGCTGATGCCGGCCTTCCTGATGGGCTTCCTGATCCTGACCCTGGTGTTCTATATCGCTCCCGACCTGTATTTCGGCCGCGGCATCCTGCTGCTGGTATTCGGCCTGGCGGCGGTCGGCATCTTTACGGCGCGCATCATCTTCTTCAAGACGTCCGAGATGCGCCTGATGCAGTCGCGCATCATGTTCCTCGGCTGCGGCCCGCTGGCCAAGGAGTGCAGCGAGCTGGCGCAGAAAAAGACCAGCTACCACCGCTACAATATCGCCGGCTTCATTCCGGTCGCTACTGAAGAGGTATGCGTCCCGTCTGGCAACTTGCTGAAAGTGCGCGACGGCGATTCGCTGGTCAAGGTCGCCAAGCAGTATGGCGTGCAGGAAATCGTGGTCTCGGTACAGAACCGGCGCGGCAGCTTCCCCATCAAGGAACTGCTCGACTGCAAACTGCAAGGCCTCAAGGTCACCGACGCCGCCACCTTCTTCGAACGCGAAACCTGCCAGATCCGGGTCGATTCCCTGCAGCCGAGCTGGCTGGTCTTCGGCGGCGGCTTTGACCAGAGCTATATCCGCACCTTCATGAAGCGCGGCTTCGACCTGGTATGCAGCACCCTGATCATGGTCATGACCCTGCCGATCATGCTGGCCGCGGCGATCGCCGTGTGGCTGGAAGACCGCGGCCCCGTGTTCTATTCGCAGGAACGGGTCGGCAAGGATGGCAAGATTTTCCGAGTGCACAAGTTCCGCAGCATGCGCACCGATGCCGAGAAGGGTGGCAAGCCGCAGTGGGCGGCCCAGAACGATCCGCGCGTCACCCGCGTCGGCAATTTCATGCGCAAGACCCGCATCGACGAACTGCCGCAAGTGTTCAATGTGCTCAAGGGCGACATGTCCTTCGTCGGTCCGCGTCCCGAGCGCGCTTATTTCGTGGAGCAACTGATCGAAGTGGTGCCGTATTACAATGTGCGCCATAGCATCAAGCCGGGCATCACCGGCTGGGCCCAGGTGCGTTACGGCTATGGTTCCTCGGCCGAGGATGCGCTGCAGAAGCTGCAGTACGACCTGTATTACGTCAAGAACAACAGCTTGTTCCTCGACGTCCTGGTCCTGATCAACACACTCAAGGTCGTGCTGTTCCGCAGCGGGCGCTGATGACCACGCCCCGGGTAGCGCCGGGGCCAGGCATCGGTGTGGCCTCCTTACCCGGATTTTTTCAATGCTCGTTCTCATGGATGGCGCACGTTGACCAGCATTGCCGTCTATAGCTATAGCGTCGCCGCCGTCGGTTTCTTCCTGCTGATCGGTCTCCTGCTGACGATCTGGCGCGGCCGCAGCCACGTCGCGCCGGTCGCGATCGCCTGCGCGCTCACCGCGCTCTGGTCCGGCGCCCTGGCGCTGGAAGCCGCGTCCGGCCTGGGCTTGTGGTCGGTCTGGACCGACAAGCTCGAGATCCTGCGCAGCGGCGCCTGGTGCGTCGTGCTGGTCCTGTTACTCGGCAACTACCGCGACCCAAGCAGCCGCTGGCCATTCGGCTTGCGCACCTCGGTGTTTGCCGGTGGCATTGCCTACCTGGGCCTGCTGCTGGCGACGGCGCTGCTGCGCACCGACCTGATGCTCAATATCGACGGCCTGCTGCCGAACGTGACGCTGCGCGTATGCCAGGCGGTGCTGGGCATGCTGCTGGTCGAGCAGGTGTACCGCAACAAGACGGTGCAGGAGCGCTGGGCCATCAAGTTCGCCTGCATCGGCATCGGCGCCATGTTCGCCTACGACTTCTATATGTACAGCCAGGCGATGCTGTTCCACGAGATGCACCAGGACACCTGGGCCGCGCGCGGCATCGTCAACGCCCTGGCGATGCCGCTGATCGGCACCGCGATCAAGCGCGGCACCTCGCGCGCCAATGCGCTGGCGCTGTCGCGGCGCGTGATGTTCCATTCGACCGCGCTGTTCGGCTCCGCGCTGTACCTGATGGCGATGGGCTTCGCGGGCTATTACCTGCGCTACTTCGGCGGCAGCTGGGGCGGCGTGATGCAGGTCGTGTTCCTGTGCGGCGCGCTGCTGGTGCTGGCCGGGACCCTGTTCTCGGGCGCCTTCCGTGCCTGGCTCAAGGTCTTCATCAGCAAGCATTTCTACAGCTACGGCTACGACTACCGCGAGGAATGGATGCGCTTCACGCGCACCCTGTCCGAGCACAGCGCCAATATCGGCGAGCGCGCGATCGAGGCGGTCGGCGGCCTGGTCGAAAGCCCGGGCGGGGTGCTATGGCAGCGCCGCGACGGGGAACCGGACAGCGGCGGCGCCAGCACCTACCGCCCGGTGGCCGGCTGGCAGGCCGCCAGCAGCGCCGTCGAGCCGGCCGATTCGAAGTTCTGCCGCTTCCTGGAAACCACCCAGTGGGTGATCGACCTGCGCGAATACCAGGCCTTGCCCGAGAAGTATGGCGACCTCGAACTGCCGGACTGGCTGAAGGAATTCCCGCGCGGCTGGCTGGTGGTGCCCCTGATCATGCACTCGAAGCTGTTCGGCTTCGTGGTGCTGCAGGACGCGCGCAGCACGGTGGCCCTGAACTGGGAAGTGTTCGACCTGCTCGAGATCGCGGGCAGCCAGGCCGCCAGCTACCTTGCGCAGCAGGACGCCGCCAATGAATTGATGGTGGCGCGCCAGTTCGACTCGTTCAACCGCATGTCGACCTTCGTGGTGCACGACCTCAAGAACCTGGTGTCCCAGCTGTCCTTGATGAACGCCAACGCCGAAAAGCACCGCGACAATCCGGAGTTCCAGCGCGACATGCTCGACACGGTCGACCATTCGATCCAGAAGATGACGTCGATGCTGCAGAAACTGAGCCGCAACGATGCGCCGGCGCGGCCGCGCGCCTTGTCGGTCGAGGCCGTGGTGCGCCAGGCGATCGCGCTCAAGAGCGCCCTCGAGCCGCATCCCGCGCTGCAGGTCGAGCAACAGGGCCTGATGGTGCTGGCCGACCGCGAGCGGCTCGAGCGCGTGCTGGGCCATCTGATCCAGAATGCGATCGAGGCCACGCCCAAGAGCGGCCGCGTGAACGTCACCGTGCGTCGCCGGGGCGACCGGGTGGCGATCACGGTGGCCGATACCGGCGCCGGCATGACCGAGAAATTCATTCGCGAGCGCCTGTTCAAGCCGTTCGAATCGACCAAGCCGGCCGGCATGGGCATCGGCGTGTTCGAGAGCCGCGAATACATCACTGAACTGGGCGGCGCGCTGGACTTGACCAGCACGCCCTCGGTCGGAACCACTTTTACCGTCACCCTGCCGTTGTACCATGAAGCCGGCGCCAGCATCGCCGCCGGCGCCATCGATCGCGCAGCGTGAACTGAGGAATAGCCGTGACCCAAAACAAACCGAAACTGTTGATCATCGAGGACGACCCCGGCCTGCAGAAGCAGCTGCGCTGGAGCTTCGATGCGTATGACGTGGTCGTCGCCGGAGACCGCGAAAGCGCGCTGGCGCAGATCCGCCGCCACGAGCCGGCGGTGGTCACCATGGATCTCGGACTGCCGCCCGATCCGGACGGCTCGACCGAGGGCCTGGCCACGCTCGAGCAGATCCTGGCGCTGGCGCCGGACACCCGCGTGATCGTCCTGACCGGCAACCAGGAGCGCGCCAACGCGGTCAAGGCGATCGCCATGGGCGCCTACGATTTCCACCAGAAGCCGTGCGAGCCCGAGGTGCTGAACCTGGTGATCCAGCGCGCGTTCTTCTTGCATAACCTGCAGATGGAAAACCGCCGCATGCAGTCGAACCAGGCCGATTCGCCGATGACGGGCGTGATCAGCCGCGACGCCGGCATGCTCAAGGTCTGCCGCAATATCGAGAAGGTGGCCCCGACCTCGGCCTCGGTGATGGTGCTGGGCGAATCGGGCACCGGCAAGGAAGTGCTGGCGCGCGCGCTGCACGCCTTGTCGCCGCGCGCCAAGGAGCGCTTCGTGGCGATCAACTGCGCCGCGATTCCCGAGAACCTGCTCGAGAGCGAGTTGTTCGGCTACGAGAAGGGCGCCTTCACCGGCGCCGCCAAGCAGACCAAGGGCAAGGTCGAACTGGCCAACGGCGGCACCTTCTTCCTTGACGAAGTGGGCGACCTGCCGATGGCGCTGCAGGCCAAGCTGCTGCGCTTCTTGCAGGAGCGCGTGATCGAGCGCATCGGCGGCCATGAGGAAATCCCGGTCGACGTGCGCATCGTGTGCGCGACCCACCAGAAGCTCAAGGAATTGTGCAGCACCGGACGCTTCCGCGAAGACTTGTATTACCGCCTGTCGGAAATCGTGGTCACCATCCCGCCGCTGCGCGCGCGCCAGGGCGATGCGGCCCTGCTCGCCCACCACTTCAAGAACAAGTTCTGCGCCCAGGAATCGCGCCCGACCCTGCATTTCGCGCCCGACGCGATCGCCGCCATCGAAGCCTACGAGTGGCCGGGCAATGTGCGCGAGATGGAAAACTGCGTCAAGCGCGCCGTGATCATGGCCGACGGCCCGACCATCGTGGCCGACGACCTGGGCCTGCCCGACAATGGCGCCCAGGTCGAGGAACCGCTGAACTTGCGTCAGGTGCGCGACGAGGCCGAACACGCGGCCATCGTGCGCGCGCTGGCGCGGGTGGACGGCAATATCGTCAAGGCGTCCGAGGTACTGGGCGTAAGCCGCCCGACCCTGTATGACCTGATGAGCCGGCACGGCATCAAGAGCAGCGCCTGAAGTGCTCCCCATGAGGCGTGGCGCCCGGCTGGTGCTGGCGGCGACCGTGCTGGCCGGCGGCGGCGTGGCGGCGGGACTGTTCGCGCTTGAACGCGCGGGCGTGATGCCGCGCACCCTGGCGCCCTATATCGAAAAGTGCAGCAGCGGCCACAATGGCGTCATCGTCGGCGCCGGCCAGTTCGCCAGCCGCAGCCTGCTGGCGCTGGACCGCGGCGCATCGGGCGGCGCTGCCGCGCCTGACCTTGTGCCTGAGCTGGCGGCCCTGACGCTGGGCGCCCAGCCGCAGGCCGCCGGCACGCCGGGGCTCGAGGCGGGCCTGGTGCGCGACGTCGCGGGACTGCGCGCCGCCATGGCCGCGGCCACGCCGGGCGCCACGATCACGCTGGCGCCGGGCAGCTACCGCATCGACCACCGCGCGCTGGAAGCCAGCCGGCCGGGCGGCGCGGGAGCGCCGGTCGTGGTGCGCGCCGCCCGGCTGGGCACGGTGACCCTGCAGTCGAACGTGCCGGTCGCGATCCGGGTCAACGCCCCGCACTGGCGCTTCGAGAATCTCACCATCGACGGCGCCTGCGCCGCCCACGACGATTGCGAGCACGCCTTCCAGGTAACCGGCCCAGCCAGCCACTTCGCGGCCGTCAACAACACCCTGCAGGGCTTCAACGCCCATTTCAAGATCAACGGCGCCGGCGGACGCTTTCCCGACCATGGCCTGATCGAGGCGAACACCCTGTCCAATCCGGCGCCGCGCGCGACGCGTAAACCGGTGACCCCGATCGACCTGGTCGCGGCCAGCGACTGGACGGTGCGCGGCAACATCATCCGCGACTTCATCAAGGCCGGCGGCGACCGCATCAGCTACGGCGCCTTCGCCAAGGGCGGCGGCAGCGGCAACCTGTTCGAGCGTAATCTGGTGTGGTGCGAGGCGGCGCTGGCCGGCCAGCCGGGCCAGCGCGTCGGCCTGTCGCTGGGCGGCGGCGGCACCGGCAAGCGGTATTGCCGCGACGGCCGCTGCATTACGGAACAAGAGCGCGGGGTGTTGCGCGCCAACCTGGTGGTCGGCTGTTCCGACGTCGGCATCTACCTCAACAGCGCGGCCGATACCCGTATCGAAGACAACACCCTGGTCGACACCGCCGGCATCGACGTGCGCTTCACCACCAGCAGCGCGCGCATCGACGGCAACCTGGTCGACGGTCCGATCCGCAGCCGCGACGGCGGCATGCTGCACCCGGGGGACAATCGCGCCGCGGGCTTGTGGCGTTCGTATGCGGGACTGCATCCGGTGCGTTCCCTGTTCGCCGCGCCGGCGGGCACCGACTTCCGCTGGAAGAACGCAGCGCCAGAGCGCGCCGAGCCGCGCCAGGATGGCGTCGACTTGTGCGGCGGCAAGCGCGCCAGGGTGAGCGCCTACGGCGCCTTCGAGGATTTCGGCGCCTGCCTGCGCCGCTGAGGATTTACCAGGAGCGCAGCCACTGGGCGGTCCAGCGCGCGACCTGGTCGCGCCAGGCACGGCGCGAGAAGGTATGGTCGGCGTCGTCGATCTGGCGCCGCGTCACGCGCGGCGGGGCCAGCACGCCTTGCCAGGCGCGGTCGGCATCGGCCAGGTCGCAGAACTCGCGCGCGGTCAGGTCGGCGCCGGAGATCACCAGCAGCACCTGCCCGCGAAACTCCTGCAGGCCGGTGCGCATCCGTTCCGGCAGCGAGGCCGCGACAGTGGCGCCGCTGCCGGCGGCGGGCGCGGGCGTGCCCCGGGCCTTGCGCAGCAGCGCCAGCAGCGACGCCAGCGAGCGGCGCCAGTCGAGGCCGCCGCGCAGCAGTTGTTTCCAGAACGCCGGATCGCGCAGGCGCGCCCGGTAGTAATGGCGCAGGGTGGCGCGCGCCAGTCCGTCCTCGGTGCGCACCCAGGGATTGAGCAGCACCAGGCCGGCCACGCGCGGGTCGCGCGCGGCATACATGCCGATCGCCGAGGCGGCGTCGCACAAGCCCCACAGCACCACTTCGCGCAGGCCGGGCGCCGCCGCCATGAAGGCGTCGATCGCGGCGCGCAAGTCGTCCTCGACCTCGTCGAAGGGGCGGATGGCGCCTTCGCTGTCGCCCATGCCACGGTAGTCGAAGCGCAGCACGGGCACGCCATCGCGCGCCAGGTCGCGCGCCAGCAGGGTGAACTGGCGGTGGCTGCCGGCCCGGTATTGCGGGCCGCCCACGACCACCAGCACGCCGCGGCTGGCGGGCGCTTTACCGGCGGGCAGGCTCAGGATGCCGTACAGCCGCGCGCCGCCGCAGTCGAAGGTGAGCGCGCGTTCTTCCAGTAGCGGGTCCGGACCGGTAGCGGCGTCCATCTGCCTCGTTTCCACGTCTTCAATGACCATGCAGTCGCGCCTCCATGGCAGCTGCGCCGGCATCCAGCCAGGCCGCGCTCTCGGTGATCTCGGTGGTGGTCCAGAACGGCGCGCTGTGGACCGGGTGCAGGCGCAGGTCGATCCCGGCCGCCTGCCAGGCGCTGGCGGCGCGCGCGGCCCCGGGGGCTGGATTCGCGCCCGGCTGCGCCACCGCCTCGATCCAGTCGACCGGGCAGGCCGGGCGGAAGGCATCCAGCGGATCGAGCGCATCGAGCGCGGCCGCCAGGCGCGGATCGAGGTCGTAGCCCGCGATCTCGAGCGTCTCGCCGTTCTGCAGCGCGGTGCGCAGCGCGGAAGTATTGGCGCCCGGGCCGGCGTCGCCATCGGCCAGCAAGGCGCCGGCCAGGCGCAGGCGCAGGAATTGCGTCAGGCAGGTGGAGCCCTTGAGCACCGGCTGCCACAGCAGCATGCCGGCCACCGGGTGCGCCGCCGCGCGCGCGTAGTCCAGCGCCAGCAGGGCGCCCAGGCGCAGGCCCCACAGGCGCAGCGGCGCGTCGGTTTTCTCCTGCAGCCAGGCCGCGGCCAGCGCCAGGTCGGCTTTCCACAGTTCCCAGCGCGCGTCGCCGAAGTCGCCGCTGCTGTCGCCGCAGCCGGCCAGGTCGATCTGCAGCACGGCGTGGCCGGCCGCGGCGAAGGCGCGCGCCTGCAACGCCGCCATGCGGCGCGCGCGGTTCAGCTCTTCGGCGAAGGGATGCACGTACAGCAGCGCCCCGCGCGCCGGGCCGGCCGGCGGGTGGTAGAGGCAGAAGCGCTGCCCGCCGTCCGCCTTCAGGAAGAAGGGTTCGGCCGGCGCGCCGGCGGCGGCCTTCATGCGCCGCGCTTGTCGTCCACGAATGCGGCCAGGCTGCCCAGGGTGGAGAAGGTGCTGGCGCTGATGTCGTCGTCGTCGATCGCAATGTCGAAATGTTCCTCGAGTGCGGCGATCAGGCTGATCACCGCCATCGAGTCGAGTTCCGGCAGCGCGCCCAGCAGCGGCGAGTCGGCGCTCAGCTGGCGGCCGGCGTCGCCCAGGCTGAGGACGTCGGTGAGCAGGGTCTTGATCTGGTCGATGGTGATGTGGTCTGTGTTCATGCGAATTCCATTCACGGGTTGGGGCGCAGCAGCGCCAGCCGGGTCTTGATCGGGGCCGCCAGGCGGTGCACCTCGTCCACCAGTTCGTGGCGCGTCAGGCGCAGCAGCAGATACCAGGCGATGCCCACCAGCGGCGCCATGACGAGCAGGCGCAGCAGCGGCGCGAGCGAGGACGGCAGTGCCTGCGCCAGCAGCCAGCCAACCAGGCAGCTGCCCAGGGCCACTGCAGCGCTGCGCCAAAGGGCAGCCAGCAGGGTGCCCATGCCGAGGCCGAAGTAGCGGCGCTGGATGAAGGCGCGCAGCGGCGTGGTCAGCACCGTCGCCAGGCACAGCGCCCAGGCGAAGTTCACCAGCGAACCGTCGTACAGCCAGACGCCGAAGCCGATGCGCGACAGCAGGATGGCCAGCACGAATACCGCGCTCATATAGGGGCGACCGATCGCGGTCAGGGCGAAGCCGACGTACTGGAACATCATGACCGAGGCCGCGGCCAAGGTCAAAGGCAGGATGGCCGGCACCGATTCGAGCCAGGTGGGACCGTACAGCGCCAGCACGATGTCGTGGCCGAGCACCGCCGTCAGGCCCAGCGCGGTCCAGCCGACGCCGGTCAGCAGCACGGTGGCGCGGGTCAGCACCGGCGCCAGCGATTCGCCGCGGTGGAAGATCTGCGCCAGGTAGGAGACGGCGCCATAGGTCACGGTCGATCCGGCGACGTGGATGAAGATCTGGACCGTCGAGTTGGCGCGGCTGAGCAGGCCGACCTGGCTGGCCGAGCCGAGCTTGCCGAGCAGGATGTCGGGGATCGCGTTGTTGACGGCGGCGGCGGTGTTCGAGACCAGCGAGCCGGCCCCGAACTTGGCCACCGCGCGCCAGTGCGCGAACGAGGGCAGCCAGGGCAGCTCGCGCGGGCGGTGCGGTATCAGGGCCAGGCCGCATACCAGGATGTTGATCAGGTTGGCCCAGGCCAAGCTCATGCTGCCGAAGCCCAGCTTGGCCAGGATCAGGCAGGCGGCGCAGTAGCTGAGGGTGCCGGCGGCATTCACATAGGCCTGCTTCTGGGCTTCGAAGCGGCGCGACAGCATCGCGTTCGTGATCGAGCCGAACGGGATGAACACGAAGCCGAGCGCCAGCACCTCCATCACCGGCACCATCCCCGGTTCGTCGAACCAGGCGCCGACCGGCTCGCTGGCCAGGTACAGGCACAGGGCGATCAGCCACGACGAGGCATAGGCCACGCCGGCGGCCGAGCGCAGCTTGTCGGACGACAGGTCGGCTTCGCGCTGGATGTAGTGGGTGACGCCGAAATCGCGGAACACGTGGGCGAAATTCACCAGCACCAGCGTCATCGAGAAGATGCCGATCTCGCTCGGGCTGAGGATGCGCGCCAGCAGCACGCTGACGACGAACTTGAGCGCCGTCGAGCCGGTCGAGGAACAGAAGGTGATGAGCAGCGAGCGTCGCAGGTTGGCCATGGTTCAGGAAATCGCAGCAGCGCGCTTCAGGCGCCGGCCCGGATCAGGTGGTGAATGGATGGCATGCCTGCAAACCTCTTTTGATGCGCGCAACCGATTGCTGTAATGCACAACATTATAAGCTGCATCCTTATTTACACATGCGCGCACGATACATTTCTTGCATCATCGATCGCGGATGGCGCGGCGTTTCAGCGGCGCGCCGCGCCCTCGCGCGCCAGCCCTGCGCGCGGCACGATCGCCCACACCGGCGTCTTGCGGTAGTCGGGCCGGTCGGCGCGCGCTTCGAAGCGCTCCCAGGCCTGGTCGGCATCGGGGACGCCCCAGGTCGCCGCCAGCGCCAGCGCCGGCTGCATATTGGCCGGGAAGCCGAGCACCGAATCCGAGAAGCCCGACATGCGCCCGGGCGACCAGTGGCCCTTGCTGGCCACGCGCAGCCACTCGCTCTGTTCGTGGCTCCCGCATGGCTGGTCGATGTACTTCAGGCCTTGCGGATGGCGCAGCTTCTTGCTTTCGTTGAGGATGCTGTCGCCGCCAAAATTGAAGGCATACATCGTGGGCAGGTCGCGAAACAGCGGCTCCTTCGGTCCCGGGCGGAATTCCAGGTGGTAGGCCGAGGCCTGGATCCAGCAAAAGCCCGGCGTCGTCATGCGGCCGACGGCGTACTTCGCCTTCCAGCGCAGGATCGGCAGCGCCTTCTCGAACCCGAGTTCGGCCAGGTAGCCGAAGCTCCAGGTCAGGAAGTCGTCCTGCCACGGCGCCGATGCCTTGACCTTGAACGAGCCGGCGCCGGAACCGTCGTACACGCCCAGCGCGTTCGGGTTCCCGGCCACGTAGGTGGCGTGGTAGAACTTCAGGTTGTTGTCGAGCTGCCTGGCGAAGTAATCCTTCAGCGGATGGGCGTCGGGCGTGATGTAGGCGGCGTGGCCCAGCGTGCGCAGCGACCAGGCCTGGCCGCGCACCTGCTGCCAGCGCACCAGGCCCTGGCCGTGGCCCGAATTGACCGGATCGGTTTCGAGCGGATTGCTGGCGGCCCAGAACTGCAGTTCTTCCAGGTAGTAGTAGTCGCCGGTCAGGAGGTAGGGCAGGTAGGCCAGCGAGGGCTGGTGCGACGTGTCGTGCTTGTAGGGCGTCTCGCACAGGCCCTTGGCGGCGCAGCGCGGCACCGGCAGTGGGCCCTTGTCCGCCAGGTTCATGTGGGTGGAGACGGCGCGGTTGGCCGCGCTGTCGGTGCGCAGCGGGTAGCCGGTCCTTTCGTCGCGCAGGTGGATCGACCAGCTGCCGGAACCCTCGGCGGCGGCGACCATGGTCCGCAAGGCGCGCGGGTCTTTCGAGAGCAGGTATTGCACCGACCAGGCGGGCAGCGGCCCGATGTCGTTGCGGCCCCCGGTGGCGGGCATGTAGGGATTGACGGGGCCGATGGTCATCGGGCCGGTCTTTTCCTCGGGCAGGCGCTTGACCTGGTTGACCAGCGAGAGCTCGCTCGGCGCGATGCCCTGGTCGTAGTTGGACACGGCGCGCGAAGCGATCAGGTAGGCGCTGTCGGGACGCACGTGCAGGTCCGGGGCGCGCGCCGCATTCCACCAGGCCAGCTGGCGCCAGCGCGCGTGGTGGTAGTGGCGCAGGCCCTTCTTCGCGTACACGGTGCGCCCGCCCACCTCGACCTCGACGTCGTAGTCCAGGTTGCGCGCACCGGCCTGGAAGGTTTTGGTGTTCTCGACCACGACTTCGACCCGCGCCTGTCGGTCCAGGCCCGGATACCAGCGCACGGCGAAGCGCGCCTCCAGCAGCGGATGGGCGGCGCCGCCCTGCGCCTTGAGGGGCGCCGCGCCGCGCCATTCGCGGACCAGCGGGCCATCGAGCCACAGGCCGGCGCCCTTGCCGCCCCTGGCGCCGGCCACCGCATTGGCCAGCGTGGCGCGATAGGTGGCGCCGCCGATCTCGATCGTGACGCCGGCGTCCAGGCCGTCGGCCAGCAGGCTGTCGATGGCCTGGCTACCGCCGGCGCGCGGCGCCGGCGCCTCGCCCTTGACCAGGGCGACGGCGGCATTGCCGCGCGCGCCCAGGCGCGGCAGGACGCCGGACAGTACCGCGTGGCGCACCGAACCGTCCGCATGGGTGGCCTTGACGTCGGCCTGCAGGGGCAACAGGGCGCCGTCGTCCAGGCGCGCGGCCAGGCCCTCGTTCTTGCGCAGGTCGCCCGGGGCGAACACCTGGCCGAAAGTGAAGGGGATGGCGGACTGCTCGCCGCCGAGGTTCTGGATGCGGACTTCGGCCAGCGCCGCCGGCGCCGCCGCGACGTGCGTGGCGACGCCGGCCAGCATGGCCGCGAGCGCCAGCAGGCGGAGCAGGCGCGGTGCGGAAGACGAGAGCGTGCCGGACATCGCAGCGCTGGGCCGGGCGTCAGAGCGCCGTGGTCGACTGTGCGAGCGTGGCGCCGGCCCCTGGCGCGGCGTCGAGCGCGCGGATCACGTCGCGCGAGGTGGCTTCATACTTGCTGTTAATGAAGCGCATCGAACCGATGAAGTGCAGGAAAGCCGTTTCCGCGGTGGCGCAGTCGGGGGTGCCGTACTTGGGGAAGGGCAGGGAACGGGTGCCGTGGGCATTGGCCACGAGGTAGTTCGAGGTCACCTGCTCGGTGCCCCAGCGCTTCCAGTCGGCGCCCAGCTTGGCGGTCATGCGGCGCGAAAAATCGAGCATGGCGTCGCGCATGGTGCTTGAGCGCGGGAAGCCGGTGAAGCCGGCGCAGCCGCGCACGTACAGGGCGTCCTGCGGCAGGCCGACGTTGACCATCTCGCTCTCGGAGATGGTCTGGATGTGGGCGCCCGGCTTGAGCACGCCCAGCGCATGCTCGCGCACGGCCGGCAGCTGGCGCAGAGGGGTATCGGGCAGGTCGGCCAGCACGAAACCGGTGGCGTTGCGCACGCCTTCCACGATTTCGGGGATCGGCTGGACAGTAACCGTGTCGGCGTCGAGCTGGACCACGTAGGTTTCGCGCACGAAGCCCGAGATCGCGTACAGCCTTTCCCACACGCCGCCGCGCGGAATGTCGGGATGGACGAATTCGTCGGCGTGGTGCAGCTCGATGTGCGGCACGTGCTGGCGCAGCACGGTCCGGTCCTCGTCGGTGATCGAGGGATCGCACACCACGACGACCCGTTCCGCGTTCGCGTAACGCACGAAGGACTTGAGCGCGACCAGGTAGGCGAGCACGTCGCGGGTATGGACCATCGACAGCAGCATGAACGGCAGGTTGCCGCGCTCGACCGGAGGGGTCGACAAGATTTCCCGGGTCACCTTCGTGTGCCGGGAACGGAAATAATCCCGTTTCAGGCGCTGAACGATCCTCTGTAGTAAAGACATCCTAACTGACTCCTGTATCGGCATCCGGGCGAGCCTCACGTGCCGCCTGGTTGATGGGCGCTGGCGTGCTGTTCTTGCATTTCTTGCAATAGCGCGCGATTATTATATGCTGATTTCCCGGGCGCACGCGTTCCGTGCTGCATTTTTTGCCATTTGACATTATCTTCACGACGAAGTGCGCCGTTACGCGCACGTTGTCACGAAATATCAGGTACGGAGCACCATTGAGTAATGACCAAGTAACATTTTTTATTCCCGATCCACAGCAGGTGCGCCTGTTCCAGGATGCCGACCCGGATCGGGACTGGAAACTGTTCAGCACCGGCGTGCAGGTCTGGGTCGGCCAGACCTATCTACGCCTGAAGCGGGCCGGCTACCCGGTCGTGCTGACGGCGCAGGCGCCGGCGTCCGGCCTGGCGGTGGTCCATGCCGACCACGTGCCGGCGCTGCTGTGCCGGCGGCGCTGGACCTCGGCGCTGACCGTCGTGGCGGCGCGCGCCGACCGTCCACGCCAGCCGCATGCCGACGTCGAGATCGTGCAGAACGGCGCCTGCGCCGACGGCAGCGCCGTCTTCCACATCCAGCACTGGCCGCAGCCGGGCCTGGTGCCGCGCGATGCGCAGCGCGGCAGCGCCGTGCGGACGGTCGCCTTCAAGGGTACGGTGGGGGAGATGACGCCCGAATTCGCCGCGCCGGAATGGGCGGACGGACTGCGGCGCCAGGGCATCGAGTGGCGCTGCGACGCGGTGGCCTGGGGCGGCAATGCGGCCTCTTACCAGACCAGCTGGAACGATTACCACGACACCGACGTGGTGCTGGCGATGCGCAAGGACCTGTCCCACCTGCACGCCAAGAAGCCGGCCAGCAAGTTGATCAACGCCTGGCTGGCCGGGGTGCCGGCCATCCTCGGCCCCGAGCAGGCCTACCGCGAACTGCGCCGCTCGCCGCTCGACTACATCGAAGTGGCGTCGGCGCAGGAGGCCGGTGCGGCGCTGGCGCGTCTGGCGGCCGAGCGGCAGCTGTACCGGGCCATGGTCGAGAACGGGCTCCGGCGGGGCGAGGAAGTACGGGCCGAGGCCTGCACCCGGGCCTGGGCCGCCCTGCTGTTCGAGACCCTGCCGGCGCGCCGGGCGCCGGCGCCGCTTGCGCTGGCCAGCCTGGGCCTGCGCAGCCTGCGCTGCCGGGTGCGCGCCTGGCGCACGCCGACCGCCCTATGAAAAAGGCGCCGCCACCTTGCGGTGACGGCGCCTCGTATCGCATCCCGGGCGGCGCGCTTCAGGCGCGGCCCTCCGGGGCACGGTCCGCGATCAGCGCGGGATGATGTCCCACTGCGCGCCCTTGTTGTAGTCGGGCTTGTCGGCGCGGCCGCTGAACACGGTCCAGGCCTGGGCCGCGTTGGCGATGCCCGAATTGGCCGCCACCGCCAGCGCCGGCTGCATGTTCGATGGATAACCCATGGTCGAATCGGAGTAGCCCGACATGCGGCCCGGCGACCAGTGGCCGTTGCTGGCGGTGCGCAGCCAGTCGCTCTGCTCCTTGCTGGCGCAAGGCTGGTCGATGTACTTCAGGCCTTTCGGGTGCTTCAGCTTCTTGCTCTCGTTCAGGATGGTGTCGCCGCCAAAGTTAGACGCGTGCATCGTGGCCAGGTCGCTGAACAGCGGCGCGCTGGCGCTGGGGCGGAACTCCATATGGTAGGCCGAGGCCTGGATCCAGCAGAAGCCCGGCGTCGTCATGCGGCCGACCGGATACTTGGCCTTCCACTGCAGGATCGGCAGCGCCTTGTCGAAGCCGAGTTCGACCAGGTAGCCGAAGCTCCAGGTCAGGAAGTCATCCTGCCATGGCGCCGACGCCGCCACCTTGAACGAACCGGAACCGGAACCGTCGTACACGCCCAGCTGGTTCGGATTGCCGGTCACATAGGTCGCGTGGTAGAACTTCAGGTTGTTGTCGAGCTGCTTGACGAAATAGTCCTTCAGCGTATGGGCGTCCGGCGTGATGTAGGCTGCGTGGCCCAGCGTGCGCAGCGACCAGGCCTGGCCGCGCACCTGCTGCCAGCGCACCAGGCCCTGGCCGTAGCCGGAGTTTGCCGCATCGGTTTCCAGCGGGTTGCTGGCGGCCCAGAACAGCAGCTCTTCCAGGTAATAATAGTCGCCGGTCAGCAGGTAGGGCAGGTAGGCCATCGACGGCTGGTGGGCGGTATCGTGGGTGTACGGCGAGCCGCACAGCTTCTTGTCGTTGTTGGCGCAGCGCGGCACCGGCAGCGGGCCCTTGTTCGCCAGGTTCATGTGGGTCGAGGTGTTCTTGTACGCCTCGTTGTCGACACGCAGCGGGACGCCGGTCTTCTCGTCGCGCATGTGGATCGACCAGCTGCCCGAACCGTCGGCCACCGCCATCATGGCGTTGCGGGCGCGCATGTCCAGCGACTGCAGGTAGCTGACGCTCCACATCGGCAGCGGACCGATGTCGGGGCGGCCGCCGGTGCCGCCCATGGCCGGGACCAGCAGGCCGATCTTCATCGGGCCGGTATTTTCGGCGGTGAGCTGCTTGTCCATGGTGGCCAGCATGGCTTCGGTCGGCTTGACGCTCTGGTCATAGTTCGACACCGCCTTCGAGGCGATCAGGTAAGGGACGTTCGGACGCACGTGGATGGCCGGGGTGCGCGCGCCGTCCCACCAGGCGCTCTGGTGCCAGCGGCTGTGGTGCATGTGCATCAGGCCGGTCTTGGCATAGATCGAGCGGCCCGCGACGTTCACGTTGACGTCGTACTTCATATTGTGCGAGGCCTTGAACGTCATGGTGTTCTCGACGATCGCGTCGACCCGCGCCTGTTTCAGGGCCGGATACCAGCGCACGGCGAAGCTTGCGGTAAAGCGCGGATGCACGACGCCGGCGGCGCTCTTGAGCGGCGCGGTGACGATCCATTCGTTGACGACGGCGCCCGACAGCCAGCTGACCGGCTTCGGTGCGGCCAGCGCGGTCGCGAGCGTGGCGCTGTATTGCACGCCCTCGTAGTTCACCTGCACGTCGCTGGTCAGGCCGCTGGCGGCCAGGTCCTGCAGGGTGACGGCGCTTTTATCGGACGGGGTCGACTTGACCAGCTGGATCTTCTCGATCTGGCCGGCGGCAAGGCTCGGCAGGATGCCGGACACGACCAGGTGACGCACCGAGCCGTCGGCATGGGTGGCCTTGACGTCGGCCTGCAGGCGCATCAGAGTGCCGTTCGACAGGCGCGCGGCCAGGCCTTCGGTCTTCGCCATCTGGCCGGCCGCGATCACCTGGCCGAAGGTGAACGGCACATTGGTCTGGGCCGCGCCCAGGTTCTGGATCTCGAAGTCGGTGATGGTGGCGCCGGCGACGATCGCGTTCGGGGTGTTCCCGGTGATCGGGGTCAGCACGGTCGGGGTGGCCGGCCGCGGGGCGACCACGGTGGTGGTCTTGGCCAGCGAGGCGCCGGAATCGGTATAGGACATGGACTCGGCCGCAAGATCGTCACCGCCGCCGCCGCCGCAGGCGCTCAGCAGGGCGGCGCTCAGTACGGTGGCGAGGATCGGGGCGCAACGCGCGGGCAGGCGAACCGGCTGGGAGGTTCGCACATTGCCACGGTCCGCGCGGCTCGGGATGATCTGGTCAGAGGTCATGAAAGTAGGGGTAATAGTTCGCAAGAGAAATTTAATTTCCGTGTGGAACTGAACTTTACCCGCTTAAATATTTCCATGGGCCAATTTTGAACAGATTTTGCCGATTTCCTGCGCAAAAACAACGGAGATGCTGCTTTTGAAAGTATTTACTCTTACGAAGTCAAGAGTGTTTTTGCAAAAAGACGTGAAAAAGCTACAATTTTCTTGGTTTTAAAGCACTTATTGGACTACCAATTCCGACTTTTAGGCTGGTTGCATCGTTTTTCCCGCCGGGAGAGTTTCATATTTACTGTATTTGGGTTGGGTAACGCATGCACACCATTGCGAAGTTGACATTGGAACATTTTCGAATGTGATAGGATGACAACATCAATGGACTGGCGACATGGCCGGTCCGGTTACCCAAGGACACGTGCCGGCCGTTGTGCTGCGCCCATGCGGCGCACGCGGGCTTCGCGGAAATGATGCAATGCTAAGCACAACCAACCATGTAGCGGCCCGGCTGGCGGCCGGACGGCCGCCGGTCCTGATCGTGATCGTCGATACCGAGGAAGAATTCGCCTGGGACCGGCCATTCGACCGCGCCAGCGTCGACACTGCCTCGGTCGCGGCCCAGCCGCTGATGCACGAGCGCGTGTTCGACCGTTTCGGCATCGTGCCGGCGTATATGGTCGACTGGCCGGTGGCCACCGCCCCGCAGGCCGTCGCCACCCTGCGCCGGCTGATGCAGGAAGGGCGTTGCGACATCGGCACCCAGCTGCACCCCTGGGTCTCGCCTCCCTACGAAGAACAGGTCACGCGTTTCAATTCCTACGCCGGCAACCTGCCGCGCGAGCTGGAGCTGGCCAAGCTGCGCATGCTCACCAACGCCATCGGCAACGCCTTCGGGCGCGCCCCGACCGCCTTCAAGGCCGGCCGCTATGGCCTGGGACCGCACAGCGCCGAGGCGGTGGCTGCGCTGGGCTACGAGATCGACGCCAGCGTGGTGCCCTATACCCGCTTCGAGGACGACGGCGCGCCGGATTTCCGCGCCTTCGACGAGCATCCCTACTGGTTCGAGGCCGGCGGACGGCGCCTGCTCGAGCTGCCGGTGACCACCGGCTACGCCGGCTGGCTGCGCGGCATGGGACCGCAGCTGTTCGACCTGGCGCGCAGCCCGTCGGGACGCGCGCTGCGCATGGGCGGCATGCTGGCGCGCACGCGCGCGCTCGAGCGCATCCGCCTCAGTCCCGAAGTCGCCAGCGGCGCCGAGATGCGGCGCCTGACGCGCGCGCTGCGCGCCGACGGCTGCGAAGTGTTCTCGCTGACCTACCACAGTCCCTCGCTGGTGCCCGGCCACACGCCCTATGTGCGCGACGCGGCCGACCGGGAACGCCTGATTTCCACGATCCACGATTACTGCGCCTGGTTCCGCGACGAGATCGGCGGCCAGTTCCTGGCCCTGTCGCAGGTCGGGGCGGCGCTGGCGCCCCAGGCCGGGGTCGCGCCGCGGGCGCTCGAAGCGGTGCGCTGAAATCAGCGCCCGGCGGCGCGCGCGTGCAGCCGGCCCAGCCAGGGCCAGCGGTAGGCATTCAGGTGGTACATGGTGCGCACCTCGCCGGTCCAGCGCAGATGCCACTCCATCACCCGGCCATAGAATTCGATGCGTTCGAAGCGGCGCGCTTGGATGATGTCGCGCGTGGCTTCCTCGCGCATCAGGAGCGCCGGCGACAGGCCGTTGCCGATGCCCTCGTCGTAGGCGGTCTTGAGCACCACGATGCAGCCGCCGCCCTCGACGCACAAGTCCATCGCCGCCAGCCGCTCGCCGACGAAGTAGCGGTAGACGCAGGCCGCATCGATGCCGGCGAAGGCTTCCAGCATGGCGCGGTAGAAGCGTCCCTGCTCGTTGCCGGCGCTGACGGCGGTGCCGTCCTTCGCCTTCCAGCCCGCGCTTTCCAGGCGCCCGTAATCCTCGACCGCGGCCGCCATCTCGTGCACCGCGCGGCTGGCCTCGAGCCGGGTCGGCACGCCGTCGTCCTGCAGGCGCTTGCGCTGCTTGCGCAGGTTGCTGCGCAGGTTCTTGCCGCGCGTGTTCCAGTAGTCGTCGAAGCTGGCCGGCAGGGTGACGCGGGCGGTCTCGATGTAGTCCATGGTGCGCAGGCCGGCGTCTGCCTGCGCGGGGCGGTCCATCAGCATCGGATCGCACTGAGTCACGCCGAGCATGAGGGCGGCGCCGGGCAGGGCGCGCAAGAGTGCGGGCAGGCTGGCGCCGCGCGCCCCGGCGTCGCGCTGCAGCCACAGGCCGACCGGCGCCTGGGCCGGCTGGAAGGTGTTCCAGGCGCCGGGGCGCGACGGCGCCAGGATCGCCATGATGTCGGTTTCTCCATCCCGCTCGTGCCAGGCCAGCACTTCCCGCCCCGTGCCGAACACGGCCAGCAAGGGGAGCACGAATTCCGGCGCCAGCAACGGCGACCCGGCGCTTTCCCGGTGCAGGCGGCGCCAGCGCTCCAGGTGCTCGGGCCGGGCCGGCAGTTCGGCCGCCGGGACCACGCGCCAGTTCATCGCGCCGCCTCGGCGGTTTCTTCCAGCGCACGGCGCACGGCGGCCGCCAGCCAGGCGCGTTCGCCGGCCCGCAATTCCTGGTGCACGGGCAGGCCGAACAGGCGCCGGCCGAGCGCGACGCTGTTGGGGCACACGCTGGCGTCCACGCCGGGCCACAGGCTGGCGCCGAAGCGCACCATCGGCACCCCGGCGGCGCGCAGCCGTTCGAACAGCGCTTCCGGATGGTCCGCCAGCAGCGGGAACACCCAGGGGCAGGCGCCGGCCGGCAGCGCCGCGAACAGCGGCTGCCAGCCGGGCGCGCCGGCCAGCGCGCGTTCGAGTTCCAGGTAATGGCGGCGCCGTCCTTCGACCAGGCGCGCACGGCCGGCGCGCCGCAGGACGGCGCGCGAGAACCAGGACGAACGGCGGTCGACCCAGTGGGGATCGAAGTCGAAGCTGCTGTCCGACGAAGATGGGGCCAGCGCCGGGGCCGGGCTTGCGCCCCGGGCGTCTGGCCGCGCCTTTGTCCGCGCCTTTGCCCAATTCCACAGCGCGGTCTTCAGGCGCAACGGCAGGGCCAGCGCGGCGCGCAGGATGGGCAGGCGGCCCTGGGCGAAACTGGCCTCGAGCGCGCCGAGCGCCGCCTTGGCTTCGAATCCACGGCCGCCGCCCTGCGGGACAGCCGGCAGCGCATGCCGGTGCGAGACCAGGCAGCCGCCCTCGAAGATGGGGAAGAATTTCATGCTGCTGCCGATCGCATAGTCGCCGCTGCTGCCGACCGCGACGCCATCGCGTTCGCCGAAGTAGCAGTGGGCGCAATCCTCGACCAGGCCGGCGCCATTGGCGTCGCACAGCGCGCGCAGGGCGCGCAGGTCTTGCGGGAAGCCGAAGAAATGGGTGGCCATGACGGCCTTCACGCCGGGACCGAGTTTACGCGCCAGGTCGTCCAGGTCGGCCGTGGTGTCGGGATGGACCCGGTAGAACACCACCTCGGCGCCGCGCCAGTGCACCGGCGGGATCATCGAGGGGCTGTGATAGGCCGGGACCAGCACCCGGTCGCCGGGGCCGACGCCGAGGGCGCGCAGCGCCATCCCGATCGCGATCCGGCCGCTCGTGACGGCTTGCACCGCAGGCGCGTCGTCCAGCGCCGGCAGGTTGGCGCCGCCGCCGGCGAAGGTGCCGAGCGAGAGGACGGGAACGGAGGGAATGGACCTGGTGTCGGTCATGCTGGTGCTGCGGATGTGTTTATTCTCGGCATGATTTAAATATAACATGCGGCCTGGCCGTTTCCGCGCACCGGCAGCGGTGCGCGCGCTCGCGCAGCGATGTCGAAAAAGCATGCAATCCCCTTGCTGCGCGGCCCGAACTGGTAAGATGGCAGATGCGTGGCGGATGCGCCGCGCCATTACGCGCCTTGCGGCGATCAACCCCGAATGCGATGAACCACCTGATCCACGACAGCATCTTCGACAGCGCGGCGCGCACCCCCGACGCCGAGGCCCTGGCCTATGGCGCGGCGCGCTGCACCTACCGCGAACTGGCCGGCCAGGTGGAAGCCGCGGCCGCCCTGTTCCTGGCCCAGGGAATGCGGCCGGGCGAGCGGGTCGCCGTGTACATGGAAAAGCGCATCGAGAACGTGGTGGCCATGTTCGGCGCGGCCGCCGCCGGCTGCGTGTTCGTGCCGGTCAATCCCTTGCTGAAACCCGAGCAGGTGGCCTACATCCTGGCCGACTGCAATGTGCGCCTGCTGGTGACGACGCCCGAACGCCAGGCCCAGCTGGCCGCCAGCCTGGCCGGCTGCCCCGACCTGCGCGCGCTGTTGCTGACCGACGGCGCCCGGCCGGCGCCGTCCCCTTCGGGCCTGGCGCTGCTGCACTGGTCGCAGCTCGAGACCGGTGTATCGTTTACTCCGCACCGCCGCATCGACACCGATATGGCGGCCATCCTGTACACCTCGGGCAGCACCGGCGCCCCCAAGGGCGTGGTGCTGTCGCACCGGAACATGGTGGCCGGCGCCGCCAGCGTGGCCGGCTACCTGGGCGTGCGGGCCGACGACCGACTGCTGGCGGTGCTGCCGCTGAGCTTCGACTATGGCCTGAGCCAGCTGACCACCGCCTTCCTGCGCGGGGCCTGCGTGGTGCTGATGAATTACCTGTTCCCGAAGGATATCGTGGCCGCCGTGCGCGCCGAGCGCATCACCGGCCTGGCCGCGGTGCCACCGCTGTGGATCGCCCTGTCGCGCCTGGAGTGGCCGGCCGATTGCACGCTGCGCTTCATCACCAATTCCGGCGGCGCCATGCCGATGGTGACGGTCGAGGCGCTGCGGGCGGCGCTGCCGCGCGCCGAGGTCTACCTGATGTACGGCCTCACCGAAGCCTTCCGCTCGACGTATCTGCCGCCGGCCGAACTGGCGCGCCGCCCTGATTCGATCGGGCGCGCGATCCCGAACGCCGAGGTGCTGGTGGTGCGTCCCGACGGCAGCCTGTGCGAGGCCGACGAGCCGGGCGAACTGGTGCACCGCGGCGCCCTGGTGGCGCTGGGCTACTGGAACGACCCGGCGCGCACCGCCCAGCGCTTCCGCCCGGCGCCTGGCCAGGATCCGGCCCTGCCGCTGCCCGAGCTGGCCGTGTGGTCGGGCGACACCGTGCGCCGCGACGCCGACGGCTACCTGTACTTCATCGGCCGCAGCGACGAGATGATCAAGGTCTCCGGCTACCGCATCAGCCCGACCGAGGTCGAAAGCGTGCTGCATGCCAGCGGCCTGGTGAGCGAGGTGGCGGTGTTCGGCGTCGCCGACGAGACGCTGGGCCAGGCGATCGTGGCGGTGGCGGTGACCGGCCCTGAAACGATAGATCGCGCCGCGCTGCTGGCCGAATGCCGGCGCCGGCTGCCGGCCTACATGATCCCGGCCCACATCGTCGTGCGCGCCGAGGCGCTGCCGCGCAACCCGAACGGCAAGATCGACCGCAACCTGCTGCGCACGACCTTCCAGCCCGGCCAAGGCCAGTAAAGGCCTGGCCTTACCGCATCCAGAACATTCCCATGACCGGCACCAAGCCCCAGCACGCTCCCCAGATTCATTTCCCCGTGGTCGACGACGTCCTGCAAGTCGGCGGCATCCCGCTCACCCGGCTGGCCGAGCGCGTCGGCCGCACGCCGTTCTTCGCGCTCGACCGCGCCGCCTGCAGCGCGAAGGTCGCGGGCCTGCGCGCGATCCTGCCGCCGCAGGTGGCGCTGCATTATTCGATCAAGGCCAATCCGATGCCGGCCCTGGTGCAGCACATGGCGGGCCTGGTCGACGGCCTCGACGTCGCCTCCAGCGGCGAGCTGAAAACCGCGCTGGATACCGGCAAGGACCCGGCCCACATCAGCTTCGCCGGCCCGGCGAAGACGGATGCCGAACTGCGCCAGGCGATCGCCGCCGGTGTGTGCCTGAACATCGAATCCGAACACGAACTGGCGCGCGCCGCGCGCATCGGCGAAGCGCTTGGCGTCACGCCGCGCGTGGCGCTGCGCATCAACCCGGCATTCGAGCTGAAATCGTCGGGGATGAAGATGGGCGGCGGCGCCAAGCCCTTCGGCATCGACGAGGAACAGGCGCCCGCCGTGCTGCGGCAGGTGGCCGCCCTGGGCCTGGATTTCCAGGGCTTCCACATCTTCAGCGGTTCGCAGAGCCTGCGCCTGGACGCCATCGTCGAGGCGCAATCGCGCAGCATCGAGCTGGCCATGCGGCTGGCCGGCGACAGCCCGCTGGCGCTGCGCCAGCTGAACATCGGCGGCGGCCTCGGCATCCCGTATTTCCCGGGTGAGGCGCGCATCGATCCGGCGCCGATGGGCGAGCACCTGGCCGCCTGGCTGCCGCGCCTGGCCGCGGCGCTGCCGCAGGCGCGGCTGGCGCTGGAACTGGGACGTTACCTGGTCGGCGAGGCTGGCGTGTACGTGGCGCGCGTGATCGACCGCAAGGTCTCGCGCGGCGAGGTATTCCTGGTGCTGGACGGCGGCATGCACCACCACCTGGCCGCCTCGGGCAACCTCGGCCAGGTGATCCGCAAGAATTATCCGGTGGCGGTCGGCAACCGCATGAACGCCTCGGGCGACGCGCCGGACAGCGGCCCGGCGTCGGCCACCGGCCCGCTGTGCACCCCGCTCGACATCCTGGCCGACCGGATGCCGCTGGCCCATGCCCGCGTCGGCGACCTGGTGGTGGTGTTCCAGTCAGGCGCCTATGGCGCCAGCGCCAGCCCGGGGCAATTCCTGGGCCATCCGGCGGCGCTGGAAGTGCTGGTCTAGCGCTGCGCCCTGGCGTCGGGCGCCTTGCCCAGCCAGCGGTCGATGCGGTCCTGCATGAACGGGATGCGCATCGGTGGGATGTCCTCCTGCACCGGCGCGCGGATCAGCACCTTGTCCAGCGTGATCAGGATCGCGAACACGTAATAGATCAGGTCATAGTAGGCCAGCGTCAGGAAGGCCCCAGCGGTCATGTAACCGATGATGCTGACGTGGCACATGCGGGCCAGCATCAGGGCCCAGGCCAGGTCTTCCTTGCCGCTGCAGAAGCGGATCACGCGCGAGCCGAGGCGCCAGGCCACCACGAACATGAACAGGAAGATGCCCAGGCCGATATAGCCCTGCTCCCCCAGGATCTGGAAATAGATGCTGTGGGCGTCGAAGTAGCGCTCCGGCTCCGGTGCATACAGCATGAACATATGCGGCGCGAACACGTTCGGTCCGCCGCCCAGCACGAACTCGTTGGCGATATTGATCGCAAACAGCCAGGAATTGATGCGTCCGGTCGCCGAGGCGTCCTCGTCATAGGTCTGGATCGTGTTCATCCGTCCCATCCAGGCCTCCGGCATCGCCAGCAGCACGATCGGCACGATCAGCAGGAAGGCGATGCCGGTCTTGAGCTTGTGGTGCGACTTGAGCCACAGGAAGAAGCCCATCATGAAAACAGCCAGGAAGGCGCCGCGCGAATACGAGCCGATCGCGCCCAGCGCGGTGAGGCCGGCCATGGCCAGCACCCCGCGCTTGAGCCATTTTCCGTCGACCTGGGTCACCAGGTAGACCAGCAGGGGCGTGATCGTCACCAGCGCCAGCGCCAGCGTGTTGTTGTCGCTGATGAAACTCGCGCGCGGACCGAGCAAGCCCTCTCCACCGCCGCTGAAGATGACGAAGATGCCGCTCTTGACGCCCCAGAAACCGAGCGACAGCGCCACCACGATGGCCAGCATCTTGGCGTCCTTGCGCGTGCGCACCGTCATGATGGTGATGAACACCATCAGGACGATCTTGCTGAACCGGTCCCAGTCCTGCCAGGCCGCGGCGGGCACCTGGGCAAAGATGGTGGTGACCGTCATCCAGCCGAAGAAGATCGCCAGCACCACCACCAGCGGCGACATCGGGATCTTCTTGGGCTCGCGCGACAGCATGACCGCCACCAGCGTGATAATCGACAGGTACATCGCGAACGGGAAGAACTGGGTGAAGCCGTAGCTCAGGCGATGCGGATTCATCAGGCTGACCACGGCATAGGCCATGGCGCCGACCACGGGGCGCTTGAAGATGTAGGGAATGATCGCCACGAAGGCGAGCAGCAGGATGAGGTCACGCATGGTGGGGCCGCCTCGGCATGCTGGAAATGGTTGGCTTCATGTGGGTGGGCAGGGTTCCATGGGGCGCCCGTATCGCTGGCGCCAGGCTCGGGGTTTGTTAAAAAGCAATGCCGCCATTATGCGAAAAATTTTTCCGGAGGGCAGCACGATTGACGCCAGATGCATAAATTTTTGACAAGCATGATACTATAATTCAAGTTCTGATCAGCACTGTTACACCTTATTCGTGTCAGCTGAAGCAACACCCGGCATAAGGAAAAACGGCGCGCACGGCGTGCGCTTTCACCGGTCTCTTTCGTTCAGTTAATCCTTCAGTTTATCCAACTTCCAGACAAATCATGAAGATCACTATCATCGGCACCGGCTATGTGGGCCTGGTTTCGGGCGCATGCTTCGCCGACGTCGGCAACACCGTATTGTGCCTCGACGTCAACGACGAAAAAATCGCCATGCTCAAGAATGGCGTCATCCCGATCCACGAACCTGGCCTGGACACCATGGTCGAGCGCAACGCCGCCGCCGGTCGCCTGCTGTTCTCGACCAGCTACGACGAAGCCATGGCGCACGCCGAATGCGTGTTCCTGGCGGTCGGCACCCCGCCCGATGAAGACGGCAGCGCCGACCTGACCCACATCCTGGCCGCGGCCCGCTCGATCGGCCAGCGCATCGAGACGCCGGTGGTGGTGGTCGACAAGTCGACCGTGCCGGTCGGCACCGCCGACAAGGTGCGCGCCGCCATCCAGGGCGAACTCGACAAGCGCGGCAGCACCGTCGCGTTCTCGGTGGTGAGCAATCCCGAATTCCTGAAGGAAGGCGCGGCGATCGAGGACTTCATGCGTCCGGACCGCATCGTGGTCGGCAGCGACGACGCCAGCGCCACGCGCCTGATGCGCCAGCTGTACGCGCCATTCAGCCGCAACCATGAAAAGCTGGTCGAGATGGACGTGCGCAGCGCCGAGCTGACCAAGTACGCCGCCAACGCCATGCTGGCCACCCGCATCAGCTTCATGAACGAGCTGGCCAACCTGGCCGAAGTGCTGGGCGCCGACATCGAGGCGGTGCGCCACGGCATGGGCCTGGACCCGCGCATCGGCTCGCAATTCCTGTATGCCGGCATGGGTTATGGCGGCTCCTGCTTCCCGAAGGACGTGAAAGCCCTGGTCAAGACCGGCGCCGACCACGAGCAGACCCTGCACATCCTGGAAGCGACCGAGCGCGTCAACGACAACCAGAAGAACGTCCTGTTCAAGAAGCTGTCGCGTTTCTACGGCGGCGTCGAACACCTGAACGGCAAGACGGTCGCGCTGTGGGGCCTGTCGTTCAAGCCGAACACCGACGACATGCGCGAGGCGCCGAGCCTGATCCTGCTGAAGGAACTGTTCGCCGCCGGCTGCCGCGTGCGCGCCTACGATCCGGTGGCTAGCAGCGAAGCGCTGCGCGTGCTGGAACGCGACCACGGCGCCGCCCGCGTCGAAGAGATGCTGACCATCGCCAGCTCGGCCACCGCCGCGGTCGACAATGCCGACGTGCTGGTGCTGGTGACCGAGTGGAAGGAATTCCGCGCGCCGGACTTCCGCCACCTGGCCCAGACCCTGCGCGGCAAGGCGATCTTCGACGGCCGCAACATCTATGACCCGGCGGAAGTCGCCGAAGCCGGCCTGGCCTACGAAGGCATCGGCCGCGTCAGCCGGAAGGCGGCCTGATGATCACGGGCACCCACCGCATCCTGGTCACGGGCGCCGCAGGCTTCGTCGGCAGCTTCGTGGCGGCGCGCCTGGCGGCAATGGGCCACCAGGTGGTCGGCTGCGACAACTTCAACGATTACTACGATCCGCGCCTGAAGCACGACCGGGTGGCGGCCCTGCTGGCGCCCGCCGGCGTGGCCTGCCACACGGTGGAGCTGGCCGATGCGGCCCAGGTCGCGGCGTTGTTCGAACGCGAGCAACCGACGCTGGTGGTGCACCTGGCGGCCCAGGCCGGGGTGCGCTACTCGATCGAGAATCCGGCCGCCTACGTGCAGTCGAACCTGGTCGCCTTCGGCAACATCCTCGAAGCCTGCCGCCACGGCGCGATCGAACACCTGCTGTATGCCAGCAGCAGCAGCGTCTACGGCGCCAACGCCAAGGTGCCGTTCAGCGAGGACGACCAGGTCGACGCCCCGGTCTCGCTGTACGCCGCCACCAAGAAGTCCAACGAGCTGATGGCGCATTCGTATAGCCACCTGTTCAAGCTGCCGGCCACCGGCCTGCGCTTCTTCACGGTCTACGGACCCTGGGGCCGTCCCGACATGGCCTATTTCAGCTTCGCCGAGAAAATGGCGCGCGGCGCCACGATTCCGGTGTTCGCCGAAGGCCTGCTCACGCGCGACTTCACCTATATCGACGACATCGTCGAAGGCGTGGTGCGGCTGCTGTTCAAGCCGACGCCGGCCACGGAAACGCGCGCGGCGCATACCGTGTTCAACATCGGCAACCACAATCCGGTGCGGGTGCTGGACTTCATCCAGACGCTGGAAGGCGCGATCGGCATCGAGGCGCGCAAGGAATTCCTGCCGATGCAGCCGGGCGACGTGCCGGCCACCCATGCCTCGATCGACAAGCTCAAGGCCTGGGTCGACTTCGCGCCGACTACGCCGCTGGCCGCCGGACTGGCCAGTTTCTGGGCCTGGTACCGTGACTGGGCGCCACGCCGCGCATGATGGGGGGCGCATGAACGACCAGCCGCAGATCCTGCTGTTCCAGACCACCGACCCGGTCGCGGTGAAGAAGCGCCTGCTGCGTTTCCGCGCCGCTTTCCTGCGCCTGGGACCGCAATGCCGCTTCGCCGCCATCTCGTACACGCCGAATGCGAAGACCGGCGTGCGCAAGGTGGTGCTCGACGGCGTCGAGATCGAGCACCATGTGTATGGTCCGGACGCCATCGATACCCTCGGCTATCCGGCCAAGGGCGCCGCGCGTCCGTTCAAGCTCATCCCCGGCAACTGCGACCTGCCGCCGCTGCTGTTCCGGCGCGCGCAGCCGCAATTTGCCGAGTATTGGGTGGTCGAGGACGACGTCGACTATTCGGGCGAGCTGTATCAGCTGTTCGCCGGACTGGCCGATCGCGAGGGCGATCTGCTGGCCGCCCACCTGGCGCGCGGCGAAGAGGAATGGACGTATTCCGCGATGCTGCGCGCGCCCGGCCTGGACCTCAAGCCGGCCGACAGCTGGCTGGTATTCCTGACCTTCTTCCGCATCAGCGGCGCGGCGCTCGACCTCATCGACCGCTACTACCGCGCCGGCTGGACCGCCCACAGCGAGAATGCCTGGGCCACGATCCTCAAGCATGGCGGCATGAGCGTGGTCGACTTCGGCGGCGCCGGCGAGTTCGTGGCCGAGGAAGACCGCAACAAGCGCTACACCGGCGTGTCCAACGACGGTTTCGCCAAGAACGGCAGCTTCGGCACCCTCAACATCCGCCTGCGCCCGGGGCGCGAGAAGGACTTGCTGTGGCATCCGATCAAGCCGCCCAAGGTCTGGTTGCGCCAGTGGCGCAAGCGCTATGTCTCGATGGCCCAGTGGTATCTGAACCGCTTGACGCGCGGCGCGCGCCAGGGCTGAACCGTCCCCGGCAGGTGACGATAAAAAACGGGGCCTTCGCAGGCCCCGTTTTCATGCATCGGCGCTGACGCGCAGGAAGGTCTCGAACATCAGCACCGACCACAGCGGGGTGCTGTAGTCCTTGCTGCCGGCGATGTGCTGTTCGACCATCTCGCGCAGGAAGCGCTCGTTGAACATGCCGGTGTCGAGCAGCAGCGGCGACAGCGCCGCCGCGCGCAGCTTCTCGCGCAGCGGGCCGCGCAACCAGGCCGCCAGCGGAATGGAAAAACCCTTCTTGGCGCGGTACAGCACGTCGTGCGAGAGGAAGGGCTCGAGCGACTTCTTGAAGATGTACTTGCCTTCGCCGCCGCCCAGCTTGATGTCGGGCGGCAGGGTCGAGGCCCATTCGACGAAGGTATGGTCCAAGAGCGGCACCCGCACCTCGAGCGAATGCGCCATGCTGGCGCGGTCGACCTTGGTCAGGATGTCGCCCGGCAGCCAGGTCTTGAAGTCGAGGTACTGGATCAGCGACAGCGGATCGTCGGTCGGTGAGTTCGCCGCGTGCTCGTGGAATACCTGGATCGCCTCGTAGCCCTGCAGCTCGCGCTTGAACCCATCCGAGAACAGCTGGGCGCGGATCCGGTCCGGCATCTTCGACACGCCATGGAAGTAGCCCTCGACCGTGTCGCGCGCCAGCGCCTCGAAGGTGGTCTTGGCGCGGAACATGCGCGGCGCCCAGTCGGCCTTCGGATACAGCTTGCCCAACGTGCCGAACACGGGCTTGCGCAGGCCGGCGGGCACCTTGTCGCGCACGCGCTGCTCTGCCATCGCGAAGCGGTAGCGGCGGTAGCCGGCGAAGCTCTCGTCGCCGCCGTCGCCCGACAGCGACACCGTGACGTGCTTGCGCGCCAGCTGGCACACGCGGTAGGTCGGGATCGCCGAGCTGTCGGCGAAGGGTTCGTCGTACAGGCGGCCCAGGGTGTCGATCAGGCCGTAGTCGTCCTTGTCCACGACCTGGGCGTGGTGGTCGGTGCGGTAGCGCGTGGCGACTTCGTTGGCATACTTCGATTCGTCGTATTCGGGGTCGTCGAAGCCGATCGAGCAGGTGACCACCGAATCGGGATTCTGCTGGGCCATCATCGCCACCACCGCGCTCGAATCGACGCCGCCCGACAGGAAGGCGCCCAGCGGCACGTCGGCCACCATCTGGCTCTGCACGCATTCCTGCAGGCGCGCCGTCAGTTCCTGCTCGATTTCCTGCATCGGACGCTGCGGGGCGCGCTGGAACGGGATGTCCCAGTACTGCTCGGGTTTCACCTCGGTCTCGCCGGCGCGCAGCGTGATGCGGTGGCCCGGCGCCAGTTTGAAGGCGCCGTGGAAGATGGTGTGCGGTTCCGGGACATAGCCGAAGGCGAAGTAATCCTCGACCGCGCGCGGGTTGAGCTTGCGCGACAGTTCGGGGTGGGTCATGATCGATTTCAGCTCGGAGCCGAACACGAACAGGCCGTTCGGCAGCAGCGCGTAGAACATCGGCTTGACGCCCAGGTGGTCGCGCGCCAGGAACAGCGTCTGCCGTTTCCTGTCCCAGATCGCGAAGGCGAACATGCCGCGCAGGCGCTGCAGGCAGTCCTGGCCCCAGGCCTGGTAGGCGTGCAGCAGCACCTCGGTATCCGACTTGGTGCGGAAGGCGAAGCCCAGCGCGACCAGCTCGTCGCGCAGTTCGCGGTAGTTATAGATCTCGCCATTGAACACCATCGTCACGTCGCCGGCGGCGTTGCGGATCGGCTGCTGGCCGCTGGCCAGGTCGATCACCGACAGCCGGCGGTGGCCCATGCCGAGCGCCGTTTCCAGATACAGCTCGCCTTCGTCCGGGCCGCGGTGGTGCTGGCTCTCGTTCATGCGGCCCAGCGCCGCGCGGTCGATCTCGCGAGTTCCCTGGGTATCAAAAATGCCGACGATTCCGCACATGCTCGTTCACTTCCTGCGTTGTTTAGGTATGGATGGATTGATGCAGCCGGGCCGGCGCCTTGTGCGCGAGCAGGCCGTCGTACAGCGCCATATAGGCGCGCAGCATGGCGTCCATGCTGTATTTTTCTTCGATGCGCGCACGCGCGGCGGCGCCATGGCGCGCCATCAGCGCCGGGTCCTGTACGTAGCGCGCCAGCGCATTTGCCAAGGCTTCGACCTCGACCGGCACCAGCAGGCCATGCACGTCATCATTGACCACTTCCGGGATGCCGCCGACGTTCGAGCACACCGACGGCAGGCCGCAAGCCATCGCCTCCAGCAGCGAGACCGGCGTGCCCTCGGCCAGCGAGGGCAGGGCGAACACGTCGAAGCCGTGCAGCAGATCGGCCACGTCGGCGCGCGCGCCGGGCAGCCAGACCGCGTCCTGCAGCTTGGCCCCTGCCACCTGTTCGCGGATCGCGCCCAGCAGCGGGCCGTCGCCGACGATGGTGAGTTTCAGGCGCGCACGCAGGGCGGGCAGGCGTTCGTGCAGCAGGGCGAAGGCGGCCACCAGGCTGCGGTGGTTCTTGACGTCCTGCACCCGCGCCACGGCGCCGATCACGATATCGTCCGGACCCCAGGGCGCGGCGGTGCTTGCATCCGCGCGCGGCGCGTAGCGCTCAGTATCGACCCCGTTCTTGATCGGATGGTTCTTCGCGGCCGGGATGCGGACCACGTCGGCCAGCCAGCGCTGCAAATCATCGGACACCGGGATGTAGCGGTCGATGAAGGGCGCCAGGCGGCGGCGCAGGAAGTTGTGCTTCGGGTTCAGGCCCTGCGGGTCGGATGCATCGCGGCCATGCTCGGCATGGATCCGCACCGGCACCCCGGCCAGGGCGGCGGTGAAGCAGAACTCCATCGCCGCCAGGTTGTAGGTGTGCAGGATGGCCGGACGCAGGCGCCGCATCAGCTTCCAGAAGTCGACGTGCACTTGCGCGCCGTTCCCGGGCGGCTTGTTTAGGGCGAACAGCTCGACCCCGGGCTGGGTGATGCGCTGGGCGAACTCCGAGTAACGCGTCAGGCACACGACCGCGTGCCGGTATTTTTCCGGCGGCAGGCGGTTGATGCAGTCGACCAGCAGCGTCTCCAGTCCGCCCACGTCGAGCGAATAGACCAGGTGCACGACCAGGGGCCGCTGGGCATTCAGGACCGACAGCTCGCTATGCATCGCGGCACCCGTCAATGGCTGCGCGCATGGTCCAGCGCGCGCTCGACCGCCTGGCCCTGGCCCGCCAGGAAGGCGCGCAGGGCGGCGCGCGCGGCTTCCGGATTGTCGCGCACCGGGGCCGACAGCAACACCACGGCGCCGTCGTCGCCGCGGAAGCGCAGCTTGGCCTGGGCCTGCAGCAGCTTGCCGACGTAGTTGTTGGCCGTCAGGTGGCCGTCGATCGACATCCACTGCCACACCAGGATCTGGCCGCCCGGACCGTTCAGGCGGGTCTCGCGCAGGGTCAGCGGCTGGCCGCCCAGGGTCTCGCTGCGCATGGCGCCGCCGACGGCATGCCAGGCGTCGTCCGAGGTGGCCAGGGTGTTGACGGAGCTGATCAGGGCCTTGCCGTTGCGCTGGTTGCGGTAGTACATGATGTCGAGCGCGACTGGCGGCATGCTTTCGCTGTTGCGGAAGGTGGCGCGATAGGTCGCGTCCGGGTTGACCCAGCGCGGGGTCCAGCCGGAGAATGGCGCCACCTGCGGCCAGCCCACCGCCACCGTCGACAGCTGGACCGGCTGCGGATTGAGGTTGGCGGCGTCGTTGTAGCGCGCGAAGCCCGGCCACAGCGCGGTGAGCGCCACCACGGCAGCGCACATGGCCGCGATGCGGGCCATCGAGGCCGGCGCCGGATTGCCCGTCACGGTGGCGGCGGCGGCCGCGGTGGATGCATCGGCGACCGGAAGCTCGTCATCGTCGCGCCAGAAGCTGCCGACCCAAAACATCAGCAGCATCACCAGGCCGAAGAACAACCAGCCATAGATCAGGTGGTCGACGCCGGTGGCCAGCTCCATGCCGGACAGGTGGCCGATCATCACGATCATGTAGGCACGCAGGCCGTTGGCGACGATCGGCACCACGATCGACACGGCCACGAACAGCAGGCGTTTCGAGGTCGAGCGGTAGGTCAGGTAGGCGTACAGGCAACCCAGGGTGAACGAGGAAATCAGGTAGCGCACGCCGCTGCAGGCTTCGACCACCGACCAGGAACCGGTCGGCAGCTCGAAGCGGGTGCCGTTGCGCAGCACCGGGATGCCGGTGGCCTGCACCGCCCACACGGTGAAGTCGGCGGTGAGGTTGATCAGGGGGCCGACGAAGACTTCGCCGAAGGGCACGGCCAGCAGCAGGAACAGAAGAGGAAAGGCGAGTGCCCCCGCCAGGCGCGGGCCCAGCATGGCCAGCGCGATCACCGGGAACATCGAGACGAAGGCGTACTGCATCACGACCTGCACCTCGCCCATGCGCGCCAGCAGCCAGCCGGCGCCCAGCATGGCCAGCAGCAGCAGGGCCGGGGCCCAGGGCCGCGCCGGGACCGCGTTGAACACCGCGCGCCGGCGCCAGATCAGCCACAGGCTGATCGGCAGGATGGCGTAGCCGTGGGCGAAGGTCTCGGAACTGTTCCAGATCGCCACCAGCGACTGGGCGGTGCCGAGGTAGAGGAAGAACGGCGCCAGCAGCGCGAGCGCGATCAGCATCGCGCTCGAAGGGGCCAGCGGCGTCGTGGCGGCGCCCGGTGCGGCGGCGGCCAGGTCATTGGGTGGGTTCACGAGCATTCCAGTCGCTCCTCGATGCAGGCCAGGTTGCTGGGCCAGCTGTAATGATGTTCGACCCGCGCCCGTGCGGCGCGGCCCATGTCCTGGTTGTCGCGGGCCAGGAGCCCGTTCAGCGTGTCGATCCAGGCCGGGGCGCCGTCGGCCACCGCCAGCTCGCTCCCGGCTACGGCGTCGATGCCTTCCAGCGCCTGCGGCGACACCACGGTCGGCGTGCCCATGGCCATCGCCTCGAGCACCTTGTTCTGGATGCCGCGTGCGATGCGCAGCGGCGCCACCGCCAGCGTGGCGTGGCGGATATAGGGGCGCACGTCGGGCACGGTGCCGGTCACGGTCACGCCGGGCAGCTGGCCCAGCGCCTGGACCTGCGGGTTCGGGCGCGAGCCGACGATGTAGAAGCGCAGCGCCGGGTCTTGCGCGGCAAGGGCCGGGAACACCTCGTCGGCAAACCACTGCACCGCGTCGACATTCGGCCAGTAGTCCATCGCGCCGGTGAACACCAGCGCGCGCGCGCCTGGCGCGAACGGGCTGCTGAAATCGTGGTCGGGCGAAAAATACTCGGTGTCGACGCCGTTGCTGAAGTGGCCGATGCGCGCCACGCTCTCGGGCGCCAGCTGGCGGAACAGCTCGGCCTCGGGCGCGGACACGAATAGCGAAGCGTCGTACTGGCTGGCCACCTGGCGCTCGTAGCGCAGCAGCTGGCGCGCCTCGTGGCGGTACAGCCAGCTCATGGGCCAGGACTTCTTGTCGGCGTACTGGCGCCACTTGTCCGAGTCGACGTCGCAGAAGTCGATCACGCGGCGTGCGTCGCGATGGTGGTCGACGTATTGCGCCATCGGCGACGAGAACACCATCACGCGCTTGATGCCGTGCGCGGCGACGGTCTGCTCGACCCAGCGCGCCATGCCCGCATCCTGGTAATAGTCCAGCGACAGCGAGCGGTTCTTGACCAGCGCGCCCAGGCTGCGCACGCGCGCCAGCAGGGGATTCAGGGCCGCGAAATGGCTGCTGGCGCACATCGCCTCGACCTTGGGCACGTGCTGCCAGTCGTCGGCGTCGTCCACGAAGGTGGCCAGGTGCACCCGGTAGTCGCGCGCCAGGTGCTTGAGCAGGTTGTACGAGCGGATCTTGTCGCCCTTGTTGGGCGGGTAGGGGATGCGGTGGATCAGGAGCAGCAGGTCTTGCACGGCATTACCCCAGGTTGCGCACGATGTAGGGACCGAGGAAGTTCGCCACCGGCAGCGGCAGTTTCTTCCACATCTTGATGAACAACTGGTATTTCGGGTTCAGCGGATTGTTGTCCGGCAGCTGGGTCGACGCGTACAGCTTGTATTCATAAGGCAGCGGCTCGGCCGTGAAGCCCCAGTTCTTCTTGAAGTCGTAGGCGCCGGTACCGAGCTTGCTGCGGCCGAAGTCGAAGATGCGGCAACCGCGCGCGGCTGCCGCCTGCATCAGGTTCCAGTACATGAAGTCGTTGCCGGCCACGCTGCGCGCCAGGTCGGTGCCGCCGCCGTAGTAGGGCACGACTTCGTCGCGCCAGTAGAACGACAGCACCGAGCCCACCAGGCGGTCGTCTTCGGTCAGGATCGTGCGCACCTCGCACTCGTCGCCGAAGGTCGTCTGCAGCAGGGCGAAGTATTTTTTCGGGAATACCGGGGTGCCCAGGCGCAGCACGCTGGTGGCATAGGCCTCGAACATGCGGTCGACGTTGTCCTCGACCACGCCTTTCAGGTTGAGCTTGATCCCCTTGCGCACCATCGCGCGCTGCTTGCGCGGGATGGCGTTCAGATTGGCCTCGTCGTCGCCCGAAATCTCCTTGCGGAAGGTGACGTACAGTTCCTTGGTATGCCAGGAGGCGTCGCCCGGATGGGCGCGGTGCATGCCGCGGTATTCCAGGTGGCCCACGCCCAGCTTTTTCGCGAGCTGGTCGGCCGCTTCGTCGAGCAGCAGGCGCGCGCCGTCGTTGACCGCGGCCACGCCGCCGTACACGCAGAACGGCATCGCGCCCAGCGAGTGGCCGAACAGGCGGCTCTTGATCTCGGCCAGCGGCAGCACGCCCTGGATCTGGCCGTCCTGCTCCACGAAATAGAACCAGGTCTTGATGCCGAACGACTGTTCGATGACCTTCTGCCAGCCCGACAGGTGGAAGAAGGTGGCGTTGGGGCAGGCGCGCACGAAAGCGTCCCAGCGGGCGCAATCCTGCGGCTGCATCAGTTGCAGGGTCTGCGGGCCGGCGACGCTGGCGGCGATGGTGCCAGGAGCCGCGCGCTTGGCCTGCGCCGCTTCGATGATCGAGTTCATGGCTTGTCCAGGAAGATGCGGTCCATGCGGTCCCACTTGAAGTCGCGCGCCAGCTGTTCCAGGCGGCCCTCCATGCGGTCGATGTTGACGTAGTGGCGGAAGCGCGCCTTGGCGCCCAGGCCTTCGGGACGCGGCTGGCCGGGATCGACTTCCCACGGGTGGAAGTAGAACAGGGCCGGTTCGCCGTCTTCGCGATTGACCTTTTCCATCATCCAGCGCGACAGCGCATAGGGCAGCAGGCGGAAGTAGCCGCCGCCGCCGGCCGGCAGGTTGCGGCCAGCCATCTTGACCGTGGTGATCGGCACTTCGAGCAGCCCGTCCGGACCGTTCGGGTAGAAGGCGAAGCGCGGCGCGTCCGGCATGCCGTAGTGGTCGTGGGCGATCGGGTAGATGCTCGAGCTGTACCGGTAGCCGGCTTCGTGCAGCGCGTCCAGCGCCCACAGGTTGGCGTGGCCGATCGAGAAGCTCGGCGCGCGGTAGCCCACCACCGCCTGGCCGCCGATGTCTTCCAGCAGCGCCTTGGATGAGCGGATATCGTTGTCGAATTCGGCGCGGCTCTGGTCCGAGGCGCGCAGGTGGCCGTAGCCATGGCTGGCCAGTTCGTGGCCGGCGGCGACGATGCGGCGCACCATGGCGGGATAGCGCTCGGCGATCCAGCCCAGGGTGAAGAAGGTCGCGCGCACGCCGTGGCGCTCGTACAGCGCCAGGATGCGTTCCATATTGGCTTCGACCCGGCATTCGCGGGTCGGCCAGCTGGCGCGGTCGATATAGGGGGCGAAGGCCGAGACCTGGAAGTAATCCTCGACGTCGCAGGTCATCGCATTGCGGATCTTTTCGCCCGGCGCGGGACGCGGGCGGGCGGCGGGAGCGGTCATTTTCATGCCAAGTCCATTCCTGAAAGGTTATTCCTGGTCCAGCTGGCGCTGCGAGCCGGGCGGGGTGGCGGCGATCTTCTTGAGGATCGACAGCACCGACACGATCGATTTCTCGAGGCGCATCATGCGTTCGTCGAGCTGCTCGACGCTGGCGCCGCGCCGCTCTCCATGCTGCAGGTCATGCTGGCCGGGGGCAGCGCGCATGGACGCCGCATCCGGCTCGCCCAGCCCCTCCGGCGCCTGGAATTCGTCCGAGATGTCGCGCACGACTTCCTCGATGTGGGCGCCGGTGAAGCCATGCAGCTCTTCCAGGTAGCCCATCAGCAGCACGCGGTCCATCAGCGTATTGGTCTTGCGCGGGATGCCGCCGCTGTAGGCGTAGATCGCCGCGTGTGCACTGTCGTCGAAGGCGGGGTCGCCCTTCCAGCCGACCGTGGCCAGGCGGTGCTCGACGTAGGCGCGGGTTTCCGGCGCATCCATCGGGCCCAGGTGGTAGCTGGCGATCACGCGCTGGCGCAGCTGCTGCATGGTGGGGCTGTGCAGCGTGGCGCGGAATTCCGGCTGGCCGAGCAGGAAGGTCTGCAGCAGCGAGCGGTCGTCGGTCTGGAAATTGGACAGCATGCGCAATTCCTCGACCGTGCGCGCGTTCAGGTTCTGGGCCTCGTCGATCACGAGCAGGGCGCGCTTGCCCTGGCGGTCGACCGAGCGCAAGAACTGCTCCAGGCGATTGAGCAGCTCGGCCTTGCTGGCGCCCTCGTAGGGCAGGCCGAAGGCCGAGACCACCATGCGCAGCGTGTCTTCCGGATCGAGGCTGGTGTTGACGATGTGGGCCGCCACGATCTGGTCGAGCGGAATGTGGCCCAGCAGGTTGCGCACCAGCGTGGTCTTGCCGGCGCCGACTTCGCCCGTGATGACGATGAAGCCCTCGCCCTGCGACAGGCCGTATTCGAGATAGGCCATGGCGCGCTTGTGGCCCTTGGAGCCGAAGAAGAAGTGCGGGTCCGGGCGAAGCTGGAAGGGCTTGGCCGACAGGCCGTAATAGGATTCGTACATCGTGGTTCCCTGGGGTCTGTTGCGCTTAAAACGTCTTGAACAGGCTGGCCGAAATGGCGTTCTCGGTGTAGGTGCCGGCGTTGAAACGGTCGCCGCTGCGACGGCGCAGGTCGACCGATCCGATGGTCTCGCCGAAACGGCGCGACACACCGAGCTGGAACACGCGCTGGGTGCTCTTGTAGCCGCGGTCGCGCGACTCGCTTTCGTCGATGTCGTAGCGCGCGGTCAGGTTGGAGCGCGAGTTCAGCCGGTAAGTGTAGTTTGCTTCGAAGCCATGCTGGCGCACGTTGTCGCTGTAGCGGCCCTGCTGGTTGCCCAGCAGCGGGCTGTCGCTTTGCTGGTCCGAGATCGCGTTGCGGTCGCTGGCATGGGCCGACAGCACCGCGCTGCTGCGGCCCTTGCGGTACACCATCGATGCCTGCAGCCGCTTCTGGCGCATGAAGCGGTTGCTCAGGTAGTTGATGCTGTCGGACAGCGATGGCGGCAGGCCGGTCTGATCCATATAGGCCTGCACCACCTGCGCGCGCAGCACCGGGTCCGGGTAGGCGGTGGCGAACATGCGGTCGAGCAGGCCCGCAGTGTCGATCGTCGACGGCAGCGTGAACTGCTGGCGCGAAGTCGTGATGACGTCGTTGTAGCTCACGTTCCAGCTGGTGTGGCGGCTGCGGTGCATGGCCATCAGGGTGCCGGTATTGCCATAGAAGTGGCGACCGGCGGTGGCCTGCAGGCTGGTGCGCGAGGACGGCGTCCAGGCGAAGCCGACCGACCAGTTGGCCCCCTGCTCGCCGCCGCCCAGTCCCTCGTACTCGTAGCGGTCGTAGCCGGCGTTGGCCAGCAGCGAGAAGCGGCCGTTGACCATGTAGCGCAGGTTGGTGGCCAGCAGTTCGCTCGAGGAGTCGCCATAGCGACCGCCGTTCAGGTCTTCCTTGGTGTAGGTGACGCCCCAGCCGACGGTGCGGAAGGCGGGGCCATTCACCAGCGAGGCCAGCAGGGTGTTGCCGCCGGTGCGGCGAAAGCCGATATTGTCGCCGCCGCCGACCGAGTCGCGCGTGAAGCGCAACTGGCCCGCAGCGATGCTGCCGAAGTTGCGCAGCAGGTAGGGGCTGATGCTCCAGGTATCGATGTCGGTACGGTTGGCGTTCGAATACTGGTCGTTCGTGATGCGCGGACCGAAGGCGGAGATGTTCTGCTGGCCGCGCGAAGCGGTGGCGTCGAGGTACAGCAGGTCTTGCGCCAGTTCGCCGCGCAGGTTGGCGCGGTAGCTGCGCCGCACGCTCGACACGCCGCCGTTCTCGCCGTCGCCGAAGGAACCATCGCGGTTGCGCTTGTCGCTGTCGTGCAGGTAGGCGAACGTATGCAGCTGGGCGCTGGCGTTGACGGTCAGGCGCCGGGTCTGGTTGCTGAGCTTGAAGCCGGGCGATATCTGCGTGATCAGGTCGCTGTGCGCGAGTTCGTCTTCCGTCAGGTTGACGTTATCGGTCCAGGTCTCGGCGATCCGCAGCGTCGGGGTCACGCGCCAGTCGGCGTGGGCCGGCAGGGCGGCCAGCAGCAGCACCGCCGCCGCCAGTGGAGTCAGGACGGGCATCCGGCATCCCGGCGTGCGCGGCGAGCGGATGACGGCGGATTGTTTAGCCGTAGTGATAGTCATACGTTTCTTCGATGCCGGGGATGTCCCTGGTCTTGTTATAGACGAGATTGACGTTGCTCATGCCTTCCAGCTGTTGCAGCGATTCCTTGACCGCATGCTGGGTCGTGGTCTGTGCTTCCACCACCACCACGATCTGGCCCATGTGGCTGGCCAGCACGCGCGCCTCGGTGGTCAGCATCAGCGGCGGCGAGTCGAAGATGATGACGCGGTCCGGATAGCGGTTGGCCAGTTCGGTCAGCATGGCGGCCATCGTCGAGCTGGCCAGCAGTTCGGTGGCGCTGTGCGAGCTCGTGCCGGCCGGCAGCAGGGCCAGGGTGTCGACGTTGGTGCGCAGGATCACGTCCGGCAGTTCGAGCGCGTCGTCGACCAGGATGTCCATCAGGCCGCGCTGGGCCGGCAGGCCGAACGTGCGCAGGACCGACGGACGCGCCACGTCGGCGTCGACCAGCAGCACGGTGTGGTCGAGCTCCATGGCGATGCTCATCGCCAGGTTGATCGCGCAATAGGTCTTGCCTTCGCCGGGCAGCGAGCTGGTGATCATGATCAGGTTGGCCGGGTTGTCCTTCGGACCACGCTCGGCGAATGCGCGCTTGAGCAGCGGGCGCTTGATGATGCGGAATTCTTCCAGCAGGTTGGTACGGCCGCCGGCGGCGGTGACCATGCCCAGCTCGCGCATACGGCCCAGGTCGAGTTCGACGCGGCGGGTGCGCGCCGGGGCGGACGCCATGCCCGAGGCCAGGTCCGGCGTCGGGGCCGGCGCGACCGGCACGTCGACCAGCACGGCGGCCGGTGCGTCGACCAATGGCGGCTCGGCCGGCACGATGGTGCTGGCAGGGGTGACGGGGGCGGCGTTCTGGCGCTGCTGGTCGATGCGGCTGGCGGCTTTTTCGATAATGCTCACATTTACTCCTTATTGGCCATCCGGCCTTACATCGCGGGGCGGACCAGAATGGCGGCGACGCCGGCGCCATAGGCGCCGAACAGCAGCAACACCGAAGCGGCCAGGGCGACCAGGCGGCGCTTGCGCAGCACGGTCTGTTCGGCGGTCCAGTTCATGCTGACCGAACCCAGTACCGGCAGGCCGGTGGCTTCGCGCAGGGAGACCTGGCTGAGGAAGGTCGGGCGCAGTTGGCTCAGCAGCAGGGCGCCGGCCAGGCCGGCGGCGAGGGCGCCGACGAACACCAGCGAGAACAGCTGCAGGCGGTTCGGACCGGTCGGCACGGCCGGCGCGATCGGCGGATCGATCACGCGGAAGGTCAGCATGTCGGTGACCGAGGACACCTCGCCCGACAGCTTGGCCGATTCACGGCGCTCGACCAGGCGCTGGTAGTTCTGGCGGTTGACTTCGTAATCGCGGTTGAGCTGGGCCAGTTGGGCCTCGACCTCCGGCACCAGTTCGCTCTGGCCGCGCAGGCGCGCCACGCGGGCGCTGTATTCGTTCACGCGCGCCCGCAACGACGCCACGCGCGCCTCGGCGTCGGAAAGCTGCACGGTCAGCTGCTGCAGCATGGGGCTGAAGCTGGCGCCCGGGTCCGAGCTCTGCACGGGATTCTTGGCCGCATCGGCGCGGCGCTCCATCAGCTGCTCGAGCAGGCGGCGGTTGGCGACGATGTCGGGATGTTGCTCGGTGTACTGGGTACGCAGGCTGTCCAGGTTCTTGTTGACGGCGGCGATGCGGTCGTCCAGCGCCGGGTCGCGCAGCACCGGGGCGCCGGCCCCGCCCTTGTTGTCGCCCGACATCCTGCTGCGGATCGCATTGCGGCCCTGTTCGGCCTCGGCCAGGTCAAGCTGGGCCTGGTTCAGTGCTTCGGTGGCCGACATCAGGCGTGCGCCATAGTCGGCGCCGGCGCGCGGCAGCATGCCGATGTTCTTGATCTTGAATTCCTTCAGCGAGTTCTCGGCCGCGGCCAGGCGTTCTTCATAGCTGCGGATCTGTTCGTCGATGAACTGGACCGCTTTTTCGGAATCCTGCTTCTTGCCGGCGAAGCTGCCCTCGACGAAGATCGTCAGGAATGCCTGCACCACGTCCTTGCTCTCGCGCGCGCTGGTGCCGGTGTAGCTGATGGTGTAGATGTTCTCACGGCCGGTGCCGGCCATCTTGAGCTTGTCGATCATATTGTCGACCATCTTGTCGAATTCCTTGGTATTGCGCGTGCGGGCGTCGAGGTCGAGCTCGCGCGCCACGCGCTCGACGTTCGGGCGGCTCATCAGTGTGCGGCGCATGAACTGCACCTGCTGGTTCAGGTTCGGCAGGGTGGTCATGCCCGACAGCAGCGGCTTGAGAATGGTCTGGGTGTCGACGTAGACGCGCGCCGACGCCTCGTACTGGTTGGGAAGCGAATACACCACCCCCCAGCCGGCCAGCGCCACCACCCAGGTGATGACGACTGCATGCCAGCGGTACTTGCCGATGGCTTTGAGGAGGTGAAGTATCTGGGTTGTGATTTCAGCCATCGTGTCGATCTCGTCGGTCAGGGCCTGGGCTGCAGGCTCAACAAATAAACAATGTGCATGATCGCTTGTACCCTAATCAATTGCAATTGAGGGTTAAGGGATGTAGCGATTCGTGGTACCGATGCCATCGGTTTGCAACACATGTTCCGCACTGCAATCAGAAGATGTTAAACAAATTGCATCATGCCGGTTGTTGCATTATCGCAAACATCTGAAGATTTCGCATGTTGTATTTCGCGAAACGAGTCCACGCATCTGGTAGGGTTCGGCTCGTGGACTCCAGCGTACGCGGTTCTTCAAATAGTTGCTGAAATTCAAAGAAGCTTATTGTAATGTTTAAAAATGGAAAGGGGCCGTACGATTGCCTCAGTCCTGTTACAACTACCTCAAGATTGTGAAGGTTTGATGACGCGACGATTGTTTTCAAGAAGACTGGCTGCCGGCGCGCTGCTATGGTGGGCAGGAGCCGGTCTGCAAGCGGCGACCCTGCCGCAGACGGTGGCGGCGGTCAAGCCGTCGATCGTGGGCGTCGGCACCCAGTTGCAGACGCGCAGCCCGGCGATCGTGTTCAGCGGCACCGGCTTCGTGGTCGGCGACGGCCTGAGCGTGATCACCAATGCCCACGTGGTGCCGGACAAGCTCGATGCGGCGCGCATGGAGCAGCTCGGCGTGGTGCTGCCGGACGGCGCCGGGGTACGCTTCCGCCCGGCCCAGCTGGTGGCCCTGGATCGCGAGCACGACCTGGCCCACCTGCGCCTGGAAGGCGCGCCGCTACCGGCCCTGCGCCTGGGTGAGGCGGACCGGGCGGTCGAGGGCCAGGACCTGGCCTTCACCGGCTTCCCGCTCGGCATGGTGCTGGGCCTGCATCCGGCCACCCACCGCGCACTGCTGGCAGCGATCACGCCGGTCATGCAGCCTTCGCTCAGTGCGCGCCGCCTCGATGCGCGCGCCGCGGCGCGGCTGCAGCGCACGCCGTTCAGCATCTACCAGCTCGACGGCACCGCTTATCCGGGCAACAGCGGCTCGCCGCTGTACGATCCCGCGACCGGGGAAGTGCTGGGCGTAATCAATATGGTGTTCGTGAAAGGTTTGAAGGAATCGGCGATCTCGACGCCGAGTGGCATCACCTACGCCATTCCGGTACGCCACGTGCAGGAATTGCTGAGCCGCTAGCGTCACCGACCGGCCCGTGTCGGCGCGTGTCGACAACACAAAGTATTTCAATTGTGCATGGCTTGCCGCCGTGCCGGTCTGCGCTACAATAGCGCAGGCCGTGATGGCGAAATTACAATTTTTAATTCACGTTGAACACTATCCCACCAGGGATGGCCGGTAGGCGCGAAGGGGATGAATGCGATGATGACGAAGACCATGAAGAACCTGTTGGCAACCGGCGCCGCCGCTTGCATACTGCTGCTGGGCGGCTGTTCCACTCCGGTACCTCCCAGCACCGCCGCGCTGGCGCCGATCAACCCGGACTACCTGATCGGGCCTGGCGATGCCGTCAACATCATCGTCTGGCGCAATCCGGAAGTGTCGATGTCGGTCCCGGTGCGGCCTGACGGCAAGATCACCACCCCGCTGGTCGAAGACCTCCCGGCAGCGGGCAAGACCTCGACCCAGCTTGCGCGCGACATCGAACAGGCCCTTGCCCAGTTCATCCAGCAGCCGGTGGTCACCGTGGTGGTGACCAACTTCGTCGGCAACTTCAACGAACAGATCCGCGTGATCGGCCAGGCGGCGCGCCCGCAGGCGCTGCCGTATCGTCGCGAGATGTCGCTGATGGACGTGCTGATCTCGGTGGGCGGCGTCACCGAGTTTGCCTCGGGTAACAAGGCAAGCATCGTGCGCACCGTCGAAGGCAAGCAGGAAAAAATCAATGTGCGTCTCGACGACCTGATCAAGGATGGCGACATCTCGGCCAATGTCATGATGCGGCCGGGCGATATCCTGGTCATTCCTGAGAGCTTCTTCTAAGCCGTTCATTCTGCCCGACCGGCCCTCGCGCCGGTCGTCCCCCGGCGTTCGCCACGGCGGCACCTTGCCGCACCCGTCCTTTCTGCTACCGGTCGCCAGTGCGGCCGTCTGCTTTCTCCACGACATTTTGTCCGCGCGCGCCGCAGTGCCTGTTGAAGCTGCTATCGTTCAACGTACGGGCGACATTCAAAATGTCAAAAAAATAAATACTTCTAGTTAATACAGTTGATATTTTGTAATTCATAATGCTATGATGATCAGGAATGCCGCCGGCACACGATGTGCCGGGCTGCCTGGAGAATGACCATGATCGAGACATTAGCGCCGGCCTCCTTCTGCGCCGGTCCGGGCGGCGATGAAATCGCCGCCTCCGACGGACCCAGCATCATCGACGTCGCCATCAACGAGCGCGTATTCGGTATCCGCGCGGCCGACATCGATTCCCAGCGCAATTCCGCCAGTATGCTCATCAGTAAGATGTATTCCTGGCGCGGCTATAGCGGCAACCACCAGGTCCATAGCGACCCCAACCGGATCACGCTGACCGCGTCCGACCACGGCCAGGTGTTCGGCACGCTGAGCCTGGGCCTGGATTCCGAGATCGGCTTGCTGGCCGACCAGGTGTTCAAGGATTGCATCGACGTGCGCCGCGGCGCCGGACGGGTGTGCGAGATCACCAAGCTGGCGGTCGACCCGGCGGTCAAGTCCAAGGCGGTGCTGGCCTCGCTGTTCCACGTGGCCCTGATCTATGCGCGCGACCTGAACGGTTGCCGCGACATCTTCATCGAAGTCAATCCGCGCCATCGCCGTTTCTATGAAGCCATGCTCGGTTTCCAGACCGTGTGCGAGTCGCGCGACAATCCTCGGGTGCAGGCGCCGGCGGTCCTGTTGCGCGCCGACACCGCCTTCGGCACCGAACAGGTGGAGAAATGGGGAGGCATGCAGGACAAGGCGGTGGGCGAGCGCTCGCTGTTCCCATGGTTCTTCTCGCCGCGCGAAGAGGCGGGCATCGTCAACCGCCTGCGCCAGCTGGGCTGAGCCGCATCGATCCGCGCTTGCCTGCGGTTCATTAACAACCTATATTTTCCGCTTCACTCCAATCAACAAGGACGCTCCATGACGACCGGCAAGACCAGGGATGAAATCGCCGAAGCCTATTCATCCGAACCGTGGTGGTACGACCTGCGCGGCTTTTTCATTCTCACCTTCGCCTACAACAGCACCATCGGCACCCAGATGCGCTTTTTCGGGCCCAATTTCGGGCCCGACCACCTCGAGGTAGCCTGCGGCACCGGCACCTTGCTGGAGATGGTCCTGAACTGGCGCCGCCGCCGCAAGCTGCCGCCGGTGAAGGTGACCGGCATCGACTATGCACCGTCGATGCTGGCCGGCGCCCGCCACCGTTTCCGCAACAATCCGCAGGTCGAGGTGCAGCATGCCGACGCGGCCCAGCTGCCGTTCGACGACAACCGCTTCGACACCGCCAATATCGCCAACTCGATCCACTGCTTCCCGACCGTCGACGGCGCCTTGCGCGACATCTTGCGCGTGCTCAAGCCGGGCGGCACCCTGGCCGCCAACGTGCTGCTGTATCCGTCCGGCTTCGCGCCGCTGCGCTGGGCGGCGCAGAAGATCAACGACTGGGGCATCCGCAAGGGCATCCTGTACAGCCCCTTCCATATCGAAGAGCTGCGCGCCAAGATGTTGGCGGCCGGCTGGGAAATCGCCAGTGAATTTACGTCTGGAAATACCTGGAATGTGGTGGTACGGAAACCCTTGTAGTAATGTATTACGAAGGCTTGTAGGAATGTGCCGACAAGGTTACGGATGAGCTGTCGGAATTCTTTACAGTGTTAAAATTTCTATAACGAAATATGGCTTTAAGTCTATGATTTTAAAGGAAGTGGGTTAGCTGGCATGCTAGTTGCTTATAGAAGGATGCTAGTACGAACCCTACAACCAGGAGATCCAAGATGAAAGCGCTGTCGAAGACTATTATTGCTTGTGCCGTTGCTGCCGCGTCGATGGTGAGCACCACCGCATTTGCAGATGAATTCAATCCGTTCGAAGTGCGCCCGGGCGGTGCTTACGCGAATTTCACTGCCGACAAGATCATTGGCAATTACGTCGAGATCGCCACCTTCAATGTGGACCCGACCACTCGCACCGGCACTTTCAATGTGTCGCTGCTGTGGAACGCTTCGGGCTTCGCCACCGATGGCGGTGAAACCGCAATCGATAACCGTCTGACCGGCCTTGGCAGCACCGGCGGATATGGTATTTACGCTACCTACAAGGCGTCCGGCACCGTTGGCGTCGATGCACAGGGCCGTAACACCTTCATGTTCACCGGCGGCGGCGACCTGGAAATGTTCCTGGACCGTGGCGCAGTCACTACCGTGGCTGGCCGTCCTACGAGTGGTACGGGTGATTTCTCGTTCAACGGCGCTGGTGACGACCTGCTGATCGGTTTCGGTAGCGCGCTGTCGGGAGAAGGTACGCTTGACCCAAGCCTGAGCACTTGCACCAACGGCAATGGCGGCCGCGGTATCAATTGCGGTAGTTTCGGTTCGGAAACCACTTTCAGCCTGACTGACGACGGCAAGGCATTCTTCGTCGATCCTAGCCCGTTCTACAGCCTGTCGTTCCAATCCGGCCAGCTGAACAATTTCCAGGTGAGTGGTACCCAAACGATCAACGGTTCCCTGGACGTCGTGTTCAGCGAACCGGGCGAAGTGCCTGAGCCGGCATCGGTCGCCCTGCTGGGCCTGGGTATGCTGGGCCTGTACGGCGCTCGTCGCCGCAACAAGAAAGCCGCCTGATCAGCCAAGGGCCTGCCTGGCAGGCCCGATGTTGAAAAAGGTAAAAAGCCACTGTCGGAATGATCCGGCAGTGGCTTTTTGTCGCCCAGGACCATGCCGGCGCTGGTAGCCGGCCTGGATGTCAGCGCCCGGCCGCCATGCGCGCGAACTGGCGCCGCCCGACCGCCAGCATCAGTTGCTGGATCGGATGGCGGTTGCCGCCGGGCCGCCAGGTGCGCTTGAGCTTGTTGCGGTAGGCATCGAACTGCATGCCCCAGGGCGCGGCCAGCACCTCGCCGCGGCCGAGCAGGATCTTGAGCGCCTCGGTGGCGCAGATGCCGGCGCATAGCTGGCAGGCCATGAAGGTCGACGGGCCTCGCTGCTCGGCCAGGTTGACCGCCTCGGGAACCACTAGGTAGGGCCGGTGCAGGCCGGCTGGCGCCAGGCCGACGACGAAGCGGATCGCCTTTTCCTGGTCCGGCAAGTCTCCCCAGCCGAAATACTCTTCGAACGTCATCTTGCCCGGCATGAAGTTGAGCAGGGCCGCGCCCATGCCCAGCGGCGCCCCGGTGGTGGCCGGGATGCCGAGCCGGGCGCAGGCGGCGAAGGTCTGCTGTCGTGCGTCGAAGGCGAAGAAGTCGAGTGCATCGACGTACAGGTCGACCCCGGCCAGGAAGGCGCCGAGGTTCTCGCGGTGCACGCCGTCGGGGAAGATCGTGACTTCGATCTCGGGATTGATGTCGCGCGCCATGCGCGCCAGCACCTCGGCCTTGGGTTGGCCGACGGTCGACATCATGGCGCCGACCTGGCGGTTGAAATTGACGATGTCGAAGCTGTCGAAATCGGCGATGTGGAAGCGCGTCACGCCCAGCCGGGCCAGGGTCAGCAGGTGCACGCCACCGACCCCGCCGCCGCCGGCGATGGCGACGCGCTTGCCGCGCAGCGTTTGTTGTTCATCTGGCGTCACCCAGCCGATATTGCGCGAAAACGCCTGTTCGTAGTTGAACGGTTTACTCATGAGGGTTCTGAAGTGAGGATATGGCCGTCGCGAAGGGTATCGCGGCCGTCATGCGGGATGCGACTCATCCATGCGCAGCAGGCGATTGATGATGCCACGCTCTTCGCGTGGAGAAAAGAAATAAGGATAGAACGAACGTTCCTCGGTCTCGCCCTCCGCGGCATAGGTGCCGCCGAAGCGCGCGATCTGCCCGGTGACGAATTGCAGGTTCACTCGTAGCAGGTAGGCGGGTGCGTCGACCCGCGTATTGGTCTTGAGCTCGCCTTCCTTGCGAAAACCCAGCATGCGCTCGTAGAAGCGGCGGTGGCGAGGGTTGACCTCGATCACGATGTCGGTGCAGCCATGCATGTCGCGCGCGTAGATCACGGCCAGGTGGAACACATTGGCCAGCGCGGTCTTGGAGCGCACCGAAGGATCGAAGGCGAACTTCGTGAACTCGCACAGCTTCGCGCCGCGCCCGCGGTGGGCGTCGAGTTCGTCCTTGAAGATTTCGTCGGCCATCAGGCCGACCTCGGAGTCGATGCCGATGCTGAGCGTGCCGACCACGTCGCCCTTGTCGGTGGCGGTCAGGGTGATGCGGTTGGGGTCGCTGCTGGGCTGGTGATCTCCGGAGTAGCCGCGCCAGGCATACATCCTGTTGATCAGCATGCTGGCCGAGTTACGACCGTCCGAAGTATCGGTAAGCCGGATTCCGTACGAATCGTCGTCCACGATAAACGTCCTCATTTAGGAGAACGTTATCTTATCGCGACATTAATAAATCCAGCGTTCGATAGGATGAGGTCGCAAGCCTCTCCGATCGGGGCAGAAAGTGGAACGAACGGTTCGCCGCGGGCCGACTGCGGCCTGCGGCGAATGCCCTGTTTTACAAGGACTTGAGCAGGGCGCGCGCCTCGTCGGCCTGGTCGAACTTGGCGTTCGACGCCAGCAGCTTGTCCAACTCGCGCCGCGCGCCGGCCTTGTCGCCGCTCTTGTTCAGCGCCTGCGCCAGGTGGAAGCGGATCTCGAGCGAGTTCGGCGCCTGGCCGCTGGCTTTTTGCAGCAGCGGCAGGCCGCGTGCGGTATCGCCCTGTTGTACCAGCACCCAGCCCAAGGTGTCCATCACGCCAGGGCTGTCGCCCGCCAGCTTGTAGGCCTGCTCGGCAGTCGCCAGCGCGCGTGGATCCTTTACTTGCTGATAAGCCCAGGCCAGGTTGTTCAGTACCAGCGGGTTTGCGGGCGCGTGCTTTTGCGCCCTTTCGAGATGGGCAATCGCGGCCTTGTAGTCCTTGGCTGCCAGATCGAGGCCGGCGACCAGGAGCAAGACTCGTGCATCGTCCGGATGCGTCGCCAGCCAGGCCTGGCCGCGCGCCAGCGCTTCCTTGTCCTTGCCTCCGGCTTGGAGCGCCTGCATGACCTTGGTCATGATCTCCGAAGAACTTGCCAGGGCTAGGCCTTTCTCATAGGACTGCTGGGCCTGGGAAAATTTTTGCTGCGCCATCAGCACATCGCCTTCGAGGGCGTAACCGACCACTGCCTTGGGCGCGGCCTTCTGCAGCGCGCGCGCCGCCGCCAGCGCCTCGTCCGGACGCTTGCCGCGCATTGCCATCTCGGCCTGCATCAGGCGCGCCGGCACGAAGTCGGGCTGGAGGTCGACCGCGCGCTTGAGGTGGTTGGCGGCTGCCGATTCGTTCTTCAGCGCCAATTGCACTTGCGCCAGGCGCAGCTGGGCGCCCGGCGCCTTCGGCAGCACGTTGACCAGCTTGCTGTAGGTGTCGAGCGCGCCGTTCAGGTCCTTGTTCGCGGCCTGCGACTGGCCCAGCAGTTCGAGCACGCCGGCATCGGTCGGATGCGCGGTCTGGAGCTTGCGCGCCAGCGCCAGGGCCTTGGGCGCCTGCTCGGTGGCCAGGTAGTGTGCGCCGAGCTTGAGGGAAGGCGCGGTGGCGCCCGGGTTGGCGGCGCTGGCTTTCTCGAACCAGCTCGTGGCTTCAGCCGTGTTCTTCTGCAGCATGGCCAGCTCGCCCAGCGCCGTCATGGCGTCCACGCTGTCCTTGTTCTTGTCCAGGAAGGCGGTCAAGCGCGCCTTGGCGGCGTCCGGCTTCTTCTCCTGAACGTCCAGGCGCGCCAGGTTGGTCACTGCCGGCAGGAAGCTCGGCTGCAGCGACAAGGCCTTCTCGAAGGCGGTGCGCGCTTCCGCGGTCTTGCCCTGGACCATATAGACAGCGCCCTTGAGTTGCTGCACTTGCGCGCTGTCAGGCTGCTGCTTCTCGAGCGCATTGACGGCGGCGAGCGCCTTGTCGTAGCGCTTCATGCCCATCTCGGTTTGCACCAAAGCCATGGTAGCCTGGAACGATTTCGGGTCGAGCGTGGCGGCCATTTCCAGATCGCTCAGCGCGCGCGCCTGGTCGCCCTGGGCCAGGCGCGACAGGCCCAGCGAGGTGCGCACGGCGGCCGCCTGCGGCGCCAGGGTGGCGGCCTGCTGCAGGTAGTCGCTGGCCTTGTCGAAGTCGCGTACCTGCATATACGATTCGCCGGCCAGGGCCAGCAGCTGCGCATCCTGCGGCGCCGCCTTCAGGGCCGGCGCCAGGGTAGCGGCGGCGTCGGCCGGCTGGGAATTCTTGAGCTGGGCCTGGGCCAGCAGCTTGCGCGCATAGACGTTGTTCGGATTGGCTTCCAGGTATTTGCGCAGGTGCTGCTCAGCCTGCTGGATGCCGCCCAGCTGCAGCTCGGACGCGCCGGCCAGCAGGATGCTCGGATAATGGTCGGGCGCGACCTTGAGGACCTTCGCCAGCGCATCCCTCGCCGCCGAGTGCTTGCCTTGCGAGAATTCATACAGGGCGCGGGTGTACACCACCAGCAGGCTGCCCGGCGAATTCTTTTCCGCCGCCTCGACTTCCTTCTTCGCCGCGTCGAACTTGCCGCGCGCGATCTCGATATAGGCTTTCTCGATGTGAGCGCTGCGGTGATCCGGCTTGAGCGCCAGCGCCTTGTCGTAGGCGCCCAGGGCTTCGTCCTGCTTGTTCATCGAACGCAGCATCGCGCCCTGCATGATGAAGACTTCGGGATTCTTCGGATCCTTGGCCACCGCCTGGTCGACGTAGAGGAGGGCGGCATCGCGCTCACCGCGAACGGCGGACAGGCGTGCCAGGCCCATCAGGGCGTCGCCGGAATTGGCGTTCGCGGCCAGGGCCGCCTCGTAGGCCTGCTTGGCCTCGTCGGGCTTGCCGCTGCCCAGAAGCGCATCGCCGCGCAGCGACAGCAGCGCGGCCGACTTACCGGCCTTCTCCGGCGTGATCAGCGCCAGCACCTCCTTGAACTTGCCCTGCTGGGCCAGGGTCCGGCCCAGCAGCGGCAGCACCCGCTCGTCGGCGATGCCGAGCGAACGCGCACGGCCCAGTTCCTTCTCGGCCGACACATTGTCGCCGGTGGACTGCTGCAGGGTGCCCAGCGCCAGGCGCGCCTCGCCGTCTTCCGGGCTGTTCGCCACGGCGTTCTTGAGCTGGATCAGGGCAGCCTTGATGTCGCCTTTTTGCTGGTACTCGGACGCCTCCGCGAGCAGGGTTTCGGTCGATTGGGTCCGGTTGCAGCCGGCCAGGCCGACGGTCAGGAGGGCGCCGGTCAGGATGGCGGCGGTGAGTTTGAGCTTGGTGGGATGGCGCGGCATGTGGAATTCCTCAGGCAGTGGAGACGGTCGTTTCGCCGGGTAAGCGAAATTCTCAACAACAAATCATACCTGAAGGAACCGCGCAACCAGTGTTCAAACGGACACAGCTGTTGCAAAACTTATCCGATGCCTGTTGCATGAATGTTGAAAAAATTGCTACTCGGGAAAATTATCCCTCGCCACCGCCTTCCGGGCCGGCATCGCGGCGCAGCCGGCCCAGCAGGGCTTCCACATTCTCGCCCACCGGCAGGCCATGGCGCCGCAACAGCTGCACGTGCAGCACCAGGTTTTCCAGCACCAGCTTGGCCGCCACGGCCAGCAAGGTCAGCGTGCGGTCTTCCTCGCTGAAGCTCTCCATCGCCGCCGCCATCTCGCACAGGTGGTTGGCGACGATGGCGCGCATCTCGTCCTCGGGGAAGGGCAGGTCGGCGAAGTCGATCGGGTCTTCCTGTTCGACTTCGCGCATCAGGGCGGCGAGCTGGTCGGGCTGGATCGTCATGCATGGCTCCGTGGTGGGGACGGGACCATTCTATGCGCACTTACATATTGCGGCGATACTGCCCACCCACCTCGAACAGCGCGGTCGTGATCTGGCCCAGCGAGCACACCCGCACCGCTTCCATCAGGCGCGCGAACACGTTCTCGTTGTCGATCGCGGCCTGGCGCAGGGCGGCCAGCGCCGCTGGCGCCGCATCGGCGTTGCGGCCGTGGAAGTCGTCCAGGCGCTGCAGCTGCGACTGCTTTTCGTCGTCGGTCGAGCGCGCCAGTTCGATCGTCGCCGGGGCGCCCGCGCCCTTCGGGTTACGGAAGGTATTGACGCCGATGATCGGCAGGCTGCCGTCGTGCTTCTTGTGCTCGTACAGCATCGACTCTTCCTGGATCTTGCCGCGCTGGTAGCCGGTTTCCATCGCGCCCAGCACGCCGCCGCGTTCGGCGATGCGCTCGAACTCCTGCAGCACCTGTTCTTCGACCAGGTCGGTCAGCTCGTCCATGATGAAGGCCCCTTGGTTCGGGTTCTCGTTCCTGGCCAGGCCCCATTCGCGGTTGATGATCAGCTGGATCGCCAGCGCACGGCGCACCGATTCGTCGGTTGGCGTGGTGATCGCCTCGTCGTAGGCATTCGTGTGCAGCGAATTGCAGTTGTCGTAGATCGCGATCAGCGCCTGCAGCGTGGTGCGGATGTCGTTGAAGTCGATCTCTTGCGCGTGCAGCGAACGGCCCGAGGTCTGGATGTGGTATTTGAGCTTCTGGCTGCGATCGTTGGCGCCGTACTTGTCGCGCATGGCCACCGCCCACAGGCGGCGCGCCACGCGGCCCAGCACCGTGTATTCCGGATCCATGCCGTTCGAGAAGAAGAACGACAGGTTCGGCGCAAAGTCGTCGATGTGCATGCCGCGCGCCAGGTAGGCTTCCACAAACGTGAAGCCGTTCGACAGGGTGAACGCCAGCTGCGAGATCGGATTGGCGCCCGCTTCGGCGATGTGGTAGCCCGAGATCGACACCGAGTAGAAGTTGCGCACGCCGTGCGTCACGAAATATTCCTGGATGTCTCCCATTACCTTGAGCGAGAACTCGGTCGAGAAGATGCAGGTGTTCTGGCCCTGGTCTTCCTTCAGGATGTCGGCCTGCACGGTGCCGCGCACGGCGGTGAGCACCCAGGCGCGCAGCTGCGCCGCCTCTTCACCGGTCGGCTGGCGTCCGTTCTTTTCGACGAATTTGTCCATCTGCTGGTCGATGGCGGTGTTCATGAACATCGCCAGGATGGTCGGGGCCGGGCCGTTGATGGTCATCGAGACCGAGGTCGACGGGCTGCACAGGTCGAAGCCGTCGTACAGCACCTTCATGTCGTCCAGGGTCGCGATCGACACGCCGGAGTTGCCGACCTTGCCGTAGATGTCGGGACGCAGCGCCGGGTCGGCGCCATACAGGGTCACCGAATCGAAGGCGGTCGACAGGCGCTTGGCATCCATGCCGGTCGACACGAGCTTGAAGCGTTTGTTCGTGCGGAAGGCGTCGCCTTCGCCGGCGAACATGCGGGTCGGATCCTCGCCCTCGCGCTTGAACGGGAATACTCCCGCGGTGTAGGGGAAGGAACCCGGCACGTTTTCCAGCATCAGGAAGCGCAGGATCTCGCCATGATCCTCGAAGCGCGGCAACGCCACCTTGCGCACCGGATTGCCGGACAAGGTGGTCGAGATCAGGCGCGTGCGGATTTCCTTGTCGCGGATTTTCACCACGTGTTCTTCGCCGGCGTAGGTCGCCTGCAGCTGCGGCCAGGAGGCGACCAGCGCCTTGGCTTCGCCGTCCATGGCGTTGTCGCGCTCCGCGATCACGTCGTCAAAGTCGGCATCCTTGCCCGCCGCAACCAGCATGCGCTGCGCTTCCTGGAGCTGCTGGCGCTCGCGCGCCAGCTTCACCTGCCTGCCGACGCGGCGGTGGTAGCCGCGCACGGTGTCGGCGATCTCGGCAAGATAGCGGCTGCGTGCGGGCGGCACGATCACGTTCTTGCCGCTCGAGTAGCGCTGCGCCGGCGCCTGCAGGCTGCCGCTTTCGAGTGTCAGTCCCAGCGCCGCCAGTTTCGGCAGCAGGCCGTGGTAGAGGGCGGTCACGCCGTCGTCGTTGAAGCGCGAGGCCTGGGTGCCGTAGACCGGCATCTGGTCCGGGCTCATCGACCACAGTTCGCGGTTGCGCTGGTATTGCTTGGCCACGTCGCGCAGCGCGTCGAGCGCGCCCTTGCGGTCGAATTTGTTGATGGCGATGAGGTCGGCGAAATCGAGCATGTCGATCTTTTCGAGCTGCGAGGCGGCGCCGAATTCCGGGGTCATTACGTACATCGAGGTGTCGACGTGCGGCACGATGGCGGCGTCGCCCTGGCCGATGCCCGAGGTCTCGACGATCACGAGGTCGAAGCCGGCCACCTTGCAGGCGGCGATCACGTCGGGCAGGGCCTGCGAGATCTCGGAGCCCGCTTCGCGCGTGGCCAGCGAGCGCATGAACACGCGCTGCTGGCCGTTCCACGGATTGATCGCGTTCATGCGGATGCGGTCGCCCAGCAGGGCGCCGCCCGACTTGCGGCGCGACGGGTCGATCGAGATCACGGCGATGTTCAGGCGGTCGCCCTGGTCGAGGCGGATGCGGCGGATCAGTTCATCGGTCAGCGACGACTTGCCGGCGCCGCCGGTGCCGGTGATGCCCAGGGTCGGCACGCGCAGCGTATCTGCCGTGTCCAGGATCTCCTTGCGCAGGGTCGGGTCCACCCGATCGTTCTCGAGCGCCGTGATCAGCTGGGCCAGCGGGCGGTGGCGCGCCGCGATCTCGCCTTCGCGCAGGGCCGCGAGCGAGGTCGGGGCATACGGCGACAGGTCGACGTCGCAGGCTTCGAGCATCGAGCGGATCATGCCGACCAGGCCCATGCGCTGGCCGTCTTCCGGGCTGAAGATGCGCGTGACGCCATACGCGTGCAGGTCCTCGATCTCGCTCGGGACGATCACCCCGCCGCCGCCGCCGAACACCTTGATGTGCGCTCCGCCGCGCTGGCGCAGCAGGTCGATCATGTACTTGAAGTATTCGACGTGGCCGCCCTGGTAGCTCGAGATGGCGATGCCCTGCGCGTCCTCGGCCAGCGCCGCAGTGACTACCTCGTCGACCGAGCGGTTGTGGCCGAGGTGGATCACCTCGGCGCCGTTCGACTGCAGGATGCGGCGCATGATGTTGATCGAGGCGTCGTGGCCGTCGAACAGCGAGGCGGCGGTGACGAAACGGACCTTGTTGGCCAGGCGCGGCTGTTCGGGCAGGTCGAGCTTCGCTGCGGAATTGATGTCGTTCATGGGGGGAGGGTCCTTGAGATCGGTGAGGACGGGATGCTGGTAAGTTATATGACGTTAACGTTAACGTCAAGCTCGCGGCGAAGTAATACGGCCGCCTTCGATCCATTTCACATTACGTATCTCTGGGGCAACATTAAGTTCCATTGCGCAAGCAGCTTGCTATACTCGGTGCATAAGGGGCGTAAGGGGCACCTCGCGCCGGAATTCATGCACGAGAAGAGACACGACAGATGCTGAAAAAAGTGGATTCTTCACAGCTCAGGGTGGGCATGTTCATCCAGGACCTCGATTGCGGCTGGATGGAGCATCCATTCGTACGCAATCAGTTCCTGGTCACCAACGAGGCCGAGATCCGCAAGATCGTCGAGGCCCGCATCCGCGGCGTGGTGATCGATTGCCGCCGCGGCCTGGACGTCGATGCGCCGACGGTCGACGAAAGCGCGGCGGCCACCGAGGCTGAGGTGACGGCGCTGGCCTCGGCGCCCACCGCCTCCGGACGCACGCGGGTGCCGCTGGCCGAGGAATTGCAGCGCGCCGTCCATGTGCGGCGCCAGGCCGAGGGCCTGGTGCGCGCCGTGATGCAGGACGCGCGCCTGGGCAAGGCCGTCGAGCTGGACCAGGTGAGCCCGGTGGTGCAGAGCATTACCGAATCGATCCTGCGCAACTCGGGCGCCTTGCCCAGCCTCCTGCAGCTCAAGAACAAGGACGACTACACCTTCCTGCACTCGGTCAGCGTGTGCGCGCTGCTGGTCGCCTTCTGCCGCTCGCGCGGCATGGACGAGGACACCATCTACCAGGCCGGCCTGGGCGGCCTGCTGCACGACACCGGCAAGGCCATGGTGCCGGACGCCATCCTCAACAAGCAGGGCCGCCTGACCGACGACGAATTCGACATCGTCAAGCGCCATCCGCGCGATGGCCACGACATCCTGGTGCGCACGGCGGGCATCGGCCCGGTGCCGCTCGACATCACGCTGCACCACCACGAGCGGCGCGACGGCAGCGGCTATCCGGACCGCCAGGTCGGCGACGGCATCAGCGAGCTGGCGCAGATGGCGGCCATCGTCGACGTGTACGACGCGATCACGTCCGACCGCTGCTACCACAAGGGCATCCCACCGGCGGAGGCGCTGCGCAAGATCTACGAGTGGAGCAAGCACCACTTCAATCCGGCGCTGGCCCAGGAATTCATGCGCTGCGTCGGCATCTACCCGGTCGGCACCCTGGTGCTGCTGGAGTCGGGCCGGCTGGGCGTGGTGGTCGAGCCGCACGAATCGAGCCTGCTTACGCCGAAGGTGAACGTGTTCTTCCATGCCAAGCGGCAGGTGTATATCCGCCCCGAGACGGTCGACCTGTCGCGCGCGGTGGGCTTCGGCGGCGGCGACCGCATCGTGCGCCACGAGTCGGCCGCCAAGTGGCAGGTCGAGCCGCTGCGTTTCATGCAGCTGGCCGAGGCCTAGGCCTGGTTGCAGCAATTCAGAAGAATTCGGCGGTGTCGTTAGCGGCCACGGTCTGCAGCAGCCCGCCCGCGACCAGCTCTTCGTAGTGGCACACGCGGTTGCGGCCGTGGGCCTTGGCGTAGTACAGGGCCTGGTCGGCGTGGCCCAGCGTGACCACCGGCGAATCGGCGGCGCTGACGCTGGTGAAGCCGATGCTGACCGTGACCTGGCCCACCTGCGGGAAGTCGTGGCTCTCGACGTCGGCGCGGAAGCGCTCGATGATGCGGCGTGCGTTCTCCAGGTTCGTCGAGCGCAGCAGCACCACGAATTCCTCGCCGCCGAAGCGGAACACCCGGTCCTGGGCGCGGAACGACGACTGCAGCAGGTTGGCGATCAGGATCAGCACCTCGTCGCCATACAGGTGGCCGAAGCGGTCGTTGACGCCCTTGAAGTGGTCGACGTCGACCACCGCCAGCCACTGCTTTTCTTCGCCGTTGTGGTGGCGCCGCTCGGCCTGGCCGGGGACCGTGGCATCGGTCTCGGAAGCGTGCAGCATGCGCGCCAGCTGGTCGTCGAAGGTCTTGCGGTTGAGCAGGCCCGTGAGCGAGTCGCGCTCGCTGTAGTCGAGCAGGTTCTGGAAGTTGCGGTACACGCTGACGATCCCGTTGACCATGTACAGCGCCTCGGGCGTGAACGGTTCGGCGTGCACGATCTCGAGGCAGGTGTCGGCCTTGTCGCCGAACCAGATCGGCAGCCACAGGCGGCGCAGGCCGTCGGCGCCGATGCTTTCGGCGCGCGGTTCGTGGCGGCGCAGGCAGGCGCCGAGTTCGGGATAGAGCGCGATCGGTTCGCCGGGACCGCTGTCCTGCGGCTCTTCGGGGCAGGCTACGCCGCCGGCATGGATGCAGGCGCGCGAGCGCACGAAGTACTGCTCGCCGACGCTGGAGATGGTGAGCACCCGGGTGCGGGCCGCGCCGGACAATTCCTGGACCGCCGAAATCACGGAAATGTCCAGCATGGTGTGATCGCGGTGGCCGGTCATGTCCACCATGTGTCGCAGCAGGGAATCCATGTCGTCGTTATCAGACCAAGCAATAAAGAAGTACCGGGAGACCGCCCCGCGCAGGGCGTGGCGCACAGGGCGGACCGCGCCGGAGGTCCAGCGCGCCATGATCGGCGGTGCCGCATTTTTCAGCGGTCAAGCAAAACAGCATAATACTTTTTTGTATTACCGGCAACTATTCTTAACAATTTTTATTCATGGTTTCCCGCGGCATGACACATCGCCCCTGGGAGTTTGTTTCTCATCAGAAGCCCGAGTTTCCATGTAGAAAAGTTGTGGATGGTCAACTTGCCGTGCAGCACTAATCGGTACAGTGAACTCACTGGCAAACGCAACACAGCAGTAGCGACGGGGCCCAGTCGCAGCCAGTATTTCCTCAACCATCATAAGGAGTTTGTCATGAGCACGATTACCTCCGCCATCAAAGCATTTTTCGCTGACGAAAACGGTGTGACGGCCATCGAGTATGGCCTGATCGCCGCCCTCATCGGCGTGGTGATGGCCGGTGTCGCCGGCGAAGTCGGCGAAGAGATCGAGAAGGCCTTCGAGTACATCCGCGACCAGTTCAACACTCCAACTGCTCCGTAATCCGCTGCCCCCCGGGACGCGGTCCGGCCCTGGGGGGCTTTTTTTTCGATCTCGAGGAACCCGATCATGGCTGTCGCACTTTACCTCGATACGCTGCTGCTGCTGCTGGTCACCACGGCGGCGCTCAAGGACCTGGAGAGCCGCCGCATTCCGAACCGGCTGCTGGCCGCCGGCATGTTCGGCGCCCTGGTCCTCCACCTGCTGTCGCCGCAACCGGTGGACGGGCTGCTCGCCTGGCTGGGCGGAGCGGCGACCGGACTGGCGGTCTTTCTTCCCTTTTACCTGATCCGCGGCATGGCAGCCGGGGACGTCAAGATGATGGCGGCCGTGGGCGCCTTCGCCGGCCCTGGCGACGCGCTGCGCATCGCCATCCTGGCCTGGTGCGCGGGCGGCGTGATGGCGCTCGCCGTGATCGTCTTCAAGGGCCGCCTGCGCATGGCCTTGTCGAACCTGTGGGGGATCGTGCGGCCCATGCTGCTGCGCTTGCCGCGCGCGTCGATGCCCGGCAGCGCCGGCGGCCCGCCCAGCGTTGGATCGATTCCCTATGGGGTGGCGATCGCCGGCGGCGCCATCGCCCTGCTGGTCAGCCGTTATGCCGATCGCCCGCTTCTCTGAAATCCGGTCCTTGCTCTGCCTTTGTTGGCTCTTTGTCAGGTATCAAGTGCCTGTCGGGGCTGCTCGCTAGAATCAAATCAAGGTCTTACGAAACATTTTCATGAGCAGGAGGGTTCATGATTGGAATGTTGTCGGCCACCACAGCCACCGCCGGGCTCGATGCGTCCGTGTCTGCGTTCGGATCCGGGGCCAGCGCGTCGTCAAGCGATGGCGACGTGACCGCCGTGCTGCCGCGCCAGCCGCGCACCGTGCGCGACACCGGGCTCGATCCGCGCCTGGTGACAGGGCTGGTGCTCAAGGTCCTGCACGCGGGCGGCAAGACGCCGCTGTCCAGGCTCACCGGACGCCTGCGGCTGTCGGTCAGCGTGGTGCGCGAAGTGCTGCAAGGCCTGGTCGCCGGCCAGCAGGCCGAAGTCGCCTATTCGGGCGAGACCGATCTCGACGTGCACTACCAGCTCACCGCCGCCGGCGCGCACGCCGCCGGCGAGCACCTGGCCGAGTCGCGCTATGCCGGCCCGGCGCCGGTGACGCTGGCGGCCTGGCGTAGGGTGGTGGCGCAGCAGTCGCAGCGCCAGCCGGCCGCGCCGCGCGTGGCGCGCGCCGAACTCGAAGCGGTGCTCGATGGCGACGGCCTGGAACCGGCGGTGCGCGAACTGATCGGCGCGGCCCTGTATTCCGGCCGTCCGCTGCTGCTGTACGGTCCGTCCGGCAGCGGCAAGACCACCCTGGCGCGCAAGTTCGCGCGCCTGCGCCAGGATCCGATCGCGGTGCCGTACGCGGTGCTGGTCAACCACGAGATCGTCCAGCTGCACGACCCGGCCCTGCATCCGGCGCCGCTGCAGATGCGCGGCCTGGAAGAACGGCGCAGTTGCGATGCGCGCTGGGCCCTCTGCCAGCGGCCGCTGGTGCACGTCGGCGCCGAGCTCACGCGCGACATGCTCGAACTGCGGGTCGACGCCGCCAGCGGCGTGCTGCGCGCGCCGCCCCACATCCTGGCCAATAACGGCCTGCTGGTGCTGGACGACCTGGGACGCCAGCGGATGCCGGCCGGCGAGCTGCTGCACCGCTGGCTGGGCGCGCTGGAGGCCGGCCAGGATCACGTGACGGTGCCGCACGGCCCGAGCCACGCGCTGCCGTTCGACGTCGACCTGGTGCTGGCCACCAGCCTGGCGCCCGAATCGGTGCTGGACGACGCCTGCCTGCGCCGTATCGGCTACCGCATCGCCGTCGGGCCGCTGTCCGAATCGAGTTACCGCGCGCTGCTGCGGCGCCAGGCGCGGTTGCGCCGCATCGAGGTCGACGAAACAGCATTCGATTTTCTTGTCGACGAACTGCATCGCCGCACCCGGCGCCCACTGCTGGCCGCCTGGCCGCACGAGCTGCTGGGGCGGATCGCCGATTTCGCCGGCTTCGCCGGCCGCGCGCCGCGTTGCGACGTGGACGGCCTGGTCCAGGCCTGGAGCAGCCTGTTCGGAGCCAGCGCCCTGCCGCCCGCGCTGCCTTGTGCATCGGATCGGGCGGCGGTGAAGCGGGAAGACAAGGAAGGGGATGCGCGATGAAGAACAAGCGTGCCGTGATCATGATGGCACTGGCGGTGGTGCTGGGCCTGCTGGCAGTGGCGCTGGCGGCAAGCTGGCTGCTCAATGCCCCGGGTGCGACCTCCGGCCGGATCGTCGTCGCCAGGACCGACGTCGACATCGGCCAGCGCCTGACGCCGGAGATGTTCAAGCTGGCCGACTGGCCGACCGACAGCGTGCCGAAGGGCGCCTTTACGGATCCCGCGCCGCTCGGCGGGCGGGTATTGCGCAGCAGCCTGCTCGCGGGCGAACCGATCAGCGAGGCCAAGCTGGCCCCGGCCGGCACCCTGGGCGGCCTGTCGGCCCTGATCACCGAGGGCAAGCGCGCGATCACGGTGCGCGTCAACGACGTGATCGGGGTGGCCGGCTTCACCCTGCCGGGCAACTACGTCGACATCATCGTCAGCACCGAGACCATGCCCGACCCGAACGCGGGCAGGGCGCGCGAGCAGAGCATCTCGAAGATCGTGCTGGAGCGGATCCTGGTGCTGGCGGTGGCGCAGGAAGTCAACCGCGACGAGACCAAGCCCAAGGTGGTCAATGCCGTCACGCTCGAGGTGACCCCGGCCGAGGCGGAAAAGCTGGACCTGGCGCGCAGCGTGGGCACCCTGTCGCTGGCGCTGCGCAACCAGGTCGATCCGGCCGCCGCCGCCACCCTCGGCGCGACCAAGGAAAACCTGCTGCCCACGATCGCCGCCGCGCCGCCGCCGGTGGTGCGGGCCCCGCCGCGGCCGCGCGTGCAGCAGGTACGCGCCCCGGCCCCGCCCAAGCGCGACTGCATCAGCGTCATCAACGGCCTGCACGCATCGCAGGAATGCTTCTGACCACCGACTGGATCGATCATGAAACGACGTCCCTCGATCGCATTGCACGCCACTCTTGTCGCCGTCCTTGCAGCCATCGCCGGCCCGGCCCTGGCCAGCACGGCGCCCGCCGCCGCGCAGAAGGCGGCCGAACCGAAGCCGGCGCCGAAGAAAGCGGCGCCCGCCCGCACCGCGAGCGAGTCGCCCGCGCAGATCACCGAAGGCTGCCGCGGCGAGGCGGCGCGGCCGGCCGCGATGACGCTACAGATGGGCAAGTCGACCATGCTGCGCCTGCCCGAAAAGGTGGCCCGGCGCAGCGTCGGCAACCCGGCCGTGGTGCAGGCCATGCTGGTCGCCCCCGACACCCTGTACATCGCCGGCGTCGACGTCGGCAGCACCAATATGATCGTGCAGGGCCGCAGCGGCTTGTGCAGCGTGATCGACATCACCATCGCGATGGACCCGAGCGGGCTGGAAGCCACGCTCAAGGCCGCGATACCGGACGAGCAGGACATCCGCGTGATGGCCGCCAACGACAGCCTGATCCTGATCGGCACCGTCAGCGACGCCACTGCCGTGCAGCGCGCGGTGGAGCTGGCCGGCGCCTACGTGCGGCGCCCGCTGCGCCAGCTGCCGGCGGCCGACAAGGAAAACGACACCGACGGCGTGATCGTGGTGGGAAGGAGTGGCGCCGGCGGCGGCGGTGGCGGGGCTGGTGGCGCCGGCGCCCGGGTGGTCAACCTGCTGGCGGTGAGCGCGCCGCAGCAGGTGCAGCTCGAGGTCAAGGTGGCCGAAGTCTCGCGCACCCTGCTCGAACGGCTCGAGACCGGTACCCGCTTCAGTTTCGGCTCCGGCAGCTGGACCACCACCCTGGCCACCGATTTCCTGAGTGGCCTGGCGCGCGGCAGCCTGTCGGGACTCAAGACCAACGGCAACCGCTTCGCCATCGAGGCCGACAAGCTCGATGGCCTGGTTCGCATCCTGGCCGAGCCGAACGTGCTGGCCATCAGCGGCCAGGAAGGTTCCTTCCTGGCCGGCGGCAAGTTCTACATCCCGGTGTCGCAGGACGACGACCGCGTCACGCTGGAAGAGAAGGAATTCGGGATCGGCGTGCGCTTCACGCCGACCGTGCTGGCGGGCGGGCGCATCAACCTGAAGGTGGCGCCCGAGGTGTCCGAACTGTCGCGCGAAGGGATCGGCATCACCGCCAACGGCATCACCGGCACCGCCATCATGCCGCTGGTGACCACGCGCCGCGCCAGCACCACGGTGCAGCTGCACGACGGCCAGAGCTTCGCGATCGGCGGCCTGGTGCGCAACAACCTGATCGCCAATATGAAGGGCCTGCCGGGGCTGGGCGATATTCCGGTGCTGGGCGCGCTGTTTCGCAGCACCGACTACCAGCAGGACCGCACCGAGCTGGTGTTCGTGATCACGGCGCGCCTGGTCAAGCCGCTGCCGGGCGGCAGCCACGTGCTGCCCACCGACGGCCATGTCCTGCCCTCGCGCGCCGGCCTGATGCTGGGCGGGCGGCTGGAAGGGGAATCGCCCGCCGCCGCCGCGCCATCGGCCACGCCATCGGCTGCGGGGCAGACCGCAGGCGTGGAAACCGGACGCTTCGAACTGGCGCCGGCGGCTTCGAACTGATATAGGGGAATGCGATGCGAACCACATTCACACGATGGGCGGCGCTGGCGCTGCTCGCCTGCGGCGCGCCGGGGTGCGTCTCGACCACGCCAGACTGGGATGCGCGCTTCGGCGCCGCCACCCGCAACAACCTGGCGGCCCAGGTGATCGACCCGAGCGCCGCCGCCGCCAGCAATCCCGCCCTGGGCCTCGATGGCCGCGCCGCGCGCGCCGCCATCGACAACTACCAGCGCTCGTTCGCCCGGCCGGAAACCGGCCAGCCGGCGGCGATGGTGGACCAGTGATGGACGCGCGCGCAACGAACGTCCTCCGTCCGGGGCTGCCATGAGAGCGCTCCTGATCAGCCGCGACAGCCACTTGTACGCGGAACTGGCCTCGCAGGGTGCGGCGCGGGTGCCGCCCCTGCACCTGGCCGCCACCCGCGCCAGCCTGCGAGAGGCGCTCGACCGCCCCGAAGCCGACGCCCCGCAACTGGTGATCGTCGACGCCAGCGGGCTGGAACCTTCCGAAGCGGGCCTGCTCGAGCGCCTGGGCCGCCAGTACCCGGATTCGCAGCTGATGCTGCTGACTAACCAGCACCAGCCCGACCTGTTGATCACCGCCATGCGCGCCGGCGTGCGCGAGCTGCTGCAACTGCCGCTGGTGCACCGCGCCTTCCACGAGGCGATGGACCGGATCGCCACCGCGGCCGGCGTGTCGAGCCTGCGCGAAGGCAAGGTGCTGGCCTTCATCGCCTGCAAGGGCGGCAGCGGCGCCACCTTCATTTCGGCCAATTTCGGCTATGCGCTGGCCACGCTGGCGGGCAAGAAGGTCTTGCTGATCGACCTGCACGGCCAGTTCGGCGACGCCGCCCTGTACGTGTCGGACCAGAAGCCGGCCATGACGATGTCGGACGTGTGCGCCCAGATCGCGCGCGTGGACGGGCCCTTCCTCGAATCGTGCCTGGTGCACGTCACGCCGGGTTTCGGCGTGCTGGCCGCGGCCGACGATCCCGGCCACGCGAAAGAGGCCAGGCCGGAACACATCGACACCATCCTGCGCGTGGCACGCCAGAACTACGACTACGTGCTGCTCGACGTCGGGCGCCAGATCGACGCGGTGTCGCTGCGCGCGCTCGACGTCACCGACACCATCTATCCGGTGCTGCAGCTGGCGCTGCCCGACATCCGCGACGCGCGGCGCCTGCTCGACATCTTCCGCTCGCTGGGCTACGTGCTGGACAACATCCGCCTGATCGTCAACCGCTACGAGAAGGGCGGCAAGCTGCGCCTGCAAGACCTGCATGCGGCGCTCGGCTGCGAGGTGGTGCACACCTTCCCCAACGACTACGTCGCGGTGACCGATTCGGTGAACCAGGGCGTCCCGGTGCTGCAGCTGTCGCGCTCGAGCTTTGCCGCGCGCAGCCTGGCCGAAATGGTCGAGCTGGTGACCGCGCACCGGGTCCAGGAAAGCCGCGGCCTGCTGGATCGCCTGTTCGGGCGCCAGGACGCGGATTACTGATCCATTACTGTTCCATTACTGCTCCAGCCACGAAAGACGCCCATGTCCCTTCGCGAACGACTTGCCCTGTCCGGCCAGGAGCGCATCACCGGCGACGGCGCCGAGCTGCAGGATGCGCCGAACCAGGCCTACCAGGAACTCAAGAAGCTGATGCACCAGATGATCCTCGACCGGATCGACCTGGAGCGTCTGAAGCGCCTGACCGCCGAGCAGTTCAAGCACGAGCTGGCGCTGCTGGTCCAGCGCATCATCGAGGACGAGCGCATCGTCCTCAACCAGCACGAGCGGCACCACCTGGTGCTCGACATCCAGCACGAGATGCTGGGCTTCGGCCCGCTCGAACCGCTGCTGTCCGACCCCTCGATCTCGGACATCCTGGTCAATACCTCCAACAAGGTCTACGTTGAGCGCCACGGCCGGCTCGAGCTGACCGAGATCACCTTCCACGACAACGCCCACCTGATGAAGATCATCGAAAAGATCGTCTCGCGCGTGGGCCGCCGGGTGGACGAGTCGAGCCCGATGGTCGACGCTAGGCTGCCGGACGGCTCGCGGGTGAACGCGATCATTCCGCCGCTGGCGGTGGACGGGCCGATCCTGTCGATCCGCCGCTTCGGCGGCAGCCCGCTGACGGTGCAGAACCTGCTCGACTATAAAAGCATGACCACGCCCATGATCCGGGTGCTGGAAGGGCTGGGCACGGCCAAGGTCAACATCCTGATCTCGGGCGGCACCGGCAGCGGCAAGACCACCTTGCTCAACCTGATCTCGGGCTTCATTCCGGCCAACGAACGGGTGGTGACGATCGAAGACGCGGCCGAGCTGCAGCTGCGCCAGCCGCACGTGGTGCGCCTGGAGACGCGCCCGCCGAACATCGAGGGCAAGGGCGAGGTGCCGCAGCGCGCGCTGGTGCGCAACGCGCTGCGGATGCGGCCCGACCGCATCATCCTGGGCGAGGTGCGCGGCCCGGAAGCGCTCGACATGCTGCAGGCGATGAACACCGGCCACGAAGGGTCGCTGGCCACCATCCACTCGAATACTCCGCGCGACGCGCTGTCGCGGCTGGAGAACATGGTCAGCATGGCGGCGGTGAACCTGACGCCGCGCGCGATCCGCCAGCAGATCGTGTCGGCGGTGACGGTGGTGGTGCAGGTCTCGCGCCTGACCGACGGCACGCGCAAGCTGGTCAGCCTGCAGGAAATCACCGGCATGGAGGGCGAGATCATCTCGATGCAGGAGATTTTCCGCTTCGAGCAGAGCGGGGTCGACGTCGACGGCAAGGTGCTGGGCCACTTCAGCGCCACCGGCGTGCGCCCGCGCTTCGCCGACCGCCTCAAGCTGTTCGGGGTCCCGGTATCGGACGATTCCTTCGATCCCGACCGCAGGTTTGACTGAACCGATCGACTGGGAGCGCACATATGGACGGCTTGTTCTATGGATTCGTGGTGCTGCTGTTCGCGGCCGTGATCCTGGCGGTCGAGGGCTTCTATCTGTGGTGGATGAGCACCCATGGCGCGGCGGCGCGCCGCATCGCACGCCGCCTGCAGATCATGTCGGGCGGCGTGAACGCCCGCGGCGGCGAACGGATCTCGATCCTCAAGCAGCGCCGCTACAGCCGCTTCCCGGCGCTGGACAGCCTGCTGCATCGCTTCAGGCTGGCGCAGCGCATCGATGCGCTGCTGGTGCAGGCCGGCGCCACCTGGTCGGTGGGCCAGTTCCTCGCCGGCTCGCTGGCTTGCCTGGTGGCGGCCCTGGTGCTCACCTCCGATGCCGTCAGCTCCTTCACCGTGCCGCTGCCGGCGCGCCTGCTGGCCTGCGTCGGCGGCCTGTTCCTGCCCTGGTGGCTGCTGCACCGCATGCGCATGCGGCGCCTGGTGCGCATCGAGCACCAGCTGCCCGAGGCGGCCGACTTCATCGCGCGCGCGCTGCGCGCCGGCCACTCGTTCACCAACGTGCTGCAAATCGTTGGTAACGAACTGCCCGAGCCGCTGGCCGGCGAATTCCGCATCACGCGCGAGGAAATCAACTATGGTGTGCCGATGAACGAGGCCCTGCACGGCCTGGCCGAACGCATCCCGCTGACCGACCTGCGCTATCTGATCATCGCGGTGCTGATCCAGCGCGAATCGGGCGGCAACCTGGCTGAAATCCTCGGCAACATCAGCCAGATCATCCGCGCCCGCCTGAAGCTGGTGGCGCACGTGCGCGTGCTGTCGGCCGAGGGCCGCATGTCGGCCTGGATCCTGGGCCTGCTGCCGTTCGGCGTGATGGGCGTGATGCTGGTCAGCAGCCCGGACTACGTGCGCATGCTGTGGACCGATCCGTCCGGGGTGCGCCTGCTGTGGTACGGCCTGGGCATGATCGTGTTCGGCGTGCTGTGGCTGCGCAAGACCATCCGCATCCGCGTGTGAGGCTCCCATGACTTCTTCCCAACTGGTTTTCCTGCTGATCGTCTTCGCCGTCGTCTGCCTGCTGGCCTGGGTCGCGCTGGTGCTGTTCGCGCCGCTGGCCTTGCGCGAGCGCCTGCGCCGCTTCCTGGGCCCGCGCGCCGGACCGCGGGGTGGCAACGAACTGGGCGTGCGCTGGATCGAGCGCGTCGCCAGCGTCGCCCGTCCCCTCACCAGGCTGTCGATCCCCGAGGAAGGCTGGGAAAAATCGACCTTGCGCACCCGCTTCATGAACGCCGGCTGGCGCCACCCGTCTGCGCCGACCCTGTACTTCGCGTCCAAGACCGCGCTGGCGCTGCTGGTGCCGGCCTTGTGCGCGCCATTCCTGGTGCTGTATGGCTCGTCCCTTGGCGGCAGCAAGGTGCTGGGCATCCTGCTTCTGGGCGCCGCTTTCGGCTACTACGCGCCGAACGTGGTGCTCGAGCGCCTGGTGCAGCGGCGCCGGCGCGAGATCTTCGAGACCATCCCCGACGCGCTCGACCTCCTGACCGTCTGCGTCGAGGCCGGCCTGAGCCTGGAGCGGGCGCTGGTCAAGGTGGCGGCCGAGATCCACATCAAGAGCGTGGTGCTGTCGCAGGAACTGCAGCTGGTGCTGATGGAGATGCGCGCGGGCTTTTCCAAGGAAAAGGCGCTGCGCAACTTCGCGCTGCGCTCGGGCGTGGACGACGTCGACACCCTGGTCGCGATGCTGATCCAGTCCGAGCGCTTCGGCACCAGCGTCGGCGACTCGCTGCGCGTGCATGCCGAGAACCTGCGCCACAAGCGGCGCGTGATGGCCGAGGAAACCGCGGCCAAGATCGGCCTCAAGCTGCTGTTCCCGCTGATCTTCTGTATTTTCCCGACGCTGCTGATGGTCCTGCTCGGGCCGGCCGCGATCCAGATCTCGCGCACCCTGGGTTCCATGCCCTTCGCGCGCTGAAAGGAGAGACTCCCATGCGACGCACTCTCGAGATGACCCGCCTGGCGCTGCTGTGCGCCGGCCTGATGGCCTGCTCGCCGTTCGGATGGCGCGGCGCCCTGGACATCGGCGCGCAGGCCGACGACATCTATCGCACCGGCCGCGCGCAACATTTGGCGCAACAGCCGGACGGCGCGCGCGCCGCCTACGAGGCCGTGCTGCGGCTGGAACCCGGCCATCCCGGCGCGCGCAATGGGCTGGCGACCCTGCACGCCGAAGGACGCGAACTGGAACCGGCGATCGCGATCTGGCGCGAGCTGACCGCGTCGATCGGCCTGGATGCGGGACCGGGCAAGGCTTACCTGTTCGCCAACCTGGGGCAGGCTTACCTGCTCAATGGCGAACATGAGGAAGCGCGGGGCGCGCTGGAACGGGCCTGCCTGCTCGACCCGCTCAATCCGCGCGCGTGGCAGCTGCTGGGCGACGCCCTGGCGGCATTGGGACAGGCCGAGCGCGCCGTGCAGATGCACCGGCAGGCGGCGGCGCTACGCCAGCACGACCTGCGCGCGGACTTCGCCGCCGCCGGTGGCAAGACCGAGGTGGCGCCGCTCGGCCAGGCCCTGGCCGCACCAAAGCCGCAGGCCCAGCCCGACTGGTCCCAGTCCTATATCCACGTCGGCGTGGACGGGATGATGGAGTTACGGCGGGTGGATGCGGCGCGCGTGGCGCACGAGGCACGCGAGGCGCCGGCTTCGGCTGCGGTGGCGCGCCTGGAAATCCGCAACGGCAATGGCGTGACCGGCATGGCGCGCGCGCTGTCGAACCGCATCGACGAACCGGGCATCCGGGTGACGCGCCTGTCGAACGAGCCGGGCTTCACGGTGTCGCACACCCGCATCGAATACGAGGCGTCGCATGCCGAGGCCGCGCGCAGGCTGGCGCAGCGCCTGGGCAGTACCCAGCTGCGCGAGGTCGACCCCGGCGCGCCCGTCAACCTGCGGCTGGTGCTGGGGCGCGACCTGGCGCGCCACGGTACGGCCCTGCGCCTGGCCCCGCCCGCGTCGGCCGCGGACGGGCAACGGCTGGCTTACCGGTAGCGTTCCAGCCACCAGCCGTATTGCGGCGGCAGGATGGCGAACGGATTCTCGACGCCCAGCTCCTTGGCCGCGCGGAAGGCGTAGTGCGGATCGGCCAGGTGCTCGCGGCCGATCATCACCAGGTCGATCTGCTCCGCGGCCACCGCCTGGTTGGCCACCTGCGGGTCGCCGATATACCAGGACGACGCCACCGGCAGGCCGGCCTCATCCCGCACGCGCCTGGCGACCGGCGCCAGGAAGCCCGGACCCCATGGAATCTTGACGTCGGGGACGGTGAAGTTGACGCTCACGTTCAACATGTCCAGGCCGGCCTCGCGCATGCGGCGGGTCAGCTCGATCGATTCGGCCAGCGTCTCTTCGTCGCGGCCGTCGTATTCGATCACGCCCATGCGCGCCGTCAGCGGCAGGTGTTCTGGCCACACCTCGCGCACTGCGGCCAGCGTCTCGAGCAGGAAGCGTCCGCGGCCATCGAGGTCGCCGCCGTACTGGTCATCGCGGCGGTTCGAATGCGGCGACAGGAAGGATTGCGCCAGGTAGCCGTGGGCGAAGTGCAGCTCCAGCCATTCGAAGCCGGCGGCCAGGGCGCGCCGCGCGGCGTCGACGAAGCCCTGGCGCACGCGCGCGATGTCGTCCAGGGTCATCTCTTGCGGCACTTTCGACAGGTCGCCACCGAAGGCGAGGGCGGACGGGGCGATGGTCTGCCAGCCGTCCGGCGCCTCGTTCGGGATGTGCGCGTTGCCGTCCCAGGGACGGTTCGCGCTCGCCTTGCGGCCGGCGTGGCCGATCTGGATGCCGGCCACCGCGCCGGCGGCCTTGATTCCGGCGGCGATGGCGGCCATGCCGGCCACTTGCCCGTCGTTCCACAGGCCGGTGCAGCCCGGGGTGATGCGGCCTTCCGGCGTGACGGCCGTGGCTTCGACGATCACGAGGCCGGCGCCGCCGCGCGCGATCGAGGCGTAGTGGGAGAGGTGCCAGTCATTGGTGACGCCGTCGATGGCGCTGTACTGGCACATCGGCGGCACCGCGATGCGGTTGCGCAGGGTGACGGATTTGAGGGTGAAGGGCGTGAATAATGCGGTCATTGGTGCTTTCCAGGTGATGCTTCGACACGCAGCGACGCGCCGCACGGCAAATGGCCGCCCGGGTCTGTGCTCGCTGTGGGAAGAAGATCGGGGATTGTCGAATCGGTCCTGGCATGCCCCCTGTATCAGGGTTGCGTGCCTGGCCGTATTCTCGCACCGATGCGGATTGTCTGCAGGAGGCGGCCATATTCCTGGCCGCCCAACCAAGCCGTCAGGGCACGGCCTTGCGATACACCCGCACGTAGTCGACCAGCATCTTGCGCGGGAATGGCGTGCTCGCATCCGGATAGCCCGGCCAGTAGCCGCCCACGGCCAGGTTCAGCAGCACGAAGAAGGGATGCTCGAACACCCACTCTCCCTTGACCGTTTCGGGCGTGGCGGTGTGATAGTGGATGCCGTCGCGATACCAGCGGATCTGTTTCGGCTCCCATTCCACGGCGAACACGTGGAAGTCGTCGCCGTATTCCGCGCCTTCGAGGGCGCTGGCCTTGCTGAACGCGTGCTCGCCCGAGTAGCCCGGCCCGTGCAGGGTGCCGTAGGCATTGGCCGGCTCCTTGCCGATAATTTCCATGATGTCGATCTCGCCGCTCTTGGGCCAGCCGACCTGGCCGATGTTCGCGCCCAGCATCCAGAACGCGGGCCAGATGCCCTGGCCTTTCGGCACCTTGATGCGCGCCTCGTAGCGGCCGTACTGCGTTTCCTTCAGCCCGGCCGTCTTGAGCCGCGCCGAGGTGTAGTCCTTGCCTTCATGGCTTTCCTTGCGCGCCTCGATCACCAGGTGGCCGTCTTCCACGCGCACGTTCTCGGGCCGGTCGGTATAGAACTGCATCTCGTTGTTGCCCCAGCCATGGCCGCCGGTCTCGGGGAGCCATTTGCTGCGGTCCAGCGCCGTGCCATCGAATTCATCGCTCCATTCGAGGGTCCAGCCGGGCAGGCCGGTGGTGGCCGTGGGCTGCGTGGCGCAGCCCACGCTGGCGGCCAGCGCGAGCAGCGCGGCGAGTCGGGTCAACGTCTTCATATGTCTCCTTGATTCGGCCGTCATCGCGCCGCGGGCGTCGCCGCCTGCTGCTGCCTGACGTGCTTCATGATGTTGAGGAAGGTATCGGTCCAGTACTCCTGGCGATGCGCGGCGAGGAAGCCGACCAGCTCCTCGTGCGCCTGCATCGATACGCTCAGATGGTCGCCGCCGATGCCGTGGAAGGTGAACGCGATCATGGTGCCGCGTTCCCCCGCCTGCTTCACCAGCGCGATCAGTTCGGCGCCGCTCGCGCTCACCGGCGCGACCGAGGCCACCCGGTAGGGATCGACCGCCGCCATCGAGGCCGGCACGCCGGGGCCGGGGCCGGCCTTGATCGCCACGAAGTGCGCATGCAGCGCCGGCAGGTAGTCGCCACCGAGTGCTTTCACGTCGAAGCAGGGAGCGGTATAGGTGCGCTCGCGGCGGCCGTCGATCGCAGTGAGCATCGTGTTGGCGAGCAGGACCTGGTCTTGCATCTGCTCGCGCGTGGTGGTGTCGAGGTTGCGGTGCGGCGCGACCCAGGCGCGGTCCGGTCCCGCGCCCGAACACTGGTGGAACAGGCTGTGGTTGCCCAGCTCATGGCCGCCCCTGGCCGCGGCGCGCCAATCCTCCATGCGCCTGGCCACCGGCTCGCTGGACAGCTGCAGGAAGAACGTGCCCTTGATGCCGTGGCGGTCGAGCGCCGGGATGGCGTTATCGAGCTGCGAATCGAGGGCGTCGTCATACGCCAGGCTGACCGCCGCCCGCGCGCCGTTGGGCCAGGCGAAGGTGGCGTCCCGCGCGTGCGCCAGGCCAGTCCCAAAGAAGGTAATGCCGGCCACGAGAACGACGGTCCGGGTGATGAGGAAGGCAAGAAAGCGGTGCATCCATGCTCCATTTTGGAAACGTTACCATAACGTCAACCGACTATAGCACCGGCGAAAAATAGCTGTCAACGAGGGAAACGACAGGGTGCGTCTGCATTTGGTAACCGGCGCTCGCTCTTGTGCTGCACCAAAGTGTTGCAAAACTACGTCAAACACGGGAAACACACCATGGATATTCGGTTGACAATTTTTTTTCCTAACCCTAATATTCAGTCAAATTCATGGAAACGTTTCCATGACGCGAACAAGTCAGCTTCGTTCCCCCCAATGGCCGGCAAGGCCAAGGAGCCGAGGACACATGAAACAGCGCGACGCGCACCGGGCAATCCACGCAACGAGGCCACCGGCTACCCTCCGGCGGCCTCGTTGCGCCGCTTGGCGCGCGCCGCAGGTTTTCCTGGTCGGGAGGTGACCAGGCAAGGATGTAGAAACACGACGCATGCCGCAATGCGTCCGATTTGGCGGAGACACCGTAGCTAGGCGACGGTCATATTTATAAAAAAACAGGAGAAGACATGTACTATCCGAAGGCGAAACAGACTCTGATCAGCCTGGCAGTTGCCAGCGCATGTTCGGCATTCATCCCGGCATTCGCGCAGAGCCAAGCGACCGCGCCGGCCGAGACCGCGACCAGCGCCCCGAACCAGGCGACCGACGCCGCCAGCAACCCTACCGGCTCGATCACCGGCCCGGCGCAGCCGGGCGCCCAGACCGTGGTCGTGACCGGCATTCGCGCCAGTCTCGAATCGTCGCTGAACCTCAAGCGCAATGCGCAGGGCTTCGTCGACGGCATCGTCGCCGAAGACATCGGCAAATTCCCCGACACCAACCTGGCCGAATCGCTGCAGCGTATCTCGGGCGTGTCGATCGACCGCGAAATCGGCGAAGGCTCGAAGATCACCGTGCGCGGCGTGGGCCCCGACTTCAACCTGGTGCTGCTCAACGGCCGCCAGATGCCGGTCTCGAACCTGGGCGACCGCAACGGCCGTGCCTTCGACTTCGCCAACATCGCCTCTGAAGCGGTCTCGCAGCTGCAGGTCTATAAATCGAGCCGCGCCGAGACCCCGACCGGCGGCGTCGGCGCGACCATCAACGTGATCACCGCGCGTCCGCTGTCGCGCCCAGGCATGCAGGCCAGCATCGGCATCAAGGGCGTGCACGACACCTCGGCCACCAACCTGCCGGACGGCCTGCAGAGCGGCGACAAGGTCACCCCTGAAGTCTCGGGCATCTACTCCAATACCTCGGCCGACGGCCGCTTCGGCATCGGCATCTCGGCCAGCTACCAGGAGCGCAATCTGGGCTACAACCGCGCCTCGGTGCCGAATGGCTGGAAAGGCCCGTTCCGCGGCGACGACACCCAGTGGGGCACGATCCCGCAGCCGGATGCGTCGGGCGCGACCCCCGGCATCACCAACCGTCCGGGTCCGAACGACCTGTACCAGGTGCCGCAGAACCTGAACTACAACCTCTCCGGCGTGCAGCGCGAGCGCACCAACGGCCAGGTGGTGTTCCAGTTCGCCCCGACCAAGGACCTGACCACCACCCTCGACTACACCTACTCGGAAAACCGGATCCACACCCGCCGCAACGACATGTCGGCGTGGTTCAACTTCGGCCCGTCGTCGAGCAGCTGGACCGACGGCCCGTTCGCCGCGCCGCTGACCTACACCGAGATCATCCCGCTCGGCGTCAACGACATTGCCATGGGCGCCTCCGACTTCGCCACCAAGAGCGAGAACAAGTCGCTCGGCTTCAACGCCGCATGGCGCGTGAACTCGGCCCTGCGCCTCGAACTCGACGCCCACAGCTCGTCGGCCGAGTCGACGCCGGACAGCCCATGGGGTTCGAGCAATGTGATCGGCACCGCGAGCTTCAGCCGTGGCAACACCACCGCCGACTTCTCGCAGGACTTCCCGGTCCTCTCCATCGAAGGCGCGGACTTTTTGCGTTCGCCGCAGCAGGTCACCGGTTCGGTGTTCGAGAACGGCTATATGAAGACCGAAGTCGACCAGATCCAGACCCACGGCAGCTGGAAGGTGCTGGAAGCGTCCGAATTCAAGTTCGGCGTCGGCGCCACCAAGGTGAAATACCGCTCGGCGTTCTCGGTCCAGCAGCGCGACACCTGGGGCGGCGCGACCCCGGACTTCAACTACCCGGCCAGCCTGTTTACCCCGGATAGCCTCTCGAAGTACTTCGACCAGGTCGACGGCAGCGGCAACCCGAACCTGTTCAACCGCTTCCACACCTTCAACTTCGGCCAAATCCGCGACATCGTGGCGCAAGCCTCGGGCCTGCCGCAGCTGTACCTGCCGAAGACCACCTACGACACCGACCGTCGTACCGAGGAAAAGTCGAAGAGCCTGTACCTGCAGTTCAACACCGAGTGGGATACCCGCTACCCGATCAATACCGCGTTCGGCGTGCGCTACGAGAAGACCGACGTCAGGTCGAGCGCGCTGGTGCAGGTGCCGACCGCGATCAGCTGGGTCTCGCAGAACGAGCTGCCGGTACTGTTCGGCGATTCGGGCTTCACCACCCTGGACGGCAGCTATAACCACGTGCTGCCGAGCTTCGACGCCGACATCGCGTTCCGTCCCGACTTCAAGGGCCGCTTCAGCTACGGCGAGACCATCGGCCGTCCGCGCTACGACCAGATCGCCGGCGGCCAGGTGCTCGACACGCTGGCGCGCGTCGAAGGCGGCACCGGTTCGCAGGGCAACCCGGCGCTGGAGCCGGTCAAGTCGAAGAACATCGACCTGGCGCTCGAGTGGTACTATGGCCGCCAGAGCTTCGTCTCGATCAACCACTTCCGCAAGCACCTGGATAACTACGCCGGCCAGTCGCAGATCATCGCCCAGCCGTTCGGCGTGCGTACCCCAGTGGGCGGCGCCTACTGGAACGCGGCGCTGGCCAACGGCTGCGTGGTCGCGGACACCACCTGCATCCGCAACTACATCTTCCGCAACTTCAACGGCCAGGAAGGCGTGGTGCGCGGACCGGACAACGCGACCGGCGACGCCACCGGCACCATCACCGCGATCGGCTCCGATCCGGTGGCGGACTTCCGCATCACCTCGTACTCGAACCAGAAGAAGGCGCGTATCCGCGGCCTGGAATTCAACGTCCAGCACATGTTCGGCAACAGCGGCTTCGGCTTCCAGGCCAACTACACCTACGTCAATTCGGGCCTGAAGTACGACAACAGCAGCTTCGGCGAGCAGTTCGCGCTGGTCGGCCTGGGCGACTCGGCCAACCTGGTGGGTATCTTCGAGAACGACAAGTGGAATGTGCGCGCGGCCTACAACTGGCGCGACGAGTTCCTGTCGTCGACCTTCGACGGCCAGGGCCCTAACCCGAACTACGTCGAAAAATACGGCCAGCTGGACCTGAGCATCGGCTACAACGTCAACGACAACCTGTCGCTGTCTTTCGAAGGCATCAACCTGACCGACGAGATCCAGCGCATCCACGGCCGCACCAAGAACCAGGTGCTGTTCGTGACGCAGTCGGGCCCGCGCTACATGGTGGCCGCACGCTACAAGTTCTGATCGGAGCTTTGCCTGTGCCGTCGTTCGGGAGTAGACTTCCCGGATGACGGTATTGACGGCGGGTCGGCAACAGCCGGCCCGCCGTTGTCGTTTCACTGACACCCACTACAAGATAACGAGACATCCATGCCCAACATCGCCCTGCTGAACAATATCGAGCACAAGGACCTGCGCATCATCCACGGCCACCGCCCTGGCCTGGGCAGCGAAGTCGCCTGGGTGCCGACCTTCGCCGACGAATTCCGCTCGCTGCAGGCGCACTATCCGATCATCTTCCGCCAGCTGGACGACGGCGCCAACTACGAGGCGATCGCGCTGCTCGGCTTCCAGCAAGACGAGAACCTGTTCATCGAGGACGGCCGCTGGGATGCGCCGCTGGTGCCGTGGCTGCACGAGCGCCTGCCGTTCTACATCGGCCGCAACGGCGACGAACTGATGATCCAGGTCGACCTCGATCACCCGCGCATCAGCACGACCGAGGGCGAACCGGTGTTCAAGCCGCATGGCGGCAATACCGACATGCTCGAGAAGATGAGCCAGACGCTGTCGAACATCCACAACGGCGTGCAGGCCAACGCGGGCTTCCTCGAGGCCCTCAAGCGTTACGAGCTGCTCGATGCCTTCGTGCTCGACATCGAATTCGACAACGGCGAGAAAGCCCGCGTGGGCGGCTTCTTCACCATCCATGAAGAACGCCTGGGCGCGCTCGACGGCGCAGCCATCGCCGAACTGCATGCGGCCGGCTACCTGGCGCCGATGTACTTCGCGCTGGCCTCGCTGTCGCACTTCCGCGACCTGATCGACCGCAAGAACCGCAGGAACGCGCGCAATGGCGCCGCCAGTTAGACCGGTGCGCGAGGTCGCCGGGCTGCGTCCCGCCGACCTCGGCCCCGAGATCCTCGCATCCACCGAGCCGCTGCTCCTGCGCGGCCTGGTGGCCGACTGGCCGGTGGTGCAGGCCGCGCGCTCGTCACCGCAGGCCGCCATCGCCTACCTGCGCCGCTGGTATGTCGACGCCACCGTCAATGCCATGCTCGGGGCGCCCGAGATCGACGGCCGCTTCTTCTACAACGAGGCGCTGGACGGTTTCAATTTCCAGCCCATGCGGTTGCGGCTCGACGCCGTGCTGGGCGAACTGGAAAAACACCTGGCCACGCCAAGGGCGCCGGCCATCTACGTCGGTTCCACCACGATCGACGGCGCGCTGCCGGGCTTCAGGCGCGAGAACGACGTCGACCTGGGCCCGCGCGACCCGCTGGCCAGCATCTGGATCGGCAACCGCACCCGCATCTCGGCCCACTACGATCTGCCGGACAACCTGGCCTGCATCGGCGCCGGCCACCGCCGCTTTACCCTGTTCCCGCCGGGCCAGCAGCACAATCTCTACGTCGGCCCGATCGACCTGACCCCGGCCGGCCAGCCCATCAGCCTGGTGGATTTCAGGCAGCCCGATTTCGCGCGCTTTCCGCGCTTTGCCGAGGCGCTGGAGCACGCCCAGGTGGCCGAGATGGCTCCGGGCGACGCGATCTTCGTGCCCAGCATGTGGTGGCACCACGTCGAGGCGCTGGACGGCTTCAATGTGCTGGTCAATTACTGGTGGCGCCAGTCGCCGGACTGGATGGACACGCCCAACAACGCCCTGATGCACGCCCTGATGACGGTGCGCGACCTGCCCCCAAGCCAGCGCGCGGCCTGGGCCGAACTGTTCCGCCACTACGTGTTCGAGGCCGATGCCGATACCGCGGCACACATCCCGGAAGCCGCGCGCGGCCTCTTGGCGCCGCTCGACGACAATGCCTCGCGCATGGTTCGCGCGCAGCTCATCAAGCGCCTGAACCGATAATAAAAAAGGCCCGCAGCATGCCGCGGGCCTTTTTTCTTGCGCCGACGTCGATTACTCGGCGGCGATCTTCTCTTTATGCAGATTGGCGTACTTCACGCCGTAGTACATGATGAACAGGTAGCAGGCCGCCGGCACCAGGAAGGAAATCTGCAGGCCGATGGTGTCGGCCAGGATGCCCTGCGCGAACGGCACCACGGCGCCGCCGACGATGGCCATGCACAGGATGCCCGAGCCCTGGCCGGTGAACTTGCCCAGGCCGTGCAGCGCCATGCTGAAGATGGTCGGGAACATGATCGAGTTGCACAGGCCCACCGCCACGATCGCCCACATCGCCAGGCTGCCCTCGGTGAAGGTCGCGGTCAGGACCAGCGCGATCGAACCGAGCGCGGTGACCGCCAGCGATTTGCCCGGGCTCACGTAACGCATCACGGCGAAGCCGATGAAGCGGCCGACCAGGGCGCCGCCCCAGTACATGCTGACGTAGCGCGCCGCGTCGGCGTGCGACAGGCCGGCGATGTGCGGCTCGCCGATGAAGTTGATCAGGAAGCTGCCGATGCTCACCTCGGCGCCGACGTACAGGAAGATGCCCAGCGCGCCCAGCACCAGGTGGCGGTACGACATCGCGCCGCCCTTGGCGTCGACCGCGGCGGTGGTGTCTTCGAAGGCGATCTTCGGCAGGCGCGCCATGGCGAACATCACCGCCAGCAGCACCAGTGCGGCGGCCAGGCCCAGGTAAGGTCCTTGTACGGCTGCAGCTTCGGCCGCACGGTGCGCGGCCTGTTCGGCTTCCGGCAGCAGCGCCAGCTGGTCGGCCGAGAGGACGACCGTCGACAGGATCAGGATGCCGCCCAGCGCCGGCGCCACGGTGGTGCCGAGCGAGTTGAAGGCTTGCGTCAGGGTCAGGCGGCTGGCCGCGGTGCGCGCCGGTCCCAGTGCGGTGACGTAGGGATTGGCCGCCACCTGCAGGATGGTAATGCCGCTGGCCAGCACGAACAGCGCGAACAGGAACATGCCGTAGCCGCCGTTCGAGGCCGGGTAGAACAGGGCGCAACCGGCGGCCGCGATCAGGAGGCCCGTGACGGCGCCGTTCTGGTAGCCCAGGCGGCGGATCAGGGCGCCGGCCGGCAGTGAGACGATGAAATAGGCGCCGAAGAAGCAGAACTGCACCAGCATCGCCTGCATATAGGTGAGGGTGTAGATCGACTTCAGGTGCGGGATCAGGACGTCGTTCAGCGACGTGATCAGGCCCCACATGAAGAACAGGATGGTAACGATGACCAGCGCACCGGTGTGCTGGTTGCGCTCCCCGTCCACGGCCGCGCTGGCCACGGTGGGGTTCTGGATTGGGTTCTGCATGGAGTCTCCGTTGTTATTGCAGAGTAGCGATATGACCCGACAGCATAGCCGAAACCCCGCGCAGCGCGGGATATTGTTCGGTGATCAGGTAGGTCGGAATGCGCGACAGATAGTCACCAAGACGCCCCTTGTCCTCGAAGCGCGCGCGGAACGCGGATTGTTCGAAGATGGGGCCCAGGCGCGGCACGATGCCGCCGCCGATATACACGCCGCCGGTCGCGCCGAGGGTCAGCGCGACGTTGCCGGCCACGCTGCCCAGGATGGCGCAGAACACGTCGACCGAGCCGCGGCAGTCGCTCGACGACCCATCCAGCGCCGCGGCGCTGATGTCGGCCGCCTTGAGACGCTTGCCGGTGCGGGCCCAGTGGATCAGCTCCATGCCCATCCCCGACAGCAGGCGCTCGGCCGAGACGTGGCCGTATTCTCCCCACAGCGCTTCCAGGATCGCCACCTCGTCGCGGGTGACCGGCGCGAAGCTGACGTGTCCCCCTTCGCCGGACAGCGGGATCCAGCGCTCGCCCGCCGGTACCACGCCCGAGACGCCAAGGCCGGTGCCGGGGCCGACCAGGCCGATCGTCCGGTTCGGCAGCTCGATGCCGCCGCCGATCTGCCGGCGGCCGTCCTGGGCCAGGTGCGGCAGCGACATCGCCAGCGCGGCGAAGTCGTTCACCATCAGCAGGGTAGCCAAGCCCAGTTCGACGCGCAGGGCTTCGATTGAGAAGCTCCAGTGATGATTGGTCATCCTGATCTCGTCGCCCTCGACCGGATTGGCGATCGCGATCGCCGCATGGCGGACGGTGTCGACCGCGAACCCACGCGCCCTGGCATTGGCCAGGTAAGCGCGCATCGCCTCGCCCAGGCTCGGGTAGCCGGCGGCCGCCAGTACCTCGATGTCGTCGAACCCCGCGCCCGCAAGCGACTGCAGGGCGAAACGCGCGTTGGTGCCGCCGACGTCGGCCAGCAACCGCAGCCCAGTGGTCACCTCCTGCGTCATTTCAGTTCACCGCACTGCACGGCGCCTGCTTCCTTCGCCGCGCCGCCGGCGATCTCGATATTGGCGAAGGCCGCCGAGAACTCGGCATCGCTGGTGACGGCGAACGGCGTATCGACCTTGGCCAGGTCGAGGCCCTTGGCCTGGAAGCAGGCCAGCGGAATCGCGACGGTGTTCTTGGCGCCGACGGCCAGGCGCTTGAACAGGGCGGTCGCATCCAGGTCGACGCTGGTGGCACCCTGGCGCATCGACAGCGTCACCTTGCCGGCCGGGGCCTTGGCGACGATGGTGTCGAAGCGCAGTGCGCCATCCTTGACCGCGGCCGCCGGCAGCGTGATGGCGCGTGCGCCGCGTGCTTCCAGCGTGGCCGGGCCGGTCCAGGCGCCCAGCTTGGCGTCCTGCTGGGTATTGACATGGGCGGTGGTGACGGTGATGTTCGGCAGCTTGAAGCTGGCGTTCAGGTCGGCGCCGAGCACGGTGGTCTGCTGGCCGCTGCGAATGGCCAGCGGGTAGCTCAGGCGGTCGGCCTGGCTGAACACCGGGAAGGTGTTGCCGGCGCTGCAGCCGCCTTGCGGATAGCTTTCATCCAGCTTGCCCAGCTTGGAACGCGTCGCGACCTTCAAGCCATAACCGTAGGCGAACAGCGGCGCGTAATCCTTGTCGCCCACGTTCAGCTTGATCTGGCAGGCCGACTTCGGCCACGAGAATGGCAGCACGCCGCGGAAGTCGTGGCGCTGCTGGCCTTCGACCAGCAGGTCCGACACGCCCTTGCCCTCGGATCCCGGCAGCCAGGCCGAGATGAAGGTGTCCGAGAGGTTCAGCAGGTCGTTGGCGAACACCGGACGGCCGATGACCATCACCGTGACCACCGGCTTGCCCTTGCCGCCGACGGCTTTCAGCACGGCGAGATCTTCCGGATAGCGGCTGCTGTGGCGCAAGGTACCCGATGGGTGGATGTCGCCGTCGCCTTCGGCATACGGACGCTCGCCGATGACGGCGACCACGACGTCGAACTTCGACACGTCGACGCCTTTCGCATCGAGGCTGAAGGTGACGTTGTCCTTGCCGGCCGCTTCACGGATGCCGGTCAGGATGGTGTCGGCATTCTTGAAGTCGGCATTGGTGGTGGCAGTGCCCTGCCAGGTGATCGACCAGCCGCCGCTCTGGTTCGACAGCTCGTCGGCGCTCTTGCCGACCACGAGGATCTTCTGGCCGCGTTTCAGGGGCAGCGCCGGGCCTTCGTTCTTGAGCAGCACCAGCGATTCGCGCACCGCCTGGCGCGCCAATGCGCGCGCCTGCATGGCGTCGTCCTTGCCGGCATGGGCGTTCTGCACCGGGCTCTTGTCGAACAGGCCGGCGCGCAGCTTGACGCGGATGATGCGCGACACCGCGTCGTCGATGCGCGACATCGGGATCTCGCCTGCCTCGACCTGCTTGATGGTGTTGGCGATGAAGGCCTTCCAGTCGTCCGGCACCATGACCATGTCGTTGCCGGCATTGATCGCCTGGGCGCAGCTGTCGTTGCGGCAGCCCTTCACTTCGCCGTGGCCGTTCCAGTCGGTGACGACGAAGCCGTCGAAGCCCATCCTGGTCTTGAGGATGTCGGTCAGCGCTTCCTTGCTGCCATGGAGCTTGCCATACTCCTTGCCGCTGGCGGTATCGGTCCAGCTGTTGAACGAGGCCATCACGGTCTGCGCGCCCGCGTTCAGGGCCGGGAAGTAGCCGGCGCCGTGGATGTTGATCAGGTCGGCCTGGCTGGCCTCGGTCACGCCGCGGTCCTTGCCGTTCCTGGTGCCGCCGTCGCCGATGAAGTGCTTGGCGGTGGCGATGGTGTTGGCGTCGTCCTTGAACGCGCCCTGCATGCCCTTCACGTATTCGCCGGCATAGCTGCGCACGACCTCCGGATGCTCGGCATAGCTTTCGTAGGTGCGGCCCCAGCGGTCGTCGCGCACCACGGCCAGCGTCGGGCCGAACACCCAGGCGATGCCGGTCGCGCGCACGGCCTTGGCGGTGGCGGCGCCGATCTCGCGCATCAGCTGCGGATTGCGCGCCGCACCCAGGCCAATATTGTGCGGGAACAGGGTGGCGCCCGGCACGTTGTTGTGGCCATGGACCGCATCCGTGCCCCACACCACCGGCACCTTGATCGCCATATCGGTCTTCATCGAGGCCTCGTGGTAGGCCTGGGCCAGCGCCAGCCATTCCTTCGCGTCGGCCGCCTTGTTATTGTTTGGCCAGCTGCCGCCGCCGTTCAGGACCGAACCGAGGTAGTACTTCGTCACGTCTTCCGGCCTGGTGGTCTTGATCTCGGGCTGGGTCATCTGCCCGACCTTCTGGGCCAGGGTCATCTTGCTGACGATTTCCTGGACCCGCTTCTCGATCGCGTCGTCCTTCTTGATGGCGCTGGTCACGCGCGGCCAGTCGGCCAGCCTGGTGTCGACCGGGGCGGCAGCGCCGCAGATGGCCGGCAGGACCAGGGCGATGGAAAGGGCCAGCGTGGAAGGACGAAGCTTGAAGGTCATGGGTTGTCTCGCTTTATTTTATGTTGATGTGAAAGCTCATTCCTGGCGCAGGAAGGAACCATACCATTTGCCGCTGTTCTTCAGGCGGCGCTGCTGGGTGGCGTAATCGATGTGCACCAGGCCGAAGCGGCGCAGATAACCTTCGGCCCATTCGAAGTTGTCGAGCAGGCTCCAGGCGAAATAGCCCTTGATTGGCGCGCCCTGGTCGATCGCCTCCTTCATCGCGGCCAGGTGGCGCATCAGGTAGTGGCGGCGCTGGACGTCGTCGATCTCGCCATCCGGGCCGACGGCATCCTCGAAGGCGGAACCGTTCTCGGTGACGTACATCGGGCCCGGGTGGTAGTCGTTCTCGATGCGGGTGAGCAGTTCAGTGAAGCCTTCCGGCGACACCGGCCAGCCCATCGCGGTGATCTCGCCGCTGGTGGTCGGCAGCACTTTCGCGTCGAGCGGCGCGTGCCCTTCTTCGTGCTTGATGACCTCGGGGAAGTAGTAGTTCACGCCCATGAAGTCGGTCTTGACGGCGATTGCTTCCATATCGCCCGGCGCGACGTCGGGCGCCGCGGCGCCGAACCGTTCGCGCGTGGCCTCCGGATAGCCGCGGCCGAACAGCGGGTCGAGGAACCAGCGGTAGCGCAGGCCGTCGTGGCGCTCCATCGCGGCTTTATCTTCCGCGCTGTCGCTGGCGGCGCGCAGCGGGTGCAGGCTGACCGCCATGCCCACTTTCGCATCCGGCACGTTGGCGCGGATCAGCGGCACTGCCTTGCCGTGCGAGACCAGCACATTGTGCGCGACCTGCAGCGCGGCCTTGAGGTCAGTCTTGCCCGGCGCATGCCAGCCTTCGAAGTTGCCGATGATGGCCGTGCACCACGGTTCGTTGTGGGTGATCCAGTGCTTGACCCGGTCGCCCAGGGTGCGCGTCATGGCATCGGTGTACTCGAGGAAGGCATCGATGGTGGCGCGGTTTTCCCAGCCGCCGGCGTCCTGCAGCGCCTGCGGCAGGTCCCAGTGGTACAAGGTGGCCCATGGCTGCAGACCGCGTTCGAGCATGCCGTCGACCAGGCGCGAATAGAAGTCCAGGCCTTGCTGGTTCGGCTGGCCATTCACGCCGGTATAGATGCGCGGCCAGGCGAACGAGAAGCGGTAGGCGTTCAGGCCCATGCCGCGCGCGATGTCGAAGTCTTCCGGCCAGCGGTGATAGTGGTCGCAGGCCACCAGGCCATCGGAGCCGTCGCGGATCGTGCCGGGGGTGGCGGCGAAGCGGTCCCAGATCGATTCCACGCGGCCGTCTTCACGGCCGGCGCCTTCGATCTGGTACGACGAGGTGGCGCAGCCCCACAGGAAGTCGCGGGCGAAATCGCTGCGCTGCGGCGCGGAAGGCTCGGGTCGGGTGGCAGTGGTCATGGTCTCGCTTCAGGTTTTGGTGTTGTACTCAATTAAATTTTGGGACAGCTTAACAAGACATTGGAAAGCTTTCCAGTCCGGCGCCAAAAAAAGGCCGCACGCGGCCGTGGATGAGGCAAACACGCCTCACTCACTTTTACTCTTGCCTTTGCTCTTGCCGCTCTTCGCGCTTTTGGCCTTGGCGCCAACCCTGGCCAGCGAGGCGCGCATGGTCACGTCGACCGGGAAGCTGCGCGCTACCGGGCGCTTCAGGTCGTAGCAGCGGTTCAGCAGGGCGTTGATGCCGTTCTGCGTCATCTCGCGCCACGGCATGTGCACCGAGGTCAGGCGCGGCGCCGAGAATTGCGCGCTCGGCGTGTCGTCGTAGCCGATCACCGACAGGTCGCGCGGCACGCTGATCCCGGCTTCCTGGAAGTACGACAGGGCGCCGACCGCCATCTCGTCGTTGGCGCAGAACAGGGCGGTGCATGGCGTCTTCGATTCGACCAGGGCCTTGGCCGCATGCCAGCCGCCCTGCGGCGAGAAGTCGCTTTCGACCAGCCACACCTTGTCGGTGTCGACGCCGTTGGCCTTCAGCTCGTGCATGAAGCCATCGATACGCGCCACGTTGTCGACCAGCGCGCTGGGGCCGGCGATGACGGCGATGTCGCGGTGGCCATGCTCGAGCAGGGTCTGCGCCGCCAGCCGGCCGCCTTGCGCATGGTCGACCGTGAAGCACTGCTCCGGGATGTCCTTGAAGTCGTGGTTCAGCGCGACGATCAGGCGCCGCTTGCCGCCGAGGGCCGCGATGTCTTCGTCGAGCAGGGCGCTGGTCATCATGATCAGGCCATCGCAGCCACGCTCGATCAGGAACTCGATGCCCTCGATCGCCTGGTTACGCGCGTCGCCCAGGCCGACGCCGAAGGCGACCACCATGTGCAGGCCGGCCGCGCGCAGTTCGGTGTCGATGATCTGCAGGATCGGCGTGTAGAAGGTGCCTGACAACACGGGGATGTAGACGCCGACCATGCGGCTGGTGCCGGACAGCAGGGCGCGCGCCGCGTGCGAGGGACGGAAGCCCAGCTCGTCGATCGCCTTGCGCACGCGTTCGAGCGTGGCCGGCGATACCGAGCCCTTGCCGCTGACCACGCGCGAGGCGGTGCCGAGACCTACTCCAGCCAACCGCGCTACGTCCTTGATTGTCGCCACCGCGATCCCTATTTGATAAATACGTTAATCAAAACAACCGCCAAGCATACTGCATCCGCGTGCGGATGGCATCCATCCGTCATAAGCGTTGTCCATTTTTAGGATCGAACAACGAAACACGGCTTGCGTCGATCGCGAAGCGTACCGTCTGGCCGGATGCCAGCGAACGTCCATCGTGCTCGATGCAGGACAGCGCCTGGCCGCCGCAGTCGAGCCACACCACCTGGTGATTGCCCATCGGTTCGACCAGGGTGACCGTCGCGCTCAAGGGGCCGTTGTCGTCGATGTGAATATGTTCTGGACGCGCGGCCAGCGTGACCGCGCCGGCCGACGCACCGCCTGCGAGTGGCAAGGTGATTACACTGGCGCTGAAGCGGCCTTGCGCATCGACGCTGCCATCGATGAAATTCATCGACGGCGAACCGAGGAAGCCGGCCACGAAGCGGTTGGCCGGCGTGTCGTAGACCTCGGCCGGCGTGCCGATCTGCTGGATGCGGCCGCCCTGCATCACCACGATGCGGGTCGCGAGCGTCATCGCCTCGGCCTGGTCGTGGGTCACATAGATCATGGTCGAGCCGAGCGTCTGGTGCAGCATTTTGAGTTCGCGCCGCAGTTCAGCGCGCAGCTTGGCGTCGAGGTTCGACAGCGGCTCGTCGAACAGGTAGACGCCGGCTTCGCGCACCAGTGCGCGGCCGATCGCGACGCGCTGGCGCTGGCCGCCCGAAAGCTGCGAAGGCTTGCGGTCGAGCAGGGCGTCGAGCTGCAGCATCTCGGCCGTCTTGCGCACGCGACGCTGCACTTCCGCCTTCGGCGTGCCGGAGATTTTGAGGCCAAACGACATATTCTTCTCGACCGTCATGGTCGGATACAGCGCATACGACTGGAACACCATGCCGATGCCACGCTCGCTCGGATCGGCGTAGCTCATGTCGCGCCCGCCGATCTCGATCGCGCCGCCGGACAGGTCGATCAGGCCGGCGATGCTGTGCAACAGGGTCGATTTGCCGCAGCCCGATGGGCCGAGCAGCACGAGAAATTCGCCCGGCTCGATCTGCAAATCGAGATCGCGAATGATCTCGTTGCTGCCGCGGGTGATGCACAGTTTGCGCAGGTGGACGTTGGACATGTCGAGCTTAACCCTAGCCTTTCACGGCGCCGGCGGCGATGCCGCGCACGAACCAGCGTCCGGAGATGAAGTAGATCGCCAGCGGCACCGCGGCCGTCAGGATGGTCGCGGCCATATTGACGTTGTACAGGCGGGTGCCGGTGGTGGTGTTGATCACGTTGTTCAGCTGGACCGTCATCGGCAGGTTCTCGCGACCGGCGAACACCAGGCCCAGGATGTAGTCGTTCCAGACACCGGTGACCTGCATGATCGCGGCCACGACGATGATCGGCAGCGACATCGGCAGCATCACTTGAATAAAAATGCGCCAGAAGCCGCCACCGTCGATGCGCGCGGCCTGGAACAGCTCGTGCGGCACCGAGGCATAGTAGTTACGGAACAAGAGCGTCATGAGCGGCATGCCGAAGATGACGTGGACCACCACGATCGCCGGCAGCGAACCGAACACGCCCGCATGCGCCATCATCCACACCAGCGGATAAATCATGACCTGCACGGGAATGAAGGCGCCGGCCAGCAGCACGCCGAACAGCAGGTTGGCGCCGCGCGGACGCCAGAACGACAGCGCATAGCCGTTGACGGCGCCGAGCAGGATCGGGATCACGGTGCTGGGCACGGCGATCGCCACCGAATTCCAGAAGCCGTGGCTGACCGCGCCCCAGGCTGCGCGCCATGGCTCGAGCGTAGCGGCAGCGGGCAGGGCGAACACATTACCCATGCGGATCTCGTCCATCGGCTTGAACGAGGTGATGATCATGACGTACAGCGGCAGCAAGAAGAACAGGGCGGCGCTGAACAGGAAGGCATAGATGCCGATGCGCGCCGGTGTGAACAGGCGCTTGCGGCGCGCGGTCTGGGTGGCGTGGCCAGGTATGGGTGGCGCGATCGCCTGCAGCGAATGATGGCTCATGCGTGGCCTCCGTTCAGGCGCGCGCGGCGGCTGCGGGCGTAGGCATACGGCGCGAGCAGGGCCAGCACCGGGAGCAGTAGCGTGACCGCGCCGGCCGAGGCCAGGCCGATATTCGAGCGCAGGAACAGGTGGTCCATGATGAACTTGGCCGGCACTTCGCTGGCGATGCCGGGACCGCCCTGGGTCATCGCGACCACGGCGTCGAACAGTTTCACGACCGCGGTGGCCAGCAGCAGGAATACGGTGGCAACCGACGGCCCCAGCATCGGCAGGACGATCTGCAAATACACGCGCCAGGCCGGGATGCCGTCCAGGCGCGCGGCTTTATAAATTTCGGGATCGATGCCGCGCAGGCCGGCCAGCATCAGCGCCATCACCAGGCCCGAGGCCTGCCACACGGTGGCGATGACGACGGTGTAGATCACCAGGTCCTGGTGCACGATCCAGTCGAACGAGAAGCCTGGAAATCCCATCTGGCGCACGGCGCCTTCGATGCCGCTGCCGGGCGCCAGCAGCCATTGCCATACGAGGCCGGTGGCGATGAAGGACATCGCGTACGGATACAGGAACACGGTGCGCAGCAGGCCTTCGCCCTTGACGTTCTGGTCGATGAAGACGGCCAGCAGGAAGCCGATGACCATGCAGGCGACGATGAAGGCCACGCCGTAGACGGCGAGGTTATGCAGCGACAGCAGCCAGCGCTCGTTGTCGAACAGGCGCACGTACTGCGCCGCGCCGATGAAGTTATCGGACGGGAAGGTGCGCGAGGCCGTGAACGAGGTACGCAAGGTCCACAACGCGCCGCCGATATAGGCGCCCAGTACCACCAGCGCCATCGGGAGCAAGGCGAAGTGGGGAGCGAGGCGGACGTAGTGGCGTTGGGCGAGCATGGCGTCAGTATTTGAGGGCGTTGGCGATGCTGCGCTGGACCCGGTCGACGTTCATGTCCATATTCCAGTAGGCGGTCAGGATGTCCTGCATGGCGCCGTTCTGGTCCGGGGTCAGATAGACCTCGGTGACGCCCAGCTGGCGGCTCCGGTCCTTGATGATCTCGATGCCCTTCTGCGCGCACAGGTCGAGCTGCGACGCATCGACATCGGTACGCACCGGGATCGAGCCTTTCAGCTTGCTGAACGAGACTTGCAACTCGGGCTGCGACACGACGTTGGCCAGCAGCTGCTGGGCCTTGATCGCGTCGGCCTTGTTCGTGCGCGGGAAGACGAAGACGTCGCCCTGCATCAGATAGGGCGTGTCGGGCTTGAGACCGGGGATGCAACCGTAGTGCTGGCCGGGCAGCTGGCCGGCATTGGTGAATTCGCCCTTGGCCCAGTCGCCCATCACCTGGAAGCCGGCCTTGCCACTGATGAGCATCGCGGTGGCGTCGTTCCAGTTGCGACCCGGCGAACCTGGATCGACATAGGACTTCATGCGCTTGAAGGTGAGCAGCACGTTGCGAAACTGCGGCGACAGGATGGTGGCCTGGTCGCGGTCGCGGATCACTTTCAGATACAGTTCGCGGCCGCCGATATTGGCCAGCAGGGCCGAGAACAGCACGGTCTCTTGCCACGACTGGCCGCCGTGGGCCAGCGGCACCAGGCCGGCGGCTTTCAGTTTGTCGAGGGCGGCGAAGAGTTCGTCGATGCTGGCCGGCTCCTTGTCGATGCCGGCCTTCTGGAAGGCGGCCTTCGAGTACCAGATCCAGGTCTGCATGTGGATGTTGAGCGGCACCGCGTAGTAGTGGCCGTCGTGCTTGATCACGTCGATCAGCGGCTCGGGCAGGATGCGGTCCCAGTCCTGGGCCTTGGCGACCAGGTCGACGTTGTTGAGCATGTCCTGCTCGATGACGTCGGTGAACTGCTTGGAGGTGTTGAACTGGGCGGCGGTCGGCGGATTGCCGCCGATGATGCGGTTGATGGTGACTGCGCGCGACTGGTCGCCGCCCGCGATGGCGCTGTCGATCCACACGCCGCCGGCAGCGCGATAAGCTTGGGCGACCTGCTTGACGGCGCTCGATTCGCCGCCGGAGGTCCACCAGTGGATGACTTCCGCCTTGGGCGCGGCAGCGTTGGCCAGTGCGAAGCCTAGCGCGAAAGCAGCGGCGCACAGCCATGCGCGGGCTGCAGCCAGGTTGCGGGGTGTGACCATCTTGTCTCCATTGATGCCGTTATTGTTTTGGTAAGTTTGGAAACGTTACCATCGGCTTGGCCCGACTATAGCATCGCGTTAATTCAGGGTCAAATTAAACTTGCAATATGTCATTTTGGCATGAATCTTCAGGAATGATTCAGGTTTGGCGTTGCTCAGGCCTCATATTTACGAGGATACTCCCGGGGAGCTAGGGGTATCGCTATGCCGTCGCATGGCGACCTCATCATCATAATAATTATCCGAGAGACCGACCATGCACAGCGCAATGGCCACCACCGAAATTTACCTGATCGCGATGCTGCTGATCTTCGCCGTCCCCTACCTGATCTGGCGGCTCGGCAATACCGATTACTGGGCGCCGCTGGTCATCGTGCAGATCATCACCGGTGTGCTGCTGGGGCCTGGCGTTCTGGGCAAGGCGTATCCAGAGTATTACAGCTTCGTCTTCAATCCCCAGGTCATTCAATCGCTGAACGGGATCGCCTGGTGGGCGGTGATGATCTTCGTGATGCTGGCGGGGATCGAGCTCGATCTCAAGAAGGCGTGGGAGCATCGGCGCGAGAGCAGTATCACAGCCGGGCTGGCGCTGGGCGTGCCGCTGGTGTTTGGCAGCGTGGTGGCGGCGGGGATGCTGGGGTTCGCTGGCTGGATCGGGCCGCAGGCGCAGGGGTGGCAGTTCGTGCTTGGGGTGGGGATGGCTTGTGCGGTGACTGCGCTGCCTATCCTGATTCTGCTGATGGAAAAGCTGGAGATTTTAAGACAGCCGCTGGGACAGAGGATTTTGCGGTATGCGAGCCTGGACGATATCGCCATCTGGGGCGTGCTGGCGCTGATTCTGCTCGATTGGGAGCGGGTGGGGCGGCAGCTGGGGTTCTTCCTGGTGTTTATCGTGGCGACCAAATTGTTCCGGCGCTTGATGGTGAGTATCCCGGAGCGGGATCGGTGGTTCGTGATGCTGGTGTGGCTGGTGATTTGCGGCTTTGCTGCGGATTGGGCGGGGCTGCACTATATGGTGGGGGCGTTCCTGGCTGGTGCGGTGATGGATGCGGATTGGTTTGATCAGAAGCAGCTCGATTTCTTGCGTCACAACGTCTTGCTGGTGCTGATGCCTGTTTATTTCTTGAGCACCGGGTTGCGTACCAATTGGGCGGTTGGTGGGGCAGCGGTGTTTATTGCCGCGGCGGTGTTGTTGGCGGCGTCGGTGTCGGGCAAGCTGATGGGAGTGCGGATTGCCGGGCGCATTCTTGGCTGGAGCAGGGAAGAGGCGTCGATCATTGGGTGGTTGTTGCAGACCAAGGCGCTGATCATGATCATTTTCTCGAATATCTTGCTCGACAAGGGCGTCATCACCAGTGAGACGTTCACAGCGCTGCTGTTGATGGCGATCGGCAGCACGATGATGACGATTCCGGTGGTGTATCCCAAATTGTTGCATGGTGCCAAGCTAGTGCTCAAGGTGAGATAGCTATCGGACTCAAAGACATGGCGGGAAAATATTTAATTTGACTTCCAGCGCACAGCGCTTTTTCACTACCTTATTGCAAAGACTAGCTTAAAAAATAAACCTGTAGTGAATTTCTTCCAGAAATCGTCTTAGTCTAGCGAACGTCATTTCTTCCGATCTGAATGTATAGACCTTGATACGCTTCATGCCATACTCTTATGATTCCTCATCAACCTTTTAGATAGATGAGTGAGAAAATATAAATAAGTGCCAGTGGCCGTTGATGCTGAATATTTTCAATTAAGGATATTTATTTGGCATCTAAACTAAATCCAGAATCACTTAGCCATTAAAATTTGGTGTTGAAAAATCTCTGCTTGCTGGAATGGCGCGTCTTGATCTTTATTTAAAGATCAAATATCTCTGTGAAAAGTAGAGCGTCTACGCAATATGGCTTATTGACTCAAGAATGCCTTGATATATCTTTGATACCTTTTGTTGCTGTTTTACTTCTCTGAAATTGCAAAGATTAACCACTTCCTTTACATTTTCTTCAGGTGTAGAAGAATTATTTCTCACACTGCGGCGATTTACTAATAAGGTCGCATGTTCAGAAAATGGCGACAGCTGTGGTCGACAAGTTTCTGCAGCGGTATCGAAATCAAAACTAAGCTGTTGTGATGGGATTTTGTTCATTTTGCCCCTCCTGTGGGAGAAGTTTCTTTTCCATTAATGATGCTACTACGATTGCCTCTCGTGAGGGTAACGATTCTAAACTCTTTTCGATACGTGGTCTGGCTTCTTTCAATGGAACTCTAATTAATTTCCCTGCGGACTTCCTGGAATTCGGTGCTACTCTAAATAATGACAAAAATTTAGAGGGTGCAACACCATCATAAGCAAGAACACGTACTTTTTTTGAGTCTAACTCAAGTTCAGAAATCGCGTCGCCATGTAGTTTAATCGCCAAGCTCTTCCTGTACGGTTCGATGTAGTAGACCTCAGTTATTCCAGCGGCAATAATGTGACGAGCACAGGAATGGCAAGGGTACGTAGTAACAAAGATTTTTCCGCCTACAAGCTTGTCTCCCGCAATTCTGCCAGCGCCCAAAATTGCGTGCATCTCTGCATGAATTGCCCTAGAGAATTCTATTAAGCCGCCTAGCTTGCCGCTTTTGCGAAGAAGTGTTCTTGCTTTTTCTTTACTAGTAACTGGAATGATCTCTTTAAGCGCATCAACCAGTTCGTTGGCGAAGAAATTTTTTTCCTCATCATTAAAGCATTTTCCGCCTCCATGATTCCAACACCGACTATCATCGATTCCTTCTTGGTATAAACCACCTCCAAATCGTGGAACGTCGTTCCAGCCAGTACTTAAAACATGCTCGTTCGCATCTGTAACAGCGGCGCCTACTTGGCGAGAGAGGCAGCCAGAATTAGCACTTGCCATTGCTGCCGCATACATTGCTGACTCAGCGGGGGTTGGCGTAATTACTTTCGTTCCTAAAATCAAATGTAGAAAGCGTTCAACCTTTTTTATTGTTTCAGAATCTGTGGTCTTGTCAATGCGAAGAAAGAAATCGCTTTGTGGAAAGGTATCTGATACAGTTTGTCCCGCTTTCGATTCTTCGCCAGAGTCCCTGTCTATAAGTGTGTGAACATCTCCGCCATCCAAGTGATTTCGTTGCGCAATGTTGGTTTCACGAACTGACAACGGAGAAAAGACGCCCACGACATATAACATGTCACGGTAGACAAGTTTGAGCATGGCGAGCTCTTCCTTGTTCTTTATAGAGTCAATGATGTGACAAATTCTGCGCGGAGCGTAGTTATGCGCTTTACTTTCTAATTTGAACTCTTCTCGTTCAAATCGAATTTTTTCAACAGCAAGCTCCGCGAGAATACTTAGGCCGAATCTCTCTCTAAGCTTATTCCCCGCATCAATTTGAGACGTTATGCGTTCGAAAGAATCATTTGCAGGGATTTCAACATCGACTTTCGCCGCGTGATGTCCTATGAAATCACTTAATCTTATTATCTCGGCTTTGTCATATCCAAATGTGTCTCTGATCATCCGCTGAATTTCTTCAGCAACACTGTGAAGCGGCGAGCCAATCGGGCCGCAAAGCGCAATGACTAGCTCTTCAGTGTGCGTCTCGGCGATCTGTTCCGAAGTGCTTCCCTTACTTACCAGCGTGGGAGCCGGGGGCGGAGACGTGCGAGCAGAGGATTTCTTTGCGGACGGCGGTGCCATAGTCTTTATCAATCGTCTCAATCTGTGCGATGTGCAATCGGTGCGTGTAATTTACAGCGATTCATCGATGGCCACAACGGCAAATATCTATGTTGTAATTTTTTAATTTACTTGACTTATGGAAACAGCATATGTGCATTCTCAAAGCTCATATGGCATACAGATGGCACCGACTTAACAAAAAGCCCAGTCGAGTTGACTGGGCTTTTTGTTCGAATGACTGGTGCCGACTGCAGGACTCGAACCCGCCACCTGATGATTACAAATCAACTGCTCTACCTGATGAGCTAAGTCGGCATGACCTTAAGACAACGATTATACGCTATTTGATCCGGGTCAAGGTCGGACGTCCACCCTTCTTGGGCGGCTCATCATCCCCGCCAGGAACAGTAGGCGGCGCATCCGCCACCACCGGCGAATCCACACCCTTCGACGGCACGGCCGACAAGGCCGGCGCAGCCGGCGCACTCTCGGCCGAAGCACCCGACGACTGATCATCAGCCTCAGGCGCCGCACCCACCTCGAACGCCATCCCCTGCCCATTCTCATTGGCATAAATCGCCAACACGTTATGAACCGGGATATAGATCTCGCGCGACACGCCATTGAAGCGCGCACGGAAGTGGATCGCGTCATTGTCCATCTTCAGCCCCGACGTCGCGCCGTAGCTGATGTTCAGGATGATCTCGCCCTTGCGAACATATTCCATCGGCACGGTGGTTCCGCCATCGACCTTGACGGCGATATAGGGCGTGAAGCCGCTGTCCGTGCACCATTCGTAGATGGCGCGCAGCAGGTAGGGTTTGGTGGAGATCTCTGCCATGGTGGTGTTGTCTAGAAATACAGGCGTTTGCGCCAGTTTACCGGAATCGTCCGACGGACGTCCAAAACCGGCGCGTGTGAAGCGATACAGCGAACAGAGGCGGAACGCAAAAGCATCCCACCCCAGAACACATCAACGACGCATCACTTTCTCGGACGGGGTCAGCGCCTCGATATAGGCCGGACGCGAGAAGATACGCTCGGCGTACTTCATCAGCGGCGCCGCGGTCTTCGACAGCTCGATGCCGTAGTGGTCCAGGCGCCAGAGCAGCGGAGCGATCGCGACGTCCAGCATCGAGAACTCGTCACCCAGCATGTACTTGTTCTTGAGGAACAGCGGAGCCAGCGTGGTCAGGCGATCGCGGATTTCCGCGCGGGCCTTGTCGTGGTTCTTGTCGTTCGCCTTGTTGCGCTCGCTTTCCAGCGTGTGCACGTGTACGAACAGCTCTTTCTCGAAGTTGAACAGCATCAGGCGGGCACGGGCGCGCATCAGCGGGTCGGCCGGCATCAGTTGCGGGTGCGGGAAGCGCTCGTCGATGTACTCGTTGATGATGTTCGATTCGTACAGGATGAGTTCGCGCTCGACCAGGATTGGCACCTGGCCGTACGGGTTCATGGTCGAAATATCTTCCGGCTTGTTGAACAGGTCGACGTCGCGCACTTCGAAGTCCATGCCCTTTTCGAACAGGACGAGGCGGCAGCGTTGGGAGAACGGGCACGTGGTGCCGGAGTAGAGAACCATCATGGTTTATAGTTCCTTAAGAAACAAAGGGGTGTAGCGCCAGGGGAACTTTAGTGGCTCCCTAACACTCACCCCAGAAAAATGATTGCCCGTATTATAGCCAACCGGGCAAGGAAAACGAATTACTTCACTTCTTTCCAGTACGATTCGTTCAAACGCCAGGTCAAAAAGACGAATACGGACAGGAACAGCAGCACGATCACGCCCAGCTTTTTGCGGGTGGCCTGGGCCGGTTCGGCCATCCAGACCATATACGCGACCAGGTCGGCAGTGGCTGCGTTGAACTCCTGCTCGCTCATGGTGCCCGGCGATACTTGCTCGTAGCCGGCGAACTTCTGCACCATCTTGCCAGGCTCATGCGGATCGGCTTCTTCGGCGAACTTGGCGGTACGAATCCCCTGTTGCTGCCACATCGCATGCGGCATCGCAACATTCGCTACCACCATATTATTCCACCCGGTCGGGCGGGTTTCGTCCTGGTAGAAGCTGCGCAGATAGGTGTACAGGTAGTCGGCGCCCGATCCGGCCGGCGAGGCTTTTGCCCGTGCGATCACCGACAGGTCCGGCGGCACCGCGCCAAACCAGGCCGCAGCATCTTTCGGGCGCATCGCCGTCGTCATCATGTCGCCGACCTTGTCGGCAGAAAACAACAGATTGTCACGAATCTGGTCTTCCGACAGGCCCAGGTCGCGCAGGCGGTTGTAGCGCATCGAGGCCGCCGCATGGCAATTCAGGCAATAGTTGACGAAGATCTTGGCGCCATTCTGCAGCGAGGCCATGTCGTTGCGGTCCGGTGCACGGTCCAGTGGTATGCCGCCCTCGGCGGCGAAAGCCAGTCCCGGCACCAGCGCCAGGACTGCAATCAGTTTCTTTGCAAACAATTTCATGTCGTGTCCTTGTGCTCTTGTCCGGTGATCAATGCGGGGTGAAGGTGACACGGGTCGGCACCGGCTTGAAGGTGCCCATCGTGCTCCACCACGGCATCAGGAGGAAGAACGCAAAGTAGGCCAGCGTGCACACTTGCGAAATCAGGGTGAACGCGGCGGTCGGCAACTGGGTGCCCAGGTAGCCGAGGGTCACGAACACGAGCGCAAACAGGGCGTACACCCATTTGTGCCAGTTCGGACGGTAGCGCAGCGACTTCGCCGGCGAGTGGTCGAGCCATGGCAGGCCGGCGATGATCATCACCGACGAACCGAACAGCACCACGCCCCAGAATTTCGCGTCCAGCACCTGCGGCAGCATGCCGATCACCAGCAGCAGGCCGACCACGGCGATGATCGCCTTGGTGCGGAAGGCCAGGCGCGACTTGAGCCAGATGAAGGCCACGTACAGGGCGACGCCGGCCATCAGCACGTACATGAAGTCGGCCGTGGTGGCGCGCAGCACCGAGTAGAACGGGGTGAAGTACCAGGTCGGCGCGATGTGGGCCGGGGTCTTCATCGAGTCGGCCGGCAGGAAGTTGTTGTACTCCAAGAAGTAGCCGCCCATCTCTGGTGCGAAGAACACGACTGCCGAGAACAGCAGCAGGAATACCGACACCCCGAACAAATCCTTGGTGGTGTAGTAGGGGTGCGATGGGATCGAGTCGAGCGGATGGCCGTCCGGGCCCAGGTGTTCCTTGACCTCGATGCCGTCCGGGTTGCTCGAGCCCACTTCGTGCAGCGCCGTCAGGTGGGCGGCCACCAGGCCGATGATCACCAGCGGCAGCGCGATCACGTGGAAGGCGAAGAAGCGGTTCAGGGTGGCGTCGGAGACCACGTAGTCGCCGCGAATCCACAGCGACAGGTCTTCGCCGATCACGGGGATGGCGCCGAACAGGTTGACGATCACCTGGGCGCCCCAGTACGACATTTGCCCCCATGGCAGCAGGTAGCCGAAGAAGGCCTCGGCCATCAGGCACAGGAAGATGCCGAAGCCGAACAGCCACACCAGTTCGCGCGGCTTGCGGTAGGAGCCGTACATCAGCCCGCGCGCCATGTGCAGGTAGACCACGATGAAGAAGGCCGAGGCGCCGGTCGAGTGCAGGTAGCGCACCAGCCAGCCCCACGGGACTTCACGCATGATGTATTCGACCGAGCCGAAGGCCAGCGCGGCGTCCGGCTTGTAGTGCATCGTCAGGAAGATGCCGGTGACGATCTGCAGCACCAGCACCAGGGCCGACAGCGAACCGAACAGATACCAGACGTTGAAATTCTTGGGGGCGTAGTACTTGCCCCATTGATCGTTCCACAGTTTCGATGCGGGGAAGCGGTCATCGACCCAGGCCAGGGCTTTCTCTGCTACCGGCGCATCGGCCGGCAGCTTGGTCTCCTTGAATGCACCCATCTTATGCCTCGCCTTTCTCGTCTTTGCCGATCACGAGCTTGTTATCGGACAGATACATATACGGGGGGACATCCATATTCGTCGGCGCCGGCTTGTTCTTGAACACGCGCGCAGAGAGGTCGAAGGTCGAGCCGTGGCAGGGGCAGAGGAAGCCGCCTGGCCAGTTGTCGGGCAGGTTCGGCTGTGGGCCGGAGGCCAGGCGGGAAGAGGGCGAGCAGCCCAGGTGGGAGCAAATGCCCACCGTGACCAGCACTTCCTTGTGCTCGGCGCGCGAGCGGAACGCGTTCTTGGCGTATTCCGGCATCGGCAGCTGGAACACCTTGTCGGAGGCGGGATCGGCCAGTTCGCCCTGGTCCTTCTCGAGCGTGGCCATCATTTCGGGGGTGCGGCGCAGGATCCAGACCGGCTTGCCGCGCCATTCGACGACTTTCATTTCACCGGGAGCGACGTCGGAAATGTCGACTTCAACCGGGGCTCCCGCCGCTTTTGCGCGTTCGGAAGGCTGGAAGGTGCTGACCAGGGCTCCCGCCGTGGACACGCCGACGACGCCACCGGCCGCGCACGTCGCGACCAGCAATCCGCGTCGACCCGGATCGACCTGCTTTTCATTACTCATACCAACCCCACTCCGTGAATATACGAATTTTAAGAATTAATAGCGAGCTTCCAGCATCCAAAATTATATGTGAACGGCAATACCTGAGGGAAAAAAATTGTCTGGGCTACACGCTTTGGCAGAATGGTCTTTTGTGCTCCTGCAGCATTTGACCGAAAGACAGCCCCCGGAGCGTTCGGGTATCATGCAAAGGCTTGTATCAACAACAACCAGGGGAGTCCCAAATGGCGATGATGGAAGAGTTCAAGAAGTTTGCGATGCGCGGCAATGTGATCGACCTTGCCGTCGGTGTGATCATCGGTGGCGCGTTCGCGCGCATCACCGACTCGCTGGTCAAGGACATCGTCATGCCGCCGATCGGCGCCGTACTCGGTGGCCTCGATTTCGCCAACTATTATATTCCTCTCAATAACCAGGGCTATAACCTTCCCTTGGCAGAGGCGCAAAAGGCCGGTGCTGTGTTGGCATACGGTAATTTCTTGACCATCTTGCTGAACTTTATCCTGCTCGCATTCATCATCTTCCAGATGGTGCGCGTGATTAACCGCCTGCGCGGTCCGGCCGAGGAGGCCAAGCCGGCTGCGGCGCCAGTCACGCCGGAAGACATCGTCCTGCTGCGCGAAATCCGGGATTCCCTCAAAAAGTGAAAGACGACCTTGTCCACGAACTGCGGCGTCCGCATCCTTTGCGACGCTTCTGGTTGCTGTTCGCGCAGGCGGTGACGATTGCACTCGCGGCCTGGTTCGTGGTGGCCGCCATGCGGCCCGAATGGCTCGACAGGCCAGATAGCGTCGCGGTCGGCACCCCGGGCAACCCGGTGCCGATGCTGCAGGCGCCGCCACGGGCGGCGGGGGGAAGTTTCCGCGATGCCGCCGCCAAGGCGATGCCGGCCGTGGTCAATATTTACACGAGCAAGGCGTCGCGCCAGTCGCATCCCTTGTTGAAAGATCCGTTCTTCCGTCGCTTCTTTGGCGACCGCGCGCCGCCCGACGAGCAGCTGGCCAGCCTTGGCTCCGGCGTCATCGTCAGCAGCGACGGTTATATCCTGACCAATTTCCATGTGATCGACGGCGCCGATGCGATCGAGGTCGGTCTCGCCGACGGCCGCAAGGCCACGGCGCGCCTGGTCGGTACCGATCCCGAGACCGACCTGGCCGTGATCCGCGTCAGCGAGCGCAACCTGCCGGTAATGGTGCTGGGCGACCCCGAGGGAGCACGCGTGGGCGACGTGGTACTGGCGATCGGCAATCCGTTCGGCGTCGGCCAGACCGTCACCCTGGGCATCATCTCGGCGCTGGGCCGCAACAACCTGCACATCAACCACTTCGAGAATTTCATCCAGACCGATGCGGCGATCAATTTCGGCAATTCGGGCGGGGCCCTGGTCGATACCGATGGCCATTTGCTGGGCATTAATGCGGCCATCTATTCCCAGACCGGCGGCTCGGTCGGGATCGGCTTCGCGATTCCCGTGTCCACCGCCAAGAACGTGCTCGATTCGATCGTCAAGCATGGCAGCGTGGTGCGCGGCTGGATCGGCATCGAATCGCAGGACATTACGCCCGAGCTGGCCGATAGCTTCGGTTTGGCCAAGCGCAGCGGCGCCATCATCGCCGGCGTGGTGCGCGGCGGGCCGGCCGACCGGGCCGGCATCGTGCCGGGCGATATCCTGGTGGCGGTGGCTGGCGAGCCGATCGCCGACACCAGCGAGATGCTGAACCTGATCGCCCAGCTCGCACCCGGCGCCAAGACGCAAATGACGATCCTGCGCAAGCGGCGCGAAGCCACGGTCGACGTGACCGTGGGTCGCCGGCCGCGCCAGGCGCCCTGAACTCTTCTATCGATACCCCGGACCACCATGCATCTGCGCGACCTGACGCAATTTCTCACCGAGCTGAGCGAAAACAACACCCGGCCCTGGTTCCTTTGGAATAAACCGCGCTATGACATCTTGCGCACCGAATTCGAGGAAACGGTCACCGAACTGATCAAGGCCCTGACCAAATTCGACAAGCAGGTGGCGGCCTGCAATCCCAAGAAGGCGATGTTCCGCATCCACCGCGACACCCGCTTTTCGAAGGACAAGACGCCTTATAAAACCCGCTTCTCGGCCGGCATCACCCCGCACGACAAGCGCCGTCCGAGCGCGGGCGGCGGTTCGACCTATTATTTTCATATCGAGCGCGATGGCACTCTGGGCTTCGGCGTGGGCGAGTACCTGCCGCCGGCGCCGCGCCTGAAGGCGATCCGCGAGCACGTGGTCAACGATGCGACGGGTTTCGCCAAAGTATTGAAGAATAAGCATCTTCGCGCCACCTATAATGACATGCTGGAAGAGGACAAGTTGCAGCGTCCACCGAAGGGCTTCGACCCCGATCATCCACATGTCGATTACCTGAAACTGAAAAGCTTCTTCGTGTGGACCGAGGTGAAACTGGACCTGAACGCACCGGATCAACTGGTGCCGCGGCTGGCGCAAGGATTCCAGGACGCCTACGCGCTGGTCAGCTGGCTGCGCAGCGTGCCGGAGCCGCAAGAGGAAGCGACAAACGAATAGAGGAGGGCGACATGGCCTTGCATCACGCAGTATCCGGCGAAAAGATTGCTTTGCAACGCGGCGACGACGACATCGCCCATTTCACCTCGGTGGCTCTGGTCAAGACCGAGCACATGGAACTGATCCGGCTGGTGCTGCCGGTCGAACGGCCGATCCCCGAGCACCGGGTCGATGGCGAAGTGACCATCGTCTGCCTGGAAGGCGAGATCGCAATCGACGCCCACGACAAGACGACGAGCTTGCAGCCGAACGAGATGCTGTACTTGGCGGGCGGCGTGCCGCACACGATCCGCGCCGTGTCGGATGCGGTGGCGCTGATGACCATTTTGATGGCGCCGCAGCGTTAAGGCGGGTGGCGTGGACGGCTTGCCGTCCACGCCACATCTCAAGAAATCACGCCAGTTCCACCCGCGGATCCCGCGCCAGCAACTGCGCCGCCATCTGCGCCGCATCCACGCCGTCGAACAACACGCTGGCCACCGCCTCGGTGATCGGCATATCGACTTCCATCCGGCGCGCCAGCTCGCGCACCGCCTTGGCGCATGGCACCCCTTCGGCAACATGCCCCAGGTCCGCCACGATCGTGGCCAGCGCCTTGCCCTCGGCCAGCGCCAGGCCGACTCTCCGGTTGCGCGACAGGTCGCCGGTGCAGGTCAGGATCAGGTCGCCCATTCCCGACAGCCCCATGAAGGTGCCCGGCTGCGCGCCCAGCGCCAGCCCCAGGCGGGTGATCTCGGCCAGGCCGCGCGTGATCAGCGCGGCTCTAGCATTCAGGCCCAGGCCCAGGCCATCGGCGGCGCCGGTGGCGATCGCCATCACGTTCTTGACCGCGCCGCCCACTTCCACGCCGACCAGGTCGTCGTGCGAGTAGACACGCAGATTGTCGGCATGGGCCGCCGCCACCACGCGCTCGCGCAGTTCGGCCGACGTCGAGGCCACGGTGAGTGCGCACGGCAGGCCGCGCGCCACTTCCTGGGCGAACGAGGGGCCGGACAGCGCCGCACCCGGCACGCTGTCGCCCAGCACCTGCGCCACCACCTGGTGCGGCAGCAGGCCGGTGCCGGCTTCGAAGCCCTTGCACAGCCAGACGACGTTCGGGATAGCGCGGCCGCGCAACTGCTCCAGCAGGGGGCGCAGGCCGGCCACCGGGCAAGCCAAGATCAAGAGCGGCGCGTCTTCTGCCGCGCCGGTGGCCACGTGAGCGAGCGCCGCCTCGAAATCGGCGCTCACGCGCAAGGCGGGCGGCAACGGATGGCCCGGCAGGTAGGCCAGGTTGTCGCGCGCGGCGTCGGTATCCGCCATTTGCTGCGGATTGCGGCCCCACAGCAGCACGTCATGGCGCGCGGCCAGGGCGATGGCGACGGCAGTGCCCCAGGCGCCGGCGCCGAGGACGGTGATCTTGGTGTTGGGTTTATTCTGTTGCATGGAACTCCTGGAGTGGATTACAGGCCCCAGATGTCCGAGACCTTGATATAGCCGATGATGCCGTCGCGATGGCGCACGCGCGCCCAGACGACGGCATGGGGATCGGCCAGTTCAAGTAAAACGCCCTTGTCGGCCGTCATCAGGACCGCCGAGGTTTCATCGGGGCCGGAATGGACCCGGCTACCGGGCGTGCGTACCAGCACATTGCGTCGCGCGGCCAGCGAATTTGCCGGCGTCCAGGCCACGTCGCCGTTCATGTCGCGCACCTTGACCCAGCTGCCATAGGCAATCATGACCTGCAGCGGCATGCCGGGCGGCGCCAGATAGAGTTTGTTTCCCTTGGCCGATGGCGTCTGGTACAGGATCGCCGGGGCGGTGCCGACCGTCTTGAAATCGAAGGCGTGAGCGCTCGGCGCGGCCAGCACTGTCATTGCCAACAGTGGAGCAGCTGCAAGAAGTCGGGAAGGGAGCATGGCGGGCCTGGGGTTGTAGGTGGAACCGCGACGCCAAAGGGCTGGCACGGACGCGACCTGGGCCGCGTCCGTCATGGTGGTGCTTAGTTTGCCGGTGCGGTGGCTGCTTCAGCCATGGCCGCGGCGCGCTGCTGGTAGAACGCTTCGAAGTTGATCTCGGCCAGGTGCACTGGCGGGAAGCCGGCACGGCTGATCACGTCGGCGATGTTCGCGCGCAGGTATGGGTAGATGATGTTCGGGCAGCCGATGCCCAGCAGCGGATCCATCTGCTCGGCAGGGATGTTGCGGGCTTCGAAGATGCCAGCCTGCTTGCCTTCCACCAGGAACGCAACCTTGTCCTTGACCTTGGCGGTGACGGTGATCGTCACGGTCGACTCGTAGATGCCTTCGGCGATGCTTTCGGCGCCGACGTCGAGCGACACTTCGATTGCCGGCGCTTCCTGCTCCAGGAAGATCGATGGCGAATTCGGTTGCTCCAGCGACATGTCTTTCAGGTAGACGCGTTGGATTTGGAATACTGGTTGCAGAGTTTCGTCAGACATGGAACGCTTTCTAATAATAGTGGGAAGCAGATCGCCAGTTTGGCAGGCCGCTCCGGGGTGCTTGGGTCAAACGCGACGACAATTGTAGCAAAACCAACTTGGAAGCAATAGCGGCTTTGCCGCCCGCCGCCGCGTTCAGCCCAATTAGCTTACTCGCCCTTGAGCATCGGGTCCAGGCGTCCTGCCTGGTCCAGCGCATACAAATCGTCGAAACCGCCGACGTGGGTGTCTCCAACGTAGATCTGCGGCACGGTGCGGCGGCCGGTGCGCTGCATCATGATCTGGCGCTGTTCCGGGTCGAGGTCGACGCGGATGCGTTCGATGTCATGCACGCCCTTGGCTTCGAGCAGGCGCTCGGCGCGCACGCAATAAGGGCAGGCTGCGGTGTGGTAGAGAACGACGTGGGCTGTCATGCTGAATCCTTTCGTGTCTGCCAGCCCGAACACCGGGCCGGCGGGTTTAGGGCACCTCGAAAAACCTGCTGCGCGTTGCAGTTTCAGTCTGCGATGCTCACCGTACGCCCGTACGGTTGCGCTTCTCGACCGAAACTGCTGCCGCTCGCGACGGTTTTTCGAGGGCCCTTTACTTGGTGACCGGCAGTCCTGCAGCCGTCCAGGCCGTCAGGCCGCCTTCCAGGCTGTGGACGTCTTCGAAGCCGGCCGCCTGCAGCTGGCGTGCGGCCTTGTCGCCACGGGCGCCGGTCTGGCACACCACCACGACGGTACGGCTCTTCGACTTGTCCAGTTCGCCGATGCGATTGCCCAAGTCTGCCAGCGGGATGTGTTTCGCGTCGCGCAGGTGGCCTGCCGCGAATTCTTCCGCGCTGCGTACGTCCACCACGGTGGTCTTGCCGCGGTTGATCATCTGCGTCACCTGCAGCGGCGTGGCGCGTTTTCCGCGCGGCGCCAGTGCCGGCCACAGCAGGGCGAGGCCCGAAATCACAGCGATCGCAACAACGAAGATATTATCGAGTAAGAAATTCACAAGGGTTCCGATTGGTTGAACTGAATCGGGGCATTATAAAATAGATGCCGGACCGGACTTCAACCAGAATTTTTTCGAGAAGAAGAGACTAATGTACAAGATCGTATTCATGCGCCACGGCGAATCCACCTGGAACCTGGAAAACCGCTTCACCGGCTGGACCGACGTCGACCTGACCGAAAAAGGCGTGGCCGAGGCGAAAAGCGCCGGCCGCGTGCTCAAGCAAGCCGGCTTCACCTTCGACGTGGCCTATACCTCGGTGCTCAAGCGCGCCATCCGCACCCTGTGGCTGGCGATGGACGAGATGGACGCGATGTACCTGCCGGTCAAGAACGACTGGCGCCTGAACGAACGCCACTACGGCGCGCTGCAGGGCCTGGACAAGGCCGAGACTGCCGCCAAGTTCGGCGACGAGCAGGTGCTGGTCTGGCGCCGCAGCTACGACACCCCGCCGCCGGCGCTGGAAAAGGACGACGAACGCACCTCGTTCGGCGACCCGCGCTATGCAGCGCTCACCGACGAGCAGATCCCGCTGACCGAATGCCTGAAGGACACCGTGGCGCGCGTGATGCCGGCCTGGAACGACGAGATCGCCCCGGCCATCCGCGCCGGCAAGAAGATCCTGATCTCGGCCCACGGCAATAGCCTGCGCGCCATCATCAAGATGCTGGACAATATCAGCGACGCCGACATCGTCGGCCTGAACATCCCCAACGGCCAGCCGCTGGTGTATGAGCTGGACGCCGACCTCAAGCCGATCAAGCACTACTACCTGGGCGACCAGGAAGCGATCGCCGCCGCCATGGCGGCCGTGGCCAACCAAGGGAAGGCAAAGTAAGTCTTGCGTTTGCCATTCATGAAGGGAGCCGGCAGCGTACTCATGAGTACGTTGCTGGCGGTCGCGCTGTCGAGCGCGTTCGCAACCGACGCCTGGGCCCAGCGCCAGACCGAGCGCAGCCGCCAGAAGGCGGCGGCCGAGAAGCAGCGCGCCGGCATCCAGCAAAAGCTGCAGGCGATCAAGCGCGACATCAGCCAGACCGAAAGCGCCAGGGAAGACGCGGCCGACACGCTGGCCGAGTCCGAGGCCGCCATCTCCGACGCCAACCGGGCGCTGCGCGACCTGCAGGAAGAGCAGGGCGCCACCAACACGCGCTTGCAAGACCTGGCCGCGCAGCAGGAACAGCTGAACGAGACCATCGCCGCCCAGCAAAAGCAGCTGGCCAAGCTGTTGCGAGAACACTATGTGGCTGGCAACGAAGACCGGATCAAGCTGCTGCTGTCCGGGGATAACCCGAACCGCATCAGCCGCGACCTGCAGCTGATGGCCTACGTCTCCCAGGCGCAGGCGCGCCTGCTCGGTTCGCTGCGCGGCAACCTGGTGCAGGTCGAGGCTAACCGCGACCAGGTCGAGAACGCCCAGCAAGAGCTGGAAGAAATCGCCCAGGAGCAGCTCGACCAGAAGGCGCTGCTGGAGAAGGAAAAAGCCAAGCGCGCTGCGCTGCTCAACACCTTGTCGACCCGCCTGGCCGACCAGCGCAAAGAGGCCAGCCGCCTGGCGCAGGACGAGGAACGCATGGTGGGCCTGGTGACCCGCCTCGAGCGCCTGATCCGCGAGCAGGAAGAAGCCGAGCGCAAGCGTCAGGCCGCCCTTGCCGCGAAGCGTGCGAAAGCAAAAGCCGCGGCCGAGGCGAAAGCGAAGGCGCTGGCGGTCGCGCGCGCGAAAGCGGCGGCCGAGAAGGCCGAGCGCGACCGCGAACGCGAGCGCATCGCGCGCGAAAACGCCAAGCCGGGCGCCAAGCCCAAGCCGATGCCCGAGCCGATCAAGGAAGCACCGATCCTGGCCCAGGAGCCGGACCAGGAAGACGCCGGCCCGAGCGAACCGCCGCCGCCGATCCTGGGGCCGGCCGCAGCCAGTGGCTCGTTCACGGCGCTAAAGGGCCGCATGGCCAGCCCGGTCAACGGCAGCGTCGTGGCCCGCTTCGGCGGACGCCGCGGCGACGGTCCGACCTGGAAGGGCAATTTCATCAAGGCCGCCGAAGGATCCGAGGTGCGGGCCGTGGCGCCGGGCCGGGTGGTCCACGCCGACTGGATGCGCGGCTTCGGCAACCTGATCATCATCGACCACGGCGACGGCTACCTGTCGATCTACGGCAATAACCAGTCGCTGCTCAAGCGTCCCGGCGACAGCGTGCGCGCCGGCGAGGCGGTGGCCAGCGCCGGCAATACCGGTGGCAACGAGGAATCGGGGCTATACTTTGAGCTCAGGCATCGTGGCAAGGCCATCGATCCGGCGGGCTGGGTCCGGTTCTAGGTACAACAAGGGTCAACATGGGCATGAAAGCAAAGCATTTCGGGCTGGTCGGCGTGGGCGTGCTGGTTGGCGTGGCGGCATCGTTCCAGCTGTCGGCCCATGCGCAAAAGGCCGGCGCGCCCTTGCCGCTCGACGAGCTGCGCCAGCTGGCCGACGTGTATGGCCTGATCAAGACCGACTACGTCGAGCCGGTGGAAGATAAAAAACTGCTGTCGGAAGCGATCGGCGGCATGGTCGCCTCGCTCGACCCGCATTCGGTCTACCTCGATCCCAAGGCCTTCCGCGACATGCGCGAGGCGGTGCAGGGAAAATTCGTGGGGGTCGGCGTCGAGATCTCGAACGAGGACGGCTATATCAAGGTGGTGTCGCCGATCGAGGATACGCCCGCCTTCAAGGCCGGCGTCAAGCCGGGCGACCTGATCACCCGCATCGACAATGTCCCCGTGCGCAATATGTCGTCCGACGAGGCGATCAAGCGCATGCGCGGCAAGGTCGGCAGCAAGGTCACGCTCACCATCGCCCGTCCCGGCGAAGACAAGCCCTGGGTGGTGCCGATCGCGCGCCAGGAAATCAAGGTCGTCAGCGTCAAGGCCAAGATGGTCGAGCCCGGCTATGCCTGGTTGCGCATCAGCCAGTTCCAGGAAAACACGCTGGACGAGCTGGCCAAGAAAACCCAAGAACTGTACGCCGAACAACCCGACATCAAGGGCCTGGTGCTCGACCTGCGCAACGACCCGGGCGGCCTGCTGCCGGGCGCGATCGGCGTCTCGGCCGCCTTCCTGCCGCAGCCGGACCAGGTGATCGTGTCCACCAAGGGCCAGATTGCGGATTCGAACCAGGCCTTCTATGGCCGGCGCGAGTTCTATGCCCAGCGCGGCGACCCGCTTGCAGGCTTGCCGGCCGGCCTCAAATCGGTGCCGATGGTGGTGCTGGTCAATGGCGGCTCGGCTTCGGCTTCCGAAATCGTGGCCGGCGCGCTGCAGGATTACCAGCGCGCGATCGTGATGGGCAGCCGCACCTTCGGCAAGGGCTCGGTGCAGACCTTGCGGCAACTGTCGGAAGACACCGCGATCAAGCTGACCACGGCGCGCTACTACACGCCAAAAGGGCGGCCGATCCAGGCCACCGGCATCGAACCCGATATGCGGGTCGATGAAAGCGCCGAGGGCGACCTGCTGAACGCCCTGCGCGTGCGCGAAGCGGACTTGCAGCGCCACCTGGCGGCCGAAGGCGAGAAGGAAGCGGCGCCCAAGGACCAGAACCCCAGCCTGGCGCAGCAGCAGCGCGCGCTGGCCCTGCTGAAGGACCGCAAGCCGATCGAGTTCGGCGGCCAGGACGATTTCCAGCTGGCGCAGGCGATCAAGCATTTCAAGGGCCAGCCGGTGCAATTGGCCAAGGGCGTGCCCGACGAAGACAAACCCGCGCCGGCGCCATTGCCGGGGGCGGAGCATAAATTGCCTGAATTGAAGGCGCCGCCGAAGAAATGATGTTGGGGTGGTGCGGGCTGAGCTTGGATCCCCGCCTGCGCGGGGATGACGTACTCAGGGACGTGGCCGAAGTCGAGCTTGAAGCAATCCTCACACGTCTCTCAACGTCGTCCCCGCGCAGGCGGGGACCCAAGTCCTGCCAGCCCACCCGCGGCCTAAAACCATGAACGACAACCAGCTCCTGCGCTACTCGCGCCACATCCTGCTCGACGACATCGGCATTGAAGGCCAGCAGCGCCTGCTCGAGGCCCATGCCCTGGTGATCGGCGCCGGCGGCCTCGGCTCGCCGGCCGCGCTCTACCTGGCGTCGGGCGGCATCGGCCGCATCACCCTGGTCGACGACGACACGGTCGACCTGACCAACCTGCAGCGCCAGGTCATGCACACGACCGCGCGCATCGGCCAGCCCAAGGTCGAGTCCGGGCGCGCGGCCCTGCTCGCGATCAATCCCGAGATCGAGGTGGTCGCCCTGAACGAACGGGCCGGCCCCGAGCGCCTGCTGGCGCTAGTGCGCACGGCCACCGTCGTGCTCGACTGCAGCGACAACTTCGCCACCCGCCACGCCGTCAACCGCGCCTGCGTCGCAGCCGGCGTGCCGCTGGTGTCGGGGGCGGCGATCCGCTTCGACGGCCAGCTGTCCGTGTTCGACCCGCGCCAGCCCGATGCCCCGTGCTATGCCTGCCTGTTCCCTGAAGACAGCGGCTTTGAGGACGTTGCCTGCAGCACCATGGGGGTGTTCGCCCCGCTTGTCGGCATCGTCGGCGCGGTCCAGGCCGCCGAAGCGATGAAGCTGATCGCGGGCGTCGGCGAGCCCTTGGTCGGCCGCCTTCTGATGCTGGACGGGAAATACATGGAGTGGACTGGCGTCAAGGTGGCGCGCAATGCCGATTGCCCGGTGTGCGCCAGGCGGAGCGAGGTTTGATGAGGACTGCCTTAATCGCGCGGATCCAAGGTGTCGTGACAGGCGTAGGTAGCTTACAATTGCACACCCGCCGCCGGTAGCGATGTAATCATTCGCACAGTAATTGTACGCAGACTCATCCGCAGTATTATCTTGTCATATTTCGGCCGTATACTGTCCCGGCTCCACCGATTCACCAGCCTAATCACACTGCATATGAATTTCCAACGCACACAACGTCGCGCCCGCGGCTTTACCCTGGTCGAGATCATGGTCGTCGTGGTCATCATCGGCATTCTCGGCGCCCTGGTCGTGCCTAAATTGCTGGGCCGCACGGGCGAATCGCGCGTCACTGCCGCCAAGGTCGACATCGCCACCATGATGCAGGCCCTCAAGCTGTACAAGCTCGACAACCAGCGCTATCCGACCACCGAGCAGGGCCTGAACGCCCTGATCGCCAAGCCGACCTCCGGCCCGGCCGCCAACGGCTGGAAGGACGGCGGCTATATCGAGAAGCTGCCGAAGGATCCTTGGGGCAATGCTTACCAATACCTGTCGCCGGGCGTGAAAGGCGAGATCGACGTGTTCTCCTACGGCGCCGACGGCCAGCCGGGCGGCAACGGCGAGGATGCCGACGTCGGTTCCTGGCACTAAGACATCTTTCCCATGCCGGCCTGGCGCGCGCGGGGCTTGTCCTCCGGCTTCACCCTGGTGGAGCTGCTGGTCGTGATGGTCATCATCGGCATCACGCTGGGACTGGCTACGCTGAACGCTCTCCCGAGTCCGCGCCAGGACCTCGAGAACGAGGCCAGGCGCATCGCGCTGCTGCTGCAGCTGGCGCGCGACGAAGCCATCGTGCGCAACCGCCTGGTCGCGTTCGAGGCCAACGGCGAGCGCTACCGCTTCATGGTGCGCGGCGACACCGGCTGGGAGCCGGTCACGCGCGACGACCTGCTGCGCGAGCGCAGCTTCAAGAATCCGCCGCTGCGGCTGGTGCTCGAACCGTCCGGAAGTGGAGCCGGAAGCGGCGGCCCGGACATGCTGCGCATCACCTTCGGCCGTGAGCCGGTCGACCGTCCCTTCGTGCTGACGCTGGCGTCCGGCGCCAACGCGGTCGCGATCCGCGCCGACGGCGTCGGCCACTTTACCGTCGAATGACGCCGAGGACCATGATGCCGTCTCGCAGAGACTCAGGATTCACCCTGCTCGAAGTGCTGGTGGCGCTGGTCATCGTCGGCACCGCGCTGGCCGCCGGCCTGCGCGCGGTGGGCAGCCTGACGACCAATAGCGCCGGCCTGCGCGCCTCTATGATGGCGACCTGGTCGGCCGAGAACCGGCTGGTGCAGATCCGCCTGGGCCGCGAGTTCCCCGAGATCGGCAAGCGCAGCTTTCCCTGCCCGCAAGGCGACCTGAACCTGATGTGCGAGGAAGAAGTGCTGGTCAGTCCCAACCCGCTGTTGCGCAGGATCGAAGTGTCGGTGTTCGACGCCGACAACCCGGGGCGCCGCATTGTCAAACTCATCCAACTGGTCCTGAGGCCTTCCCCGATATGAACGCCAGCTCGCGGCATGCAGGCTTCACGCTGGTCGAACTCCTGGTGGCGATCGGCATCCTCGCCATGGTGGCCGTGCTCGGCTGGCGCGGGCTGGACGGCATCGTGCGCGCGCGCGTGGCGCTCACGCACGAGATGGAAATCACGCGCGGCATGCAGCTGGCCTTTGCCCAGATGCAGAACGATTGCGAGAATGCGGCCGGCAACGACATCATGCGCGGCCGCCCGGCGCTGCTGTGGGATGCCGACCGCCTGACGCTGGTGCGCAAGGTCTTCGTCGAACACGAGCCATCGCGCCTGCAGGTGATCAGCTACCGCGTGGTCAATGGCCAGCTGATGCGGCGCGAGTCGCCCGGCACGCGCGACCTCGACCAGATCGCCCAGCTGTGGCAGGCGATCGCATCCGATGCGCCGGCCGAGAATTCGCCGTCGGTTGCACTGCAGGTCGGCGTGACCGGCATGCAGGTGCAGGGCTGGCAAAACAATGCCTGGCGTAATGAGCCGACCGCGGTCGGTGGTAATGGCGAGGGCCAACCCCCGCCTATCGATCCGGCCCTGGGCCCGGCCCGCTCGCGCGAGCCCACCGGCGTGCAGGTGGCGCTCACCGTGCAAGGCCTGGGCCAGCCGATGGTCAAGTCCTTCCTGCTGGGAGGCACCTGATGCGTCTGTTGCGCCATCCACGCCGCCAGCGCGGCGTCGCCGTGGTCACGGCCCTGCTGCTGACCACGCTGGCGATCTCGATCGTCGCCAGCCTGTTCTGGCAGCAGCAGGTGCAGGTGCGCTCGATGGAAAACCAGCGCCTGCAGCTGCAGACCAAGTGGATCCAGCGCGGCGCCCTGGACTGGGCCAGCGTGATCCTGCGCCAGCCCTTCGGCGGGCGCATCTCGCTCGACCAGATCTGGGCCACGCCGCTGGCCGAGACCCGGCTCGACCAGTACATCGAACGTGAGCGGGTGCAGGGAGAAAATTTCAATGCATCCCTGTCGGGTCAGGTTTACGATGCCACGGCGCGATACAATCTGAACAACCTGGCGGCGGGCGGCAAGCGCGATTCCGTCGAGACCGAGGTGCTCCGCCGCCTGTTGACCAATGTGCGGCAAGAGCCGCGGCTGGCGCGTCCGATCGCCGATTTCGTCGCCGCCGGCCAGGCGCTGGCGCAGGAGCAGGACGACGCGGACAACACCGCGCAGACACCGCGCAAGGGCAATCCGATGCCGGTCCTGCGGGTGGACGACCTGCTGGCGGTGCAGGGCGTCAAGCCCGAGACGGTCGAGGCCTTGCGTCCGTTCGTGATCGTGCTGCCGGCGCAAGCGACGACGGTGAACGTGAACACGGCGCCGGCCGAGGTGCTGGCGGCGGTCTTGCCTGGTTGCTCGATCTCTCAGGCCAATGCCATGGTCGAGCAGCGCAAGCGGATACCGTGGAACGATGTAGCGATGTTTGAAAATGAATTGCAGTGCAAGTCAGAGGCGCCGGAGAGACCGAAAATCAGCACCACCAGCAATTATTTTTTGGTGCAGAGCCGCATCCGCCTGGATCGCGCGGCGCTGGACGCGGAGTCGCTGGTGCAGAAAGGCAGCCTGACCAATGTTGGTCCTGCCGGTGGTGTGAGCGTGATCTGGACCCGCCAGAACTAGAAGAAAGCGAGACGGTTTGACTACTCTTTATATCCGGCATCCGGCCAGGAGCGAAGGCGAAGGCGCCTTGTGCAGGTTCGCGATGGTCGGCGACAACGGCGCCATCGGACAGCAGGGCGAAGGCGTGCTGCGCAACCTGGGCGACGTGGTCGCGGCCAGCCGGCGCGTGGTGCTGATCCTGGCCGCCAGCGACGTCACCCTGCTGGCGGTGCAGGCGCCGCCGCTGGCCGGCGCGCGCCTGCGCGCGGCGCTGCCGGCCCTGGTCGAAGAATATATCCTGGGCGACCCGCTCGATTGCGTGCTGGTGGCCGGCCCGGCCATGGCCGACGGCCGCCGTCCGGTGGCCGTGGTGCAGCAGGCCTGGCTCGAGCCGCTGGTGCGCAAACTCCTGGAGATGGGCGCGCGCGCCGTGGTGGCCGTGCCGGAACAATTGTGCCTGCCCCTGCATCCAGGCAGCGTGAGCGCCGCCTTCGGCAAGGGCGAACTGATCCTGCGCCAGAGCCAGTATGAAGGCCTGGGCCTGGCGCTCGACGGCAGCCCGGTGGTGGCCCTGCAGACGGCGCGCGCGCTGGCCGGCGATGCGCCGCTGGTGCTGTACGTCGAGCACGAGCAGATGGGGGAATACCAGGCGTTGCTGGCCGAGGCCGGCCCCGGCGTCACCCTCGAAAGCGACAACTGGGCGCACTGGATCGCCGGCGCCCGCGGCAGCAATAACGGCGGCGCCGTCGGGCCCGCGCTCGACCTGGTGCCCGGCCTGGGCACGGCCGGCGTGGCCCGGCGCGACTGGCGCCGCTGGCGCTGGCCGATCCGGCTCGCCCTGGCGGCGCTGGTCGTCAATGTCATCGGCCTCAACGTCGAGTGGCTGGGCCTCAAGCGCGAGGCCGACGCCGTGCGCCAGCAGATGAGCCAGACGTTCCGCTCGGTGTATCCGGGCCAGCCGGCGATCGATCCGGTGGCGCAGATGCAGCAGAGCATCGCGCGCGCCAGGGCCGGCAGCGGCGAGGTGGGCGGCGATGAATTCACCTTTATGGCGGCCGCCTTCGGCGAAGCCATTGGCGGCCTCGGCGCGCCGCCTGCGATTGCATCAATGGAGTTTCGCGAACGTGCCCTCACGGTGCGCGTCAAACCTGAATCCGCCAACCCCGGCGCCGCAGACCAGTTGCGTCCGGCCCTGGCGGCACGCCACCTCAGCCTGGAAGCGCCCGACGCCAATACGTGGTTGATTCGCAGCAGTGGTGCCTCGCAAACTGGAGTCACGCAATCGGGGGGCATGCAATGAATATCGCCGGCAAAATCAGCGGCCTGCGCGAACGCGCCACCGCTTACTGGATCGCGCGCACCGAGCAGGAACGCAAATTCCTGCTCGTCGGCGGCGCCGTAGCCGCGCTGGCGCTGTTCTATCTCGTCCTGCTCGAGCCCGCGCTCGATGGCCGCGAACAATTGCGCCGGTCCTTGCCCGAGCTGCGCCAGCAGGCGGCCCAGCTCGAGACGCTGGCCGGTGAAGCGCGGGCCGCGGCCAGCGAGCCGGCACCCGCCGTCACGCCGGTCACCAACGAGTCGCTCGGCGCCAGCATGGCGGCGCGCGGCCTCAAGCCGACCTCGCTGTCGGTCAGCGGCGAATACACCAAGGTTCAGCTCAACAATGTTTCCTTCGCCAACCTGATGGCCTGGCTCGACGCCCAGCGGCGCGAGAGCCGCCTGATGGTGCAAGACGCCCAGTTCAGCGCCCAGACCGCGCTGGGCCAGGTCGACGCCACGCTCACGCTGCGCCAGCGCAGCGATCCGGCTTCATGAGGCGGGCGCTGACGTGGGGCTTGCTGGTCATCCTGGCGGTAGTGGCGACGGTGCTGGCTTTCCTGCCGGCGGCCTGGCTCGGCCCGATGGTCGAGCGCCAGACCGGCGGTCGATTGACGCTGGGGGATGCGCAGGGTACGCTTTGGCGCGGCTCAGCCTTTATCGGCGGGGCGCCGGGGCCGGGCGGGGCGGTCACGCCCTTGCTGCCGGGCCGTTTTTCCTGGACTTTGTCGCCGCTGGTGGTGCTGGGCCAGGTCAGCATGAGCCTGGAAAATCCCCAGGCGCTGGCCAACCCGGTGCGGGTCGAGGGCAGCTGGTCGCGCTGGCAGGTCAATGCCGGCGAGCTGCTGCTGCCGGCCGAGGGGCTGTCGGGCCTTGGCGCGCCGCTCAATACGCTGGCGCCGAGCGGCCGTATCCGGCTGTCCTGGAACGCGCTTGACCTGCTGCGCCAGCAGAACACCGTGACGGTGCAGGGGCGCACCGTCCTGTCGATGAGCGATATGGGTTCGCGCATGTCGCCCATCAAGCCGCTTGGCAGTTATGAAATGATCATGGACTGGCGTGGACCGCAGGCCGATTTGACCCTGCGCACCGTGCGTGGCGCTTTGCTGCTGTCGGGCGCGGGTGTACTGCAAAATGGACGCCTGCGCTTTTCGGGCCAGGCCAGCGCCGCCGACGGCTATGAGGACCAGCTTGGGACCATGTTGAACCTGCTGGGTCAGCGCCGGATGGTGAACGGCAAAAACGTAATCGCACTCGAGTTCAGATAATGAAGAAAACAGACCGCTCCACCTCCGCGCCCCTCGATTTGACGGCCCTGCAACTGCCGGCCTTGCGCCGCCTTGCCGCCGGCGCCATGCTGTGCTGCGCCGCCACCATGATCGCGCTGCCGCTGCCCGTGCTGGCGCAAGAAAGCGCTAACGCCGCCGCTTTGAGCTTCGTCAATGCCGACATCGAGTCGGTGATCAAGGCGATCGGCCACTACACGGGCATGACCTTCATCATCGATCCTCGGGTCAAGGGAACGCTCACCCTGGTGTCCGAGAAATCGCTGAGCAAGTCCGAAGCCTTCGGCCTGCTCACCTCGACCCTGCGCCTGCAGGGCTTCGCGGTGGTCACCAGCGGCGACGGCTACGCCAAGGTGGTGCCCGAGGCCGAGGCCAAGCTGCAATCCTCGCCGACCCAGGTCGGCGGCGTGCGCTCCAGCAAGGCCACCGGCGACCAGATCGCGACCCAGGTGTTTTATCTGTCCTACGAGTCGGCCGCCAACCTCACCGCCGTGCTGCGCCCGCTGATCTCGCCCAATAACTCCATCATGGCGAACCCGGGCAACAACACGCTGGTCGTCACCGACTACGCCGACAACCTGCGCCGCCTGGCGCGCATCATCGCCGCGCTCGACGCGCCGGTGGCGGCCGACCTCGACGTGGTCCCGATCCGCAACGCGATCGCCAGCGACATCGCCACGCTCGTCACGCGCCTGATGGAACCGGCCGCCGGCGGCGACTCGGGCCGGGTCACGGTGCTGGCCGACCCGCGCACCAACTCGGTCGTGATCCGCGCGCCGTCGCAGGCGCGCGCCAACCTGGCCAAGAGCCTGATCGCCCGCCTCGATCAAGAAAGCTCGAGCAAGGGCAATATCCACGTCGTCTACCTCAAGAACGCGGAAGCCACGCGCGTGGCCCAGACCCTGCGCGCCGTGGTCTCGCAAGACTCATCGGCCTTGCAGGTGCAGCAAGGCACCCAGGGCAGCTCGATCACGTCCGGCACCGGCAGCCAGGCGGGCCAGGGCGGGCAGGGCGGCCTCGGCGGCGGCCAGCAGGGCCTGCAGGGCGGCACCAGCATCGGCGGCACCAGCAACACCTTCGGCCAGCAGGGCCAGCAAGGCGCCCAGGGCAGCGGCGGCGGCCAGGGCTCGGGCTTCATCCAGGCCGACGCCTCGACCAACAGCCTGATCATCACCGCGCCGGACGCGGTGTACCGCAACCTGCGCTCCGTGATCGACCAGCTCGACGTGCGCCGGGCCCAGGTCTATATCGAGGCGCTGGTGGTCGAAGTCACCTCCAACAAAGCCTCCGAGTTCGGCGTGCAGTGGGTCGGCGCCACCGGCGATTCCGACAGCAAATACCGCTTCGGCGGCCTGCAGAACTTCACCGGTGGCGGCTCGGGCAACAGCATCGTCAACCTGGCGCTGGCGGCTTCCCAGGGCACCGGCGGCACCACCGGCACGTCGGTGCCGGTCTTGCCGACCGGCCTGACCTTCGGCCTGTTCCGCCAGGTGGGCGGCGAACTCGGCCTGGGCGCGGTAGCGCGCGCGCTGGAAACCGACGGCAACGCCAACATCCTGTCGACGCCGAACATGATCACGCTCGACAACGAGCTGGCGACCATCAAGGTTGGCCAGAACGTGCCGATCATCACCGGTTCGTTCGCCACCAACAGCACCACCGGCGGCGGCAACCCGTTCCAGACCGTCGACCGGCAAGACGTGGGCCTGCTGCTGCGCGTGCGTCCGCAGATCTCGGAAGGCGGTACCATCAAGATGGCGATCTACCACGAGAATTCGAGCGTGGACGCCTCGACCCGCAATGCCGAATCGGGCCTGACCACGAATGTGCGCGCGATCGAGAGCAATGTGCTGGCCGACGACGGCCAGATCATCGTGCTCGGCGGCCTGATCGAGGACAGCGAAGGCGATGGCGAAGAGAAAGTGCGCGGCCTGGGCGACATTCCGGTGATCGGCAACCTGTTCAAGTACCGTACCCGCAGCCGCGTCAAGACCAACCTGATGGTGTTCCTGCGCCCGGTGGTGGTGCGCAGCAAGGAAGCTTCGAATTCGATCGCGATGGACCGCTACGACTATATGCGCGCGGCCGGCGCCGCCGCCCAGCTCGAATCGACGCCGCTGCTGCGCGACCTCGGCGCGCCGCAACTGCCGCCGCTGGTGGAGGGCCAGCCGCCGGCCGGTGGCGGCATGGCGACCGTGCCGGTCCAGCGCCAGCCGGCGCCGAACGCGGCGCCGGGCGCATCCAACGATGGCGCGGCATCGCGCCATCAAGGAACCGCGCCGGGTGCGGGCGTGTCTGAACCACGATCGGGCGCAGTCATGCCCGGCGCGGCAGTGCCAAGCGCGCCAAGCCGTCCGGTGCAGCAAACGAACTGAGAGTAAGCATCATGAACAATCTCTTGCCCTACGCCTTTGCCCGCGACCACGGCGTGCTGGCGCGCGGTAATGGCGAGCCGGGCCAGAGCGTCGAAGTACTGGTGTCCAGCGCCACGCCGCCATCCGCCATCGCCGAGGTATCGCGCCGTTTCGGCCGCATCCAGCTGCGCCGCCTCGATCGCGACGAGCTCGATACGGCCATCGCCGGCGCCTATGCCGGCGGCGGCGGCGATGCGTCGCAGGTGGTCGACGAATTCGACGCCGACCTCGACCTGACCAAATTGCTGCAAGACGTGCCCGCCATCGAAGACTTGCTGGAATCGTCCGACGATGCGCCGGTGATCCGCATGATCAACGCGCTGCTGACGCAATCGCTGCGCGAAGGCGCGTCCGACATCCACATCGAGCCGTTCGAACAGACTTCGGTGGTGCGCTTTCGCATTGACGGCGCGCTGCGCGACATCGTGCGTCCTAAAAAGGCGATCCACGCCTCGCTGATCTCGCGTATCAAGATCATGTCGCAGCTCGACATCGCCGAGAAACGCCTGCCGCAGGATGGCCGCATCACCCTGCGCGTGGGCGGCAAGCCGGTCGACGTGCGCGTCTCCACCCTGCCGACCGGCCACGGCGAACGCGCCGTGCTGCGTCTGCTCGATAAAGAAGCGGGACGCCTCGACCTGTCGCACCTCGGCATGGCCGAGGGCATGCTGCCGCAGTTCGACCGCCTGATCAACCAGCCGCACGGCATCGTGCTGGTGACCGGCCCGACCGGTTCCGGTAAAACCACCACCCTGTACGCGGCGCTGTCGCGCCTGAACGCGGCCACCACCAATATCATGACGGTGGAAGACCCGATCGAGTACGACCTGAACGGCGTCGGTCAAACGCAGGTCAATGCCCGCATCGACATGACGTTCGCGAAAGCGCTGCGCGCCATCCTGCGCCAGGACCCCGACGTGATCATGATCGGCGAGATCCGCGACCTGGAGACGGCGCAGATCGCGGTGCAGGCCTCGCTCACGGGCCACCTGGTGCTGGCCACCCTGCACACCAACGATGCCGCCTCGGCGGTGACCCGCTTGCTGGACATGGGCATCGAACCGTTCCTGCTGTCCTCGTCGCTGCTGGGCGTGATGGCCCAGCGCCTGGTGCGCAAACTCTGCACGCAATGCAAGACCTTCGACGGTACCACCTGGCATGCGGTCGGCTGCGAGCGCTGCGGCCATACGGGCTATCACGGCCGGGTCGGCGTCTACGAGCTGCTCGAGACCACCGAGCAGATCCGCTCCCAGATCCACAACCGCGCCTCCGAAGCCGAGATCCGCGATACTGCGCTGGGCACCGGCATGAAGACCATGCGCGACGACGGCGAACGCTGGCTGGCGGACGGCACCACCACGCGCGCCGAACTGGTGCGTGTGACGAAAGACTAAGGGGGATTCGCGAGGATGGGAACTGACTGATGCCGGCATTTCGCTACGAAGCCGTTGACGCCGGCGGCGCCACCCGCAAGGGCGTGGTCAACGCCGACAGCCCGCGCGCGGCGCGCGCCGACCTGCGCACGCAAGGCCTGACGCCGTTGAGCGTCGAGGCGATTAGCGCCCAGGTCGACGCCTCGGGTGTCACCCGTGCGCGCGGCATCGGCGAGCGCCTGTCGCAGAACGAGCTGGCCCTGTTCACGCGCCAGCTGGCCAGCCTGCTGGAGGCCGGCCTGCCGCTCGAGCAAGCCTTCACCGCGCTGCTGGAGCAGGCCGAGCGCGCCTATATGCGCGACCTGATCGCCTCGATCCGTTCCGAAGTCATCGGCGGCTCGTCATTTTCCACTGCGCTGTCGCACCACCCGCGCGACTTCGCCGAGATCTACCGCGCACTGGTCTCCTCGGGCGAGCAGATCGGCCAGCTCGCGCGCGTGCTGTCGCGCCTGGCCGACTACATCGAACGCCGCAACGCCCTGGTGCAGAAGGTGCGGCTGGCGTTTACCTATCCGGCGATCGTGACCGTGGTCGCGTTCGCGATCGTGATCTTCCTGCTCACCTATGTGGTGCCGCAAATCGTCTCGGTGTTCGCCAACACCAAGCAAAAGCTGCCCTTCCTCACCGTGGTCATGCTGGCCGTGTCCGACTTCGTGCGCGCCTACGGCATCTATTGCGCGATCCTGATCGGCGGCGCGTTCTGGCTGTGGCGGCGCGCGCTGCGCAATCCCGACCTCAAGCGGCGCTGGCACACCTGGCTGCTGACCGCTCCGATCTACGGCAAGTTCGAGCGCAGCCTCAATACGGCGCGCTTCGCCAGCACCCTGGCGATCACCACCGGCTCCGGCGTGCCCATCCTGCGCGCGCTCGACACCAGCCGCGAGACCCTGTCCAACGTGGCGATGGCCGAGCTGGTCGAGCAGGCCACGGCCAGCGTGCGTGAAGGCGTGAGCCTGGCGCGCGCATTGTCGGCGCAAAAACATTTCCCGCCGATGCTGGTGCACATGATCCGCGCCGGCGAGATCACCGGCGAACTGCCGGCCATGCTCGAGCGCGCCGCCAATTCGCAGCAGGCCGACCTCGAGCGCCGCACGCTCACGATCGCCGGCCTGCTCGAGCCGGTGCTGATCCTGGCCATGGGCCTGGTCGTGCTGCTGATCGTGCTGGCGGTGCTGATGCCGATCATCGAAATCAACCAGCTGGTGCAGTAAAACAATGGCAGTCAATAATATGAACAAGCGTTTGCCTCTTCTTCTCAGCCTGCTGGCCCTGATCCTGCTGGCGGCCTCGATCGCCTACTGGGTGCTGCAGCTGTACAAGCCGGAGCAGCGGCCGCTGGCGGCGGCGCCGGTCGCCACCCAGCCGCCCCCGAGCCCGGAGGCCGCGGCAACGCTGTTCGGCGGCCAGCCGACCGCGGTGATTTCCAATTTCCAGCTCACCGGCGTGGTGTCGGCCGGCGCCAACAGCGCGGTAATCCTGGTGGCCGACGGCCAGCCCCCGAAGGCGGTGCGCATCGGCCGCGAAATCGCGCCGGGCGTGACCGTGGCCGAAGTGCACCGACGCTATGTGATGCTGTCGGATGGCGGCGTGATGAAGCGGGTGGAACTGGCGGCCGATTCCGGCCAGTCGACGTCGATCATGCCGCCGGAGCCGCGCATGCAGCAGCAAATGCAGCAACAGATGCCGCAACCGATGACTGCGGCGCCGGCCGTGGAACCGCAGACCGCGCCGGGCGTGGTCAACCCGCCGCCCACGATGCGCAGCGTGCCGCCACCGGGCGGCGGTCCGCAGGGCACGCCGACCACGCCTGAGAATGCGCAAGTGGTGCAAGAGCAGCAGGCGCCACAAGACCAGCAGGCGCCGCAAGAGCCGCAGGATCCGCCGCCAGAGCAGGGCGATCCGACCCAGCAGAGCCGCAATGTGCAGATGCCGCCGAATGCTCCGCCGATGAACCAGACCCAGCAGCCGATTACCCAGTAAGCAGGCCGTTAAGGCCTCTTCATTACACCGAAACCCATCAGCGCCGCAGCGCGGTAAATGCCGCCAGTTCCCACGACCTGAATCCCAGCAACAAGGTATAGCCCTCGCGTTCCCCGGCCGGCAGGCGCCGGTCGTTCAGGTGCAGCCGCGCCAGTTCCGCCGCCAGTTGCTCGATCTTGAGCGACAACTCTTTTGCGCTGGCAGGCGACAACCGCGCCGGCAGGCACATCAGCGTCTCGCCCGCACCGTCGAAGTGCCCGGCAAAATAATCCTCCACCACGTGTTCGCGGAAGAAGTGCTGCACCGGCCCATCCGGCAGCCAGCGGAATGCGTTCGACACCCGCAGCTGGTAACGGTTCAGCGGCTTGAGTTCGATCAGGCCCAGCCGGTCGAGTTCGGCGAGCAGGGTGATGCACTCGGCCTCGCTCAGCTTGTAGGTGTCGATGACCTGTTCCACGTTCCAGTGGCCGAGACAGCAGATCGCCATCAGGAGCAGGCGCGGATTGGCCACCAGCGAGCGCTCCTGCGGCAGGCTCAGGGCATCCAGCTGGGGCCGGGTGTCGAGCGCGCCGCGCAGCAATTCTTCCAGCGGGATGCCGGTCGCCTGGCAGATCTCGGCCAGCCGCGACAGCGCCATGTCCTTCTGGCCAAACATGCGTTTAACGCTCGATTCGCTCACGCCGATGCGCTCGGCCAGCAGCTTGTAGGTGATGCCGGCCGCGCGCAGTCGGGCGCGCAGGGCGTCGAGGATCAGGTCGGGTGAGCTCATGGTATCCGTAAAGAATGGCGACGCTTGACTCTACCGTTGAACGGGGACAGGGACAAGACGCGTGCGATGAACGGCGCTTTGGGCCGATGGACGAAAAAAAGCGGACACCGAAGTGTCCGCAAGGAGAAATACTTGATCGGGCTGGCGCAGGCTCAGTCGTCCTCGTCCGCCACCAGCCTGACCTTCCTGAGCGCCTGCTTGGCTTCATGCCGCTCGCTCGACAGCGGCTTGGCATGCGACCCTGCCGCGCGCGCTTTGGCCAGCGCCGCAAGCGGGTTGCGCGGCTTGCCGAACTGCTGCGAGGGCTCGACGCGCAAGCGCATCTTCTGCCGTGTCGCCAATGCCTTGTTCGCCATCCGAGCCTCCGCCAGGATAGTTACAACACGTAGCGCGACAGGTCTTCGTTGACCGCCAGCGCATCGAGCCGCTCATTGACATAGGCCGCGTCGATCCGCACCACCTGGTCTTTCTCGGACCCGGCGCTGAACGAGATCTCTTCCAGCAGCTTTTCCATCACCGTGTACAGGCGGCGCGCGCCGATGTTCTCGGTGCGTTCGTTGACCGAGAACGCGATCTCCGCCAGGCGATGGATGCCTTCGTCCACGAACTCGATCTTGACGCCCTCGGTCGCCAGCAGCGCCTCGTACTGCTTGGTCAGGCTGGCGTGGGTCGAGGTCAGGATGCTCTTGAAGTCGTCGATCGACAGCGATTCGAGTTCGACGCGGATCGGGAAGCGGCCCTGCAGTTCCGGGATCAGGTCCGACGGCTTGGCCAGGTGGAAGGCGCCGGAGGCGATGAACAGGATGTGGTCGGTCTTGATCATGCCGTACTTGGTGTTCACCGTCGTGCCCTCGACCAGCGGCAGCAGGTCGCGCTGCACGCCGGCGCGCGAGACGTCGGCGCCGCCGTTCTCGGAACGGGTCGCGATCTTGTCGATCTCGTCCAGGAACACGATGCCGTTCTGCTCGACGTTGGCGATCGCCTTCTGCTTCAGTTCATCCTCATTGAGCAGCTTGCCGGCTTCTTCGTCGACCAGGAATTTCATCGCATCCTTGATCTTGAGCTTGCGCGGCTTCTTGCGCGCATTGCCCACGCCGGCGAACATCGACTTGATCTGCTCGGTCATTTCTTCCATGCCCGGCGGCGCCATGATTTCCATCTGCGGCGCGGCGTCGGCCACTTCGATCTCGATTTCGCGGTCGTCGAGCGCCCCTTCGCGCAGGCGTTTGCGGAAGGTCTGGCGCGTGGCTTCGCCTTCCTTCGAATCGGCCGCGCCGTTGCTGGTGTTGAAGCCGAAGTCGCGCGCCGGCGGCACCAGGATGTCGATGATGCGGTCTTCGGCCGCGTCCTCGGCGCGCTGGCGCACCTTCTTGGCTTCGCTGGCGCGGGTCTGCTTGACGCCGATGTCGATCAGGTCGCGGATGATGGTGTCGACGTCACGGCCGACATAGCCCACCTCGGTGAACTTGGTCGCTTCGATCTTGATGAAGGGCGCGTCGGCCAGCTTGGCCAGGCGGCGCGCGATCTCGGTCTTGCCGACGCCGGTCGGGCCGATCATGAGGATGTTCTTGGGCGTGATTTCATAGCGCAGGCTCTCGTCGACCTGCTGGCGCCGCCAGCGGTTGCGCAGGGCGATCGCGACCGCCTTCTTGGCCTTGCCCTGGCCGACCACGTGCTTGTCGAGTTCGGAGACGATTTCCGGTGGGGTCATGTTCATGATGCTGCTCATATCAGTCCAGGGTCTCGATGATGTGGGACATATTCGTGTAGATGCACAACTCGCCGGCAATGGTGAGCGCCTTCTTGACGACTTCGGCCGGCGGCATGTCGGTGTTCTCGTACAGCGCCTTGGCGGCCGACTGGGCATACACGCCGCCCGAACCGATGGCGCCGATGCCGTCTTCCGGTTCCAGCACGTCGCCGTTGCCGGTGATGATCAGGGTCGACTCGCGGTCTGCCACCAGCAGCATCGCTTCCAGGCGGCGCAGCACGCGGTCGGTGCGCCAGTCCTTGGCCAGCTCGACCGAGGCGCGCAGCAGGTTGCCCTGGTGCTTTTCCAGCTTGCCTTCGAAGCGGTCCAGCAGGGTGAACGCGTCGGCCGTGCCGCCTGCAAAGCCGCACAGGACCTTGCCTTGATACAGCTTGCGCACCTTGCGCGCCGAGCCCTTCATGACGACATTGCCGAGCGTGACCTGGCCATCGCCGCCCAGCGCGACCTGGCTGCCGCGGCGCACACTGACGATGGTTGTACCGTGAAATTGTTCCATTTTGACCTCGTGATGTTCTAGCCAACAGCAGGTGGGGATCGCGCGTGGGATTGCAAGATTAGCTCAGCCTTAAATGCTCAGCGCCAAGTGTGCGCCTGACGTAAGTAGCGGGCTGTACGCTGTTCCTACGCCGATGAATGGAGCAGCAAACAATGTTCTTATTTTTCTCCAACAAGCTTGGTTGCCTTGGCTCGATCCTCGTGTCGCTGGTCGTGACCTTGCTGCTGTTGCTGGCCTTTGGCTGGCTCTGAGCGTCTAGAAAAAGTCAGTAGCGGTGCGGATACAGCCGCACGCCATCGCCCGCGCCGAGCAGGCGCAGCAGGGTGGCGACGAGATGGTTCAGCTCGCGCAGCTCGACCGTGCGGCCGGCGGCGCCGTGCGCATCCAGCCGCGCCAACAGGCTGCCGGCGCCGGCATAGTCGATGCGCGCCAGCCGCGAGCAATCCAGCACCAGCGTCTCGCGCTCCTGGGCATAGGCATCGATGGCCGCCAGCAGGGCGCCGTCCGGACCGCTCACGACAGCCGGCAACATGAAGCGGTCGCCATGGCCGGGCGCCGGCGCGGCGGTGGACACGCGCAGCGGCGCCTCGAACGAGGGCGGCGACACCTCGTAGGTGACGCAATAGTCCATCGCCGCCTCCTCGAATTGTTTTTCGCAGTGCGTCAATAGCAGTAGTTCGAGCAGCAGCAGCCAGGGCGCCGGGCTGGTCGCGCGTTGGCCGATGACCAGCATCGGGCGCAAGGTGTCGAGCAAGGTGTCGGCGCCGGCCAGCACCAGCTCGCGGCCGCCGGTCTGCTGAAGGCGTAATGTTTGCAACGCCGCCAGCAGGCAGGCGGCGCCGTCGGCATCGATTGCCGTCACCCGGCCGAAGTCCAGGCGCACGACCGGCGCCGTCGCATCCAGCACGCGGGTCAAGCGCGCCGCGACGCTGGCGTCGACCGTGGGGCCGAAGGCCTCGACCGCAGCCAGGCCAGGGCCGGGGCGGGCCGCGTCAAGCGCCGCCGGCAGCGGTTTCCAGGCCGGCGGCGAGGTCTCGAAATGACTGGCGTAGTCGATGGCGATGCTTTCGAAGGCGTCTTCGCGGCCATCCGCCTGGTACAGGTCGAACAGCATCCACCACGGCAGGCGCTCGGCGCGGCCCAGGGTCGGCAGGCAGGCGCGCAGCAACTGCTCGGCGGCGTCCGGCTGGCCGTTGGCGTACAGGATGGCGCTTTCGTCGATTGCCGGCGCACTGGCGGGCGCCGCGGTCTGGGGCGGAATGTCTTGTTCCGGATGCGCGACGCTACTAGCCGGGCGCCGTACGCCGCTGCCCCAGGCCGGCTCGTCGTCGAACATATCGGAAGCGAAGGCGAGCTCGATCTCGTCGATCTTGGCGGCGGTGGCGCGCGCGATCTCGCGCTGGCGTTCGCGCTCGGCCTCGGTGTCCAGGCGCGACGGCTCGCCGCGCAGGCGCGACTCGGGCGGCGGCCAATCGCGCACCCCCGCATCGTCGTTCTTTCTCTTCAGGAAGGAGAAAAGCCCCATGCTCACCGTTGTCAATTAGGCCAGCCGTGCCAGACCATAGCACGAACCTCCGGCCTGTGTGCTGTGCACACGCCGTGCAGGTTAGTGTATCCGATGGGAAACGAGAGGGTATGCATGGCGCGTGAAACGTGCGCGGTCATGCAGAAAAACGGACGCGGATACAAAAAAAGCATGCGATATCTCGCATGCTTTTTTTGATGGCTACAGCGATAAATCAGTCGCCGTACAGTTTTTGCTTGAGCTCACGACGCTGCTGGGCTTCCAGCGACAGCGTGGCGGTCGGGCGGGCGATCAGGCGCGGGATGCCGATTGGCTCGCCGGTTTCTTCGCACCAGCCGTATTCGCCGCCGTCGATCGACTGGATCGACTGCTGGACCTTCTTGAGCAGTTTGCGTTCGCGATCGCGGGTGCGCAGTTCCAGTGCGTGTTCTTCTTCGATCGTCGCACGGTCGGCCGGATCGGGAACCAGCACGGTCTCGCGCAGGTGTTCCGTGGTTTCGCCGGCGTTTTTCAGCAGTTCCTTCTCGAGTTCCTGCAGGCGGTTCTTGAAGAACGCGAGCTGGGCCGGATTCATGTAGTCGTCATCGCTCATCGCCCGGATCTCTTCTTCCGTCAGGAGGCGATCTTCAGGCTGGGCGGTAGTGGATTTCGTTGTTTTAGTCATGATGCCTTCGATACGACAGAGGTTTTCATTTTATCAGCTTGCCAACAGTTGCACCCGGGAAAGGTGTGCGTGAGTCAAGCTGCCTTGATGGCGACCTGGCGCCATCCCTTCTCTGGCCGCGCCGCATATGCAGCAAGGACAGTTCGCTACAGCAGGCTGGCGGCTAGTATATAGCGCACCGGTCCGTCCGGCGAGTCGGTCGCGACAAACTGTCGCAACGGGTCGTCATGTAACCTGAAACAGGCCGGTCAAACCGATACAGTTTATACCAAACATTGTTCAAGTCCGCGGACAAATACGTCTTTTGGTAAATTTTTACCAATAAAGACCATCTTGGTGGCGGGTGTCTCGTTCTCGCCCCATTTCGGTCCCACGTCGCTACCCATGATCTGGTGCACGCCCTGGAACACCACCTTGCGGTCGACGCCCTCCATCCGCAGCACGCCTTTATAGCGCAGCATTTGCGGACCGAATACCTGCACCAGGCTGCCCAGGAATTGTTCCAGGCGTTCCGGGTCAAAAGCGCGCTCGCTCTTGAACACGAAGGCGGCGATGTCGTCGCTGTGGTGGCCGTGGTGATGATCGTGGTTGCAGGCTTCGCCATGTGCATGGTCGTGGCCGCAATGGGCGTGATCGTGGTCGTGACCGTGCTCATGGTCATGGTCGTGAGCTTCCTCGACTTGCAGGAAATCCGGATCCAGCTCCAGCTTGTCGTTCAGGTTGAAGCCACGCAGGTCGAGCACGTCCGAGATCGGCGCCCGGCCGAAGTCGCTGGTCGCGATCGGCGCACGCGGATTGATGCGGTGCAGGCGCGCCTTCAGGGCCTCGACGGCGGCGGCATCGACCAGGTCGGTCTTCGACAGCAGGATCTTGTCGGCGAAACCGACCTGGCGCTGGGCTTCCTCGTGCTGGTTTAATTGTTCATTCGCATGGCGGGCGTCGACCACGGTCACCACGGCGTCGAGCAGGTAGTTGGCGCCCACTTCTTCGTCGACGAAGAAGGTCTGGGCCACCGGGCCGGGGTTGGCCAGGCCGGTGGTTTCAATCACCACGCGATCAAAACTGATCTCGCCGGCGGCGCGTTTCTGCGCCAGGCTGGTCAAGGCCACGATCAGGTCGCCGCGCACGGTGCAGCAGATGCAGCCGTTGTTCATCTCGACGATCTGCTCGCTCGAATCCTGCACCAGGATTTCGTTGTCAATATTTTCTTGACCGAATTCGTTCTCGATGACGGCGATGCGCATGCCGTGATCTTCCTGCAGGATGCGGTTGAGCAGGGTCGTCTTGCCCGCGCCGAGGAAGCCGGTCAGGATGGTGCTGGGAATCAGGTCCATTGGTTCGCTACTCGTGTTGGGGGTTGGACAAAAGAACCGGGGGATTATGCCGCAATTCTTGCAAGCTCACCATCAAGCGTGTTTGGTGTTGATCGAGTTCAAACCAACCACCGGACAATGTGGCCGGAATGGCGCGCCTACGCCGGCCGTGCGATCACTTGGCCTTGGCGCGTGGATGGGCCGCGTCATACACCTTCGACAGGTGCTGGAAATCGAGCGCCGTATAAATCTGGGTCGAGGTGATGCTGGCGTGGCCGAGCAATTCCTGCACCGCGCGCAGGTCGCCCGAGGATTGCAGCAGGTGCGAGGCGAAGGAGTGGCGCAGCACGTGCGGGTGCACATGCACCGGGGTGCCGGCGCGCAGCGCATGTTCCTTGAGCCGGTTCTGCACCACGCGCGGCGAGATGCGGGTGTCGCGCGCCGACAGGAACAGGGCGGCGCTGCCGTCGCGCGCGGCGGGACGCACCGCTAGCCAGGCCGCCAGCGCCTCGCGCGCCGGGCCGCCAACCGGCACCCGGCGCATCTTGTTGCCCTTGCCGGTGACCACCACTTCGCCGGCCTGCAAGTCGAGCCAGCCGAGCGAGGCCGGCTGGCCGGCGCGCGCATCCTGCCACGCGACGTCCAGCCCGGACAATTCCGACACCCGCAAGCCGCTCGAATACAGCAGCTCGAACATGGCGCGGTTGCACAGCTCGAAGGGTTCGGCGTGGCCGCGCGTATTTGCATCCATCAATTGCACGGCATCGTCGACGGCCAGCGCCTTGGGCAGGCTGCGCGGGCGTTTCGGGGCGTGCACCCCGTCGACCGGATTGGCTGCCAGCGGGGTCTGGTTCGACAGCCAGGCATAGAAACCGCGCCAGCCGGACAGCTTGCGCGCGATCGTGCGCGCCGACTGGCCGCCGGCATGCAGCCTGGCGGCGTAGCGACGGATATCGACATGGGTCAGCCGGGCCCAGTCGTCGTGGCCGGCCAGGGCGGCCAGCTCGGCCAGGTCGCGGCGGTAGGCGTCGACCGTGTGCGGCGACAGCTGACGCCCGGTAGCCAGTTCGCCCAGGTAGCGCGCGACCCAGTCCATGGCCGCTGGCTCAGGCGCGCAGCGGCGCCAGCGCGGTGGTCGAGGTGGCGGCGATGTGGACCAGGAAATCGGTCGACATCGCGGTCGTGAAGCGCGCCGGATCGGGCGAGCCCAGCACCAGCAGGCCGAAGCTCTGGCCCGGCTGGCCCAGCGGCAGCATCACAGTCGAACGGATCGATTCCGCATCGTCCAGCCAGCGCACCGCCTCGAAATCGTTGTTTGGGCCGCAATACGGCGCGCGCAGGCTGTTGGCGAAGATGCGCGCGTCGTCCGACACGCCCTGGGCGAACCATTCACCGGCATGTTCCGGCGCCACGTTCCACAGGCGCAGGGTGACTTGCGGCACGATGAAATGGGTGCGCAGGCCGTCGGCCAGGTCGCGCGCCATGGCAGCGCCACCCTTCGACACCAGCAGGGCCTGGGTCCAGGCGTGGAAGCGGTTGGCGATGCCGGCATTCTCTTCGGCGCGGCGCGACAGGTCGGACAGGCGCAGTTCGAGCGCGCGGAATTTATCGCGCATCACTTCCATCTGGCGCTCCTGCAGCGACACGGCGCGGCCGGTCAGGGGGCTGGAGAGTTTTACTTCGCCCAGCAGGCCGGCGTGCTCCTGGAAGAATTGCGGGTGATCGATCAGGTATTGCGCGACAGCGTTGGCGTCCAGTGGTGCGATGCTCATGGGGAATTGAGTGAGGGAATGAATCGGACCATTTTACCCGACGCGGGCATGGCGCCGGAGTTTTAACGGACGACAAAAAAAGACGCCCGCAGGCGTCTTTCCGGAGAGCGTGAAACGGTCAGAAGCGGTGACGGATGCCCAATTGCAGGGCGCGGCCGTCGGCGCCCGGCGCTTCGGTGAAGCCGCCCGGATTGCCCGAGGTGCCTGGCGAATACTGCGCCTCGTTGTCGTTTTTGATGAAGGCCAGCGCGGTGTACAGGTCGGTGCGCTTGGACAGGTAGTAGTTGTAGCCCACCGCATACAGGTTGGCGTCGCTGTTGGATGGAGTGCGGTCGTTCTGGTGCGCGTACGAGGCCACGATGCGGCCGTTGCCGATCCGGTAGTGGGCGCCGATCTGGTAGCTGTTCGCGTCCTGCTGGGTGTTGGCCTTGATATTGGTCTGGAAAATGCCGAGCAGGGCATTCCGGGTGGCTTCCGGCACGCCTTGTGCGATCAGCGCCGGCACCACGGCCTGGTTCCAGCCGGCCAGGTAATCGGGCAGCAGCGCCGAATTCTTGTTGCGCTGGCTGTGGAAGCCGGCGAAGAATTTCCAGCTCTCGTTCAGCGTATAGGAACCGCCGACCGTCAGGGTGCGCAGGCTCGGCAGGTTCTGCATGTCGTAGCCGTGGTTGTAGCCGACGCCGACGTCGAAGCCATTGGCTTTATAGGTGATCGCGCCGGCGCGGAACTTGTGATAGCGGCCGAGGTAGCCGGAATTGCGTGCGCCATACATGACCGAGCCGCCCAGGCCGTTCGGCAGGGCGATGCGGTACTGGATCGCTTCCTGCGAGCGGATGTCGGCGCCCAGCGCGGTGAAGCCGGCGGTGCCGCCGGTGATGTGGCCCCAGGTGCCGGCGGTGCCCGACTCGAAGGCGTCGGCCATATTGAACACCTCGTAGCCCGGGGTGTACATGCGGCCCAGCATCACGGCGCCGATCGGCGTGATCAGGCCGACCATCGAGGTGCGGTCGAACAGGGCTTTTTCCTGGTTGACGGCCGGCGCGCCCGGCGGCTGGATCGCCGCCTGCAGGCGGTCGCGGATGGCTTGTGGAATCTGGTTCATGCCGCGCAGCAGGTAGACGCCCGGATTGTCGTTCATCAGGGCCGGCTGCTGCGAACCGTTGTCGAGTTCGACACGGGCTTCGACATTGAAGATGGCCTTGTAGCCATTGCCCAAGTCTTCGCTACCCCGGATGCCGAGGCGCGAACCGTCGGCGCCGCCGCTATAAATTTTGGTCGGACCACCTTTTTGCCACATCACGCCGGCATCGGCGATGCCGTAGATCTGGACGCTGGTCTGGGCCAGGGCGGAGCATGCAAACGTAGCGCCGAGCAGGGCGGCGATCAGGCTTTTCTTCATCGTGTCTCCATATTATTTTCTTGTCGCGATGCTTGAGCTCGCTCTGCCAATATGCCATTGCCATGGCGCACTGTACAGAACGCTCGTTCGCGGATGCACCGTGGAGGATCAGGCGTTGTGAAAACACTACATGGAGCGCGATGGGGAGGCGCCGCTCCCGCTTGCGCTAGAACGAATGGTTGATGCCGATGTCGTACTGGTTGACGCTGCCCGGGCTGGTCAGCAGCCCCTTCTTGCGCGAAGCATCGATGTAAAGATAAGTGCGCTTCGACAGGCTGTATTCATAGCCCAGCGATAGCTGCCTGACCTTTTCCAGGCCGTCAGTATCTTTTTGGCCATAGCCCGCCAGGAACTTGCCAGGGCCGAGTACATAGTTGGCGCCCAGCACCCACGAGCTGGTCTCGTTGTTGAAGACCCGGGTATGGTCTTCGTCCAGCCTGGTGAACGTGCCCATGAGCTTGAGTTCCGGGGTCGCCTGGACCGAGGCGCCGACCGACCAGACCTTCGATTCGATCGCATTGCGCTCATAGGCCGCCATTAGGGCGGCGGGGCCGTTGCTGTAGGTGGCCGAGACCGAGAACGGATTGGCCGAGGCCTCGGCGCCGGCCGGATATTGCGGCGCGCCGGCGCTGCCGCGCCCGATCACGGCGACGCCGCCGTTGTTTTCCTCCGTCGCGATCGCGGTGTTGAGCTGGAAGCCATTGACGATCGGCGAGTTGTACCAGATGGCGTTCGACCAGCGGTTGCCCGAGGAGCCGACCGGGTCGAGCGGCTGCGAGCTGTAGCCGGCGACGCTCAGGTCGGTATAGAAGCCGCCCGCGGTCGGGATCGCATGGAAGGGTTCGAAGTTGCCGATGGTTTCATGGAACGGGGTCAGGCCGCGGCCGATGCGCAGCATGCCGAAGTCGCCCTGCAGGCCGACCCGGCTCTGGCCCTGGAACAGCTGGCGCTGATTGCCGCCGGGACCGATCTCGCTGCTGCCGGTATCCGGCTCGTAACGCATCTCAAGGTGGAACAGGGCTTTGAATCCATTGCCCAGGTCTTCGGTGCCCCGAATGCCGAGGGTGTTGGCGGCGCGCTTGCCGATGCTGATGTTCTCGCTACTGCGCTTGACGATGCCGGCATCGAGGTTGCCGTAGACCTGCACCGACGTCTGCGCATGGGCCGCGCCGGCGCAAGCGCCAAGCAGTGCCACGGCCAGGAGAGATTTCTTCATTGTCGGTGTGTTCCCAGGATCGAGGTGAGCGCATGCAGAGCGTCGGGGCCGGCCGCTCGGCTCACCTTGATTGTTTCAAACTTCAGGGCTGGCTAGTTGGTCAATTATCAGTGGCACGCTTGGTAGATCGCTAATAAATCCAATCGTGCTGTTGTATTTTTGAAACGTACGCCATCTGCATGGCACGAAGCCGAGGGTTTTGCATCCGAGAAAAGGATGGCGACGTTCTTCCATGAAGCGACCGCGAGCGTGCTTCGATGACGTGCGGCCACGGCGGCCGGTTTCATCCGCTTGAACCAGCTTTGCGCCCCGTCAACTCATCCCGGAATCGAATCGAATCGCCGTCGGCAGCGGCTTAGACTTTGGCCAAATTTGCATGAGCGGCGACAGGCCCTGTCAATACCTTGTATATTGGCAAGCTCGCCAGGCCGGCTTGCGCCATGGCCGGGCTGTCATGATGCCGTCGCCGCTGCGTGTTGCCGACTCACTTTTTTATGTATTCCAACGATGGCTAACCGCGAAGAACTGGCGATCATTCGCAACGCCCGCGCCGGGCAGGTGGCGGCCCAGCTCGAACTGGGCAAGCTGTATTTGTTCGGCAGCGCCGGACTCCCGCAGAGCCTGCCGACGGCGCTGCACTGGCTTGAACGCGCGGCCCGACAAGACTGTCCGCCTGCCTGGCAGTTGATCGGTAACCATATCCCTCTTGAGCTTGCCCAGCATAACGCCACAGCCGTCGCCCAGTGGTACGAGCGCGCCTATGACGACGGCAGCCTGCATGCCGGCCTGGTGTATGCGCAGCTGGTGCTCGATCCGGCGGCAGCGCCATCCCAGCAGCATCCGAAAGCCGTGCAGGCGCTCGAGGACGCGGCGCGCGCCGGCTTCCCGCATGCGCAATGGCTGCTGTCGCAGCGGCAAGGCAAGCAGTCTGCAGCCCAGCCCGGTACGCGTTCGGCGCCGTCGAATGGCACGGCGCGGCCGGCGCCCGCGTCCGGCGCCGCCGAGCGCCCGTCGGCCGGCCAGCCGGGCCAGGAACGGGCACGGCGTCCGCAAGGCGCCGGCGCGGCGCAGTACGCGGCGCTCGACGAGGCATGGACGGCGCACCGTTGGGACGACTATCTCGAGCGCGGGCTGCCGCAGGCGCGCGCGCTGATCGGCGAGCGCGGCGAACAGGGGGAAATGCGTCGTTTTGCCCCTGACGAGATCGCCCTGCTGTCGCGCTGCGCGCGCCTGCTCGACCCGGCGCTCGATGGCGTCAGCGGCCTGCCGGCGCTGGACGCCGGTGCAGGTGCCGCGGCGCGCTGCCAGCCGGGCGAACCCGCCGTGTTCTGGGAGCTTGCGGCGGCCGAGCATGATCCCCATGCACAACTGGCGCTGGGGCTGCGCTGCGCGCGCATGCGGGTCGATGGCAGGCGTTGCACGAATGGCGGCGCGACGGCCAGCGGCCCGGTCGCGGATGCGCATGTGCCCCACGCGCAAGTGGCCAATTTCAAGAAAGCGATTCGTTGGCTGAACCTGGCCGGAGAGCAGGGCCTGGCCGAGGCCTGGTATGCGCTGTCGCGCATCTATATCAAGCCCGAGTTTTCGCAGCGTAACGTGGCCGATGCCCAGCGCTACCTGGAGCGGGCCGCCGAGATGGGGTATCGCGATGCCCAGCTCGAATGCGGCCACAACGCCTGGCGCGCGCGCCGCGAAAACGAGAACAACGATGTGCGCGCCGTCTACTGGCTGCAACAGGCGGCGGCCCAGGGCTCGCCGGAGGCCGTCGAATTGCTGCGCAAGATCGCGCCGCGCGCGGCGGCCGCGCCGTACACCGAGACCGGGCGGCTGCTGGCCAGCCACGCCGAAGCGCTGGCGGCGCATCCGCTGCTGGCCGCGCGCATCGAGCTGGCGGCGCTGTTCGACCTGTCGCGCGCCGAGGCGCTGCTGCTGGACGTGGGCGCCGCCGACCAGGGCCATTGCCTCGTCATCGACATCCGCGCCAGCTACGGGCGCAGCAAGCGGCGCCTGGTGATGGTGGAATCGGCGCAACAGCGCGAGGCGCTGGACCGCATCGTGCGCCTGTTCGAACAGGTCGACTGCGGCCCGACCGGGCCCGAAGGAAATTATCGGCAGCGCCTGTACCGGCTGCGCACCCTGCTCAATGTGGCGATTCCCGGCAACGACGCCGACGGCGGCGCCGACATCGAGCTGGCGGCCTGATGGCTAGAACCGTAGGGTGGGCGGCTTGCCGCCCACGCGTTCAAATCTTGCGTGCGCGGCGTCAGATCTCGACTTCGCCCTCGAACACCGACACCGCCGGTCCGCTGAGGTAGACCGGCTGGTCCGCTCCCGCCCATGCGATGCTGAGTTCGCCGCCGCGGGCCGAGACGCGCACCGGCGAATCGAGCAGGCCGCGCCGGATGCCGGCCACCACCGCCGCGCAGGCGCCGGTGCCGCAGGCTAAAGTCTCGCCGGCGCCGCGTTCATGGACGCGCAGGCGGATGTGACCGCGGTCGACCACCTGCATATAGCCGGCGTTGACGCGTTTGGGAAAGCGCTCATGGTGTTCGATCAGCGGGCCGGTCTGTTCCACCAGCGCCGTATCGACGTTGTGCACCACCTGCACCGCATGCGGATTGCCCATCGAGACGACGGAAATCTGCGTGGCCTCGCCGCCGACCGGCAGCGGCCACAGCGTTTCCTCGCCTTCCGGCTTGCCGTCCAGTCCGGCGCTGTCAAACGGCACCTCGGCCGGGTCCAGGCGCGGGGCGCCCATGTCCACCGTCACGCTGCCGTCGTCTTCCAGGCGCGGGTTGATGATGCCCGACATGGTCCGCACGCGGATGCTGCGTTCGCGGGTCAGGCCTTTCTCGACCACGAAGCGGACGAAGGCGCGCGAGCCGTTACCGCACTGTTCGACTTCGCTGCCATCGTTGTTGAAGATGCGGTAGCGGAAATCGACGCCTTCCTCATTCGGGCGCTCGACGACCAGGATCTGGTCGGCGCCGATGCCGAAGCGGCGGTCGGCCAGGCGCTGCCATTGGTCAGCGCTGATGCCGTCGACGTCGATCTGCTGGTTGATGGCGTCGATCACGATGAAATCGTTGCCCGCGCCATGCATCTTGGTGAATTTCAGTTTCATAAATTAATCATACAGCGAAGGTTCACCCGGCGGACGGGTCTTGAAGCGTTTATGGGTCCAGAAATACTGCTCCGGAGCCTCGCGCACGCGCTCTTCGATGAAGGCGTTCATGCGGCGGGTCGCCTCGACCATATCGTCGCCCGGGTAATTTTCCCACGCGGGATAGAAGCGCACGCGCCAGCCCTGGTAGTTCGGCAGATAGGTCGCGATCACCGGGATCACCTTGGCGCCGGTGGTCGCGGCGATGCGTCCCAGTGCGGTCAGGGTCGCCGCCTGCACGCCGAAGAAGGGCACGAATTCGGCATCCTTCTCGCCGAAATCCATGTCCGGCAGCATGAAATAAGGCAGGCCGTCGCGCAGTGCGCGCAGGATCGGCTTGATGCCTTCCTTGCGCGTCACCAGGCGCACCGGGCCGTAGCGTTCGCGGCCATGGCGCAGCAGGCGGTCGAAGGCTTCGTTCTTTTGCGGCACGTACATGCTGCACACCGGGATCACGCGCGAGGCGACGCCGGCCACGTCCAGGCACACGAAGTGCGGGCACAGCAGGATCGTAGGGCCGTCTTCCATCGCGGCCTGCGGCACCGCCGGCTCGACCTTGATCAGGCTGCGCACCCGTTCTTCGGGCGCCCACCACAGGATCGAGCGCTCGAAGATGCTGCGCGCGTAGGCGCGGAAATGCCGTTTCGCGATGTCGCGCCGTTCGCCGTCGCTCAGTTCAGGCATGGTCAGGCGCAGATTGGTCAGCGTGATCTTGCGGCGCTTGCCCATGATCATGAACATCAGGCTGCCGATCGCTTCGCCGAAACGACCCAGGATGGGTAGCGGCAAGAAATGCAGCAGCCACATGAAGCCAAGCAGAATCCTCATGCTCCAACCTCGCTGTCGGGACCGGCTACGCCGTCCGGCTGCTTATAGCGGTTATAGCTCCAGAAATACTGGCTCGGCGCGCGCGCGATCAGCTGCTCCATGGCGCGGTTGATCGCCGCCGCCTGGTCGGTGGCGCTGCCATTCAAATCGCCGTCGAACGGCACGAAGCGCACGATGTAGCCGGCGCCGCCCGGGCGCCGCTCGGCGTACACCAGCAGGATGTCGGCCTTGCCCAGCTGGGCCAGCTTGGCCGGCAGGGTCATCGTATAGGCGTTGCGGCCGAAGAAGGGCGCCCACACGCCTTCGCCTTCCTGCGGCACCTGGTCGGGCAGCAAGCCGATCGGTTGGCCGCTTTTGAGGGTCTTGGCCAGGATGCGCACGCCTGACAGGTTGGCTGGCGCCAGGTGCAGGTTGTGGCGCGCGCGCGCGCCTTCGACCAGCGGCCGCAGCGCGTCCTTGCGCGGCGGGCGATACATGACCGTCAACGCCGTCTTGAGCGCGATCTGCTGCGCCGTCATTTCGAAGCAACCCAGGTGTGGCGTGAGGAACACAATGCCGCGGCCCGCGTCGAGTTTTTCCTGGACCAGTTCCCAGTTTTCCACCGTGGCATGCCTGGCAACCCGTTCCGGCTTGGCGCACCACACGAAGGCGAGCTCGATCGCGGCCTTGCCGGCTTCGGACACGGCCTGTTTCCAGTGCGCGTCATAGCCGGCCTGGGCCAGGTTGGCGCGCAGCCGGCGCTTGTACGACGGCGACAGCCAATACACCAGCCAGCCCAGCGCACCGCCCAAGGCGTGCAGCATTGGCAAGGGGAAAACAGATAATATTCGGAAAATTACTACTAACATGTCGATTGATGGGTGTCGAGCGCGGTATGCGTTTCCACACCAAAATTCTTAGGAAGCGTAAAATACCACTTTATGCTGGATCCGCCGAGTTAACAGACAACTTGCGAAGCGGAATATAAATTTCGCTAAAGCGTCGCAGGCAATAGTTGCTGCGGCAATTCTATGAATCAGTAACTGGAGCCTACATGTCGAACGATTACCTCTTCACTTCCGAATCCGTTTCCGAAGGCCACCCGGACAAGGTCGCTGACCAGATTTCCGACGCCATCCTCGACGCCATCCTCGAGCAAGACCCGACCGCGCGCGTCGCCGCCGAAACCCTGTGCAACACCGGTCTGGTGGTGCTGGCCGGCGAGATCACCACGCACGCCAACGTCGACTACATCTCGGTGGCGCGCAACACCATCAAGCGCATCGGCTACGACAATACCGATTTCGGTATCGACTACAAAGGCTGCGCCGTCATGGTCTGCTACGACAAGCAGTCGCCGGACATCGCGCAAGGCGTGGACGAAGGCGCCGGCATCGATCTGGACCAAGGCGCGGGCGACCAGGGCCTGATGTTCGGCTATGCCTGCGATGAAACGCCAGAGCTGATGCCAGCCGCCATCTATTACGCACACCGCCTGGTCGAGCGCCAGTCACAGCTGCGCAAGGATGGCCGCCTGCCATGGCTGCGTCCGGATGCCAAGTCGCAAGTCACCCTGCGCTACGTCGACGGCCGCCCGGTCGCGGTCGACACCGTCGTGCTGTCGACCCAGCACCACCCCGACGTCACCCATTCGCAGATCGAAGAAGCCGTCATCGAAGAGATCATCAAGCCGACCCTGCCGCGCGAGTGGCTGGATAAAACCCGCTTCCTGGTCAACCCGACCGGCCGCTTCGTCATCGGCGGTCCGCAGGGCGATTGCGGCCTCACCGGCCGCAAGATCATCGTCGACACCTACGGCGGCGCAGCCCCGCACGGCGGCGGCGCGTTCTCGGGCAAGGATCCATCCAAGGTCGACCGCTCGGCCGCCTACGCCGCGCGCTACGTCGCCAAGAACATCGTCGCCGCCGGCCTGGCGCGCCAGTGCCAGGTGCAGGTCAGCTACGCGATCGGCGTGGCGCGTCCGATCAATATCACCGTGTACACCGAAGGCACCGGCGTGATCCCGGACGACAAGATCGCGGCCCTGGTCAACGAGCACTTCGACCTGCGCCCGAAAGGCATCGTCCAGATGCTCGACCTGCTGCGCCCGATCTATTGCAAGACCGCGGCCTACGGCCACTTCGGTCGCGAAGAGCCGGAGTTCAGCTGGGAACGTACCGACAAGGCGGCTGAGCTGCGCGCTGCGGCGGGTCTGAGCTAATCTGCAGGCGCGGTCGCAGTCCGGCAAACGTTCGGGCTGCGCGGCGGACTTGGGTTCCCGCCTGCGCGGGAACGACGTGGGTTGAGGGTGTGAGATGTCGATAAACCGACTTTGGACACGCACACAAGCACGTCGTTCCCGCGCAGGCGGGAACCCAAGTCATTTGCACGCCAGCGAGGTATCCACGACCGGTCAAGCGTGCTAAACTACCCAGTTCCGAGGAGCGTTGCGACAAAGACCCTCTCTTTGCCAGGCTCGGATATCCAGCAACTGCGCTCACGTTACTTTTTTCTAAACATTGAAAGGAGGGCGTGATGAACGCCGTACTCAAAGATTCCCAAGACTATATCGTTGCCGACATCTCCCTGGCTGCCTGGGGCGAGAAGGAAATCCGCATCGCCGAAACCGAGATGCCGGGCCTGATGTCGATCCAGGAAGAATACGCCGCGACCCAGCCGCTCAAGGGCGCGCGCATCGCCGGTTCGCTGCACATGACCATCCAGACCGCGGTCCTGATCCGCACCCTGGAAGCCCTGGGCGCCACCGTGCGCTGGGCATCGTGCAATATCTACTCGACGCAGGACCACGCCGCCGCGGCCATCGCCTCGGTCGGCACGCCAGTGTTCGCCATCAAGGGCGAAACCCTGGACGAGTACTGGGAATACACCCACCGCATCTTCGAATGGCCAGGCGACAACCACGCCAACATGATCCTGGATGACGGCGGCGATGCAACCCTGCTGCTGCACCTGGGCGTGCGCGCCGAGAAAGACATCTCGGTGCTGGACAAGCCAGGTTCGGAAGAAGAAATCTGCCTGTTCAACGCGATCAAGGGCCGCCTGGCGCGTGATCCGTCGTGGTACTCGAAGCGCCTGCCAGAAATCAAGGGCGTGACCGAAGAAACCACCACCGGCGTGCATCGCCTGTACCAGATGCACCAGGAAGGCAAGCTGGCCTTCCCGGCAATCAACGTCAACGATTCCGTCACCAAGTCGAAGTTCGACAACCTGTACGGCTGCCGCGAATCGCTGGTCGACGGCATCAAGCGCGCCACCGACGTGATGGTCGCGGGCAAGATCGCCGTCATCGCCGGTTACGGCGACGTCGGTAAAGGTTCGGCCCAGGCCATGCGCGCGCTGTCGGCACAGGTGTGGGTCACCGAGATCGATCCGATCTGCGCACTGCAGGCGGCGATGGAAGGCTACCGCGTCGTGACCATGGACTACGCTGCCGAACACGGCGACATCTTCGTCACCTGCACCGGCAACTACCACGTCATCACCGAGCAGCACATGCTCAAGATGAAAGACCAGGCGATCGTCTGCAATATCGGTCACTTCGACAACGAAATCGAAGTCGCCGCGCTCAAGAAATATGAGTGGGACAACATCAAGCCGCAAGTCGACCACGTCATCTTCCCTGACGGCAAGCGCATCATCCTGCTGGCCGAAGGCCGCCTGGTGAACCTGGGTTGCGGCACCGGCCACCCGTCGTACGTGATGAGCTCGTCGTTCGCGAACCAGACCATCGCCCAGATCGAGCTGTTCATGAACACCGCGCAGTATCCGGTGGGCGTGTACACGCTGCCGAAGAAGCTGGACGAGAAAGTGGCGCGCCTGCAGCTCAAGAAGCTCAATGCCCAGCTGACCACGCTGACCGAAGAGCAGGCAAGCTACATCTCGGTGAGCCAGGAAGGCCCATACAAGCCGGAACACTACCGTTATTGATCGGTAGCGGCTTGTAGTCATGTGAAACGTCCTTCGGGACGTTTCGTTTATGTAAACACCGTGCGCCGCATTCATCGTAAGGCGGCGTGCGCGCACCACGAAAGTCTGTACCGATGCGCTTGCTGATTACCTGGCTGATCAATGCCGCGGCCCTGATGGCCCTGCCTTACCTGATGCACTCCGTCGAAGTTTCCAGTATCGGCACCGCCCTGATCGCGGCGCTGGTGCTCGGGCTGGTCAATACCCTGATCCGTCCGGTGCTGGTGATCCTGACCCTGCCGGTCACCCTGGTCTCGATGGGCCTGTTTATCCTGGTCATCAACGCCTTGCTGTTCTGGCTGGTGTCGAATGTGGTCGGCGGGTTCGAGGTGGCGGGTTTCTGGTCGGCCTTCCTGGCAGCCATCCTGTACAGCATCATTTCGTGGGCGCTTTCAACCTTGCTTCTTTCCGACAAAGATGGAAACTCCTGATTTCAGTATCGAGTTCTTCCCGCCCAAGACGCCCGAAGGCGCCGAAAAGCTGCGCATTGCGCGCGCCAAGCTGGCCGACCTCAATCCGAAGTATTTTTCGGTGACCTTCGGCGCCGGCGGCAGCACCCAGCAGGGCACGCTGGCGACGGTGCGCGAGATCCAGGCCGCCGGCCACGAGGCCGCGCCCCACCTGTCGTGCATCGGCGCCACCCGCGAATCGATCCGCGACGTCCTCAAGCAATACCAGGACAGCGGCATCAAGCGGGTAGTTGCCCTGCGCGGCGACCTGCCGAGCGGCTACGGCGGCGCGGGCGAGTTGCGCTATGCCAGCGAGCTGGTGGAATTCATCCGCCAGGAAACCGGCGACTGGTTCCACATCGAGGTCGCGGCCTATCCCGAGATGCACCCGCAGGCGCGTTCGCCGCAGGACGACCTGCAAGCCTTCGCGCGCAAGGTGCAGGCTGGGGCGAATGCCGCCATCACCCAGTATTTCTACAATGCCGATGCGTACTTCCAGTTCGTCGACAATGTGCGCAAGCTGGGTGTCGACGTGCCAGTCGTGGCCGGCATCATGCCGATCACGAACTATATGCAGCTGATGCGTTTCTCGGATATGTGCGGCGCCGAGATTCCGCGCTGGGTGCGCCTCAAGCTGGCCAGCTTCGGCGACGACAGCGCCTCGATCAAGGCCTTCGGGCTGGACGTCGTGACGGGGCTGTGCGAACGCCTGCTGGAAGGCGGCGCGCCGGGCCTGCATTTCTACAGCATGAACCAGGCGGCGCCGACCACGGCGATCTGGCAGCGCCTGCGGGCCTGATCCAATAACGGCCGGGTCCAGTCCCGGCCGTCATTCCTCGGTAATTACACTATCGAGGGGTATGTCATGTGCGTCGCCATCGAACGCCACCAACTGGCACGCATACGCGATCCCCACCGTTGCCGGTCTCGGCTCCGGCGCCAGGGTCCGGTCATAAAACCCGCCGCCATACCCCACCCGATATCCCTGGGCATTGAACCCAAGGCAGGGCACCAATAAAGCCAGCGGTCGCGCCACCATCCGCAGCTCGCTCGGCACCGCCACGCCCAGCCGGTCCGTCAGCGTCGGTTCCCCCGGTATCCACTCGGCAAATCCCAGCGGCGCATCGCGCTCGACCACCACGGGCAATGCCAGCCGTACGCCTGCCTGAGCCAATTCCGCGTAGGCTGGACGCAAGTCCGGTTCGCCGGCCAGCGGCCAGTACACGCCCAGCGTTTCGTGGGGATACGCCCGGCACCAGGCAATCACCCGCGCGCCGATGCGGTCGTCCCAGGCATGCTTGGTGGCCGGATCGATCGCGCGCCGCAGCGCCTTGAGCGTGTTGCGCAACAGCGCCTTGTCCTGTTGCTCGGCAAGTTTGCTCACTGCCGTGTCTGGTGGTGCCCCGTAGGCGCGTGGTATTCTTGGGTCGCCGGTCATGGTTTCAATGCAGCGTAATGTGAGAGTTGTGGATGTATCAATCGAAATTGTCAGCCGGCTTGTGGCCGGCCGCTATTGCCCTTGTTCTGTCCTGCGCATTGCCTGCAGGCGTGATGGCCCAGGAAGACCCCGATGCACCCGCGCCCGACGTGGCGCTGCCGCCAATACCGGCCGGTGCGCCGTCCGTTCCGGGCGCAGGCACGGTGGGGGTTCCCGCTGCCGGCGGGCCGACCCTGGTGGCCGACAGCCGCGCCGATGACGACAACTTCCTGCTGCTACGCGAAGCGGCGCGCCAGAACGACGGCGCGCGCGTCAATGCGATCGCCTCGCGCCTGCCGTCGAATTACTCGCTGGCATCCTATGTCGACTATTATCGTCTGAAACCCCGCCTGCGCGATGCCATCCAGGATGAGGTCGTGCAGGTGCTGCGCCGTCACGAAGGCACGGCCGTGGCCGAGCAGCTGCGCGCCGAGTGGCTGATGGAACTGGGCAAGCGGCGCGAATGGAATACCTTCGAGCGCGAAGCCGGTACGCTGGCCCAGTCCGGCAGCCTGCAGGTGCGCTGCTACGCCTTGCTGGCGCGCGCCGAACGCGGCGAACGGGTGGCCGACGAAGCGCGCGCACTATTGAAAACGCCGGCTGGCTATGGCGACGCCTGCAGCGGCCTGATCGCGCAACTGGCGGGCAATGGCCAGTTCACCCAGGCCGACCTGCTGTGGCAGCTGCGCATTGCCGGCCTTGACAATACCACCGGGCCCGCGCGCCGCGTCGCCGTGCTGCTGGGCCTGCCCGAAACGCGCGCCGCCCAGGCGGTCGACCTGCCGGCAGTGGCGCTGGCGCGCGGCGTCGGCAAGACCCGCGCCGAACGCGAGCTGTATCTGGTGGCGGTCGGCCGCATGGCGCGCACCACGCTCAGGATCGCCGTCGCGAGCCTGGAAAAGAACGGGCCGCAACTGTCCAGCGAAGAGCGCGCCATCGGCTGGGCCAGCGTGGCGCTGGCGGCCTCGATCGCGCTGGCGCCCGAGGCACACGGCTACTGGGACCGCGCCAAGGGCGCCACGCTCACCGAATTCCAGATGCAGTGGAAAACCCGCATGGCGCTGCGCCGCGGCGACTGGAAGGAAGTGCGCGCCACCATCGAGGCGATGCCGCCGAACCTGCGCGCCGATTCCACCTGGATCTACTGGCTGGGCCGCGCGATGCAGGCCGAGGGCCGCACCCAAGAGGCGCGCGCGCTGTGGCAGGGCATCGCCGCCCAAACCACCTTCTATACCCAGCTGGCGTATGAAGAGCTGGGCAACCAGATCGTCGCGCCGCCGCCGGTCGCGCCGATCACGGCGCCGGAGCTGTCGCAGGCGACCAATAATCCGAGCCTGCAGCGGGCCCTGAAGTTCTACCGTTTGAGCCTGCGCGCGGAAGGCAACCGCGAATGGAACTGGGGCTTGCGCGGGCTGTCTGAACGTCAGCTGCTGGCCGCCGCCGAGCTGGCGCGCCGCAACGAGCACCTCGACCGCATGGTCGAGACCTCGCTGCGCACCCGCACCGAACAGAGTTACGACCAGCGCTTCCCGGCGCCCCATCTCGAGGTCCTCAAGCCCACCGCCCAGGGCCTGAGCCTCGACAAAGCCTGGGTGTATGGCCTCATTCGGCAAGAGTCGCGCTTCATCCGCGACGCCCGTTCCGGTGTCGGCGCCTCGGGCCTGATGCAGGTGATGCCTGCCACCGGCAAGTGGGTGGCGGCCAAGATCGGCCTGGATAATTTTGTGCACACCATGCTCAACGACCTGCATACGAATATCACGCTCGGCGCCAATTACATGAATATGGTGCTCGAGAACTTCGAAGGCTCGCAGGTGCTGGCCACGGCCGCCTACAACGCCGGCCCGGGGCGCTCGCGCACCTGGCGTGGCCGGCTCGACGCGCCGATGGAAGGCGCGATCTTCGTCGAGAGCATTCCCTTCACTGAGACGCGCGGCTATGTGCGCAACGTCATGGCCAATGCCACCAACTATGCCTCGATCTTCGAGGGCAAGCCGCAATCGCTGAAGGCGCGCCTGGGCACGATCAGCCCACGCCCTGGCAGCGGTTCGGTCCTGGACTGAACGGAGGGTATCAGCATGAGCGCGCGGCCACTGAACGTGGTGCTGATCGGCGGCACCGGCTTCATCGGCCAGCACCTGGCCGCGCGGCTGTCCGACGACGGCGTGGGCGTGCTGGTCCTGGCGCGCCACTACGAAAGCGCGAAGCAATTGACCATGCTGCCGGGTGTCGACGTCGAGGTGGCCAATATCCATGACGATGCCGTGTTGCGCAAGCTGCTGGCCGGGCGCGACGCCGTGATCAACCTGGTCGGCGTGCTGCATGGCGGCCACGGCCAGCCCTATGGCGAGCGCTTCCGTCACCTGCACGTGGAGCTGCCGCGCCGCATCGCCGCCGCCTGCGCCGACGTCGGCGTGGCGCGCTACCTGCACATGAGCGCGCTCGGCGCCGATTCGTCCAATCCTTCTTCGAGTCCCTCCATGTACGGCCTCTCCAAGGCCGACGGCGAACTGGCCGCGCGCAGCCAGCCGGCGGTCGCGGCCACGGTCTTGCGTCCTTCGGTGGTGTTCGGCCCCGGCGACCACTTCCTGACCATGTTCGCGCGCCTGCAGCGCCACCTGCCGCTGGTGCCGCTGGCGGCCAGCCGCGCGCGCTTCCAGCCGGTGTACGTGGGCGACGTCGCCGCCGCCTTTTCCATTGCCCTGGCCCGGCCAGATTTGCGCGACACCACGATCGAGCTGGGTGGCCCGGCCGTGTACACGCTGGGCGAGCTGGTGCACCTGGCCGGCCGCTTCGGCGGCCGCGAGCGCCCGGTGCTGGGTTTACCCGACTGGGCGGCGCGCCTGCAGGCGCGGCTGTTCGAACTGCTGCCGGGCGATCCCCTCGTCAGCCGCGACAACCTCGATTCGATGCTGGTCGATAATGTCGTGGCCGCCGACACCCATGCCTTGACAGCCGAGTCGCTGGGGATCAAGCTCACGTCGATCGAGTCGGCCGCGCCGCACTACCTCAACCGGCATGACCGCTCCCACCGTACCCACGCCGGACGCTGAAAAACCAACGACAACCATGCAGACCATCGAACGCGACCCCATCCTTGCACGCACGCTCGACGCGACCCGTAACCCCGGATTAACCCTGATCATCGGCAACAAGAACGTCTCTTCATGGTCGATGCGGCCTTGGGTCGCGGCGGTCGCCTTCGGCATCCCGTTCACTGAAGTGAAAGTCCTGCTCGACCAGCCCGACACCGCCAACCAGATCGCGCGCTATTCGCACGCGGGCCGGGTGCCGGTCCTGATGTCGGGCGACATGACGGTCTGGGACAGCCTGGCCATCATCGAATATCTGGCCGAGCAGTTCCCGGATAAACATATGTGGCCGCAGGACGTGGCGGCGCGCGCGCTGGCGCGCTCGATCGTCGCCGAGATGCACTCCGGCTTCGGCGAGCTGCGCACCCATATGTCGATGAATATCCAGGCGCGCCTGCCAGGCCGCGGACGGACGCCCGGCGCCCAGGCCGACATCGGCCGCATCTGCGAGATATGGGAAGACTGCCTGTCGCGCTTCGGCCACCACCAATACCTGTTCGGCGAGTTCTCGATCGCCGACGCCTTCTATGCGCCGGTGGTGTGCCGCTTCAAGACCTATGGCGTCGCGCTGGCTCCGGCATTGCAGGCCTATTGTGACCGCGTGCTGGCCCACCCGGCGGTGGCGCGCTGGGTCAAGGATGCCATGGCCGAGACCGACCCGACCCCGCTGCACGACGCCGATTTGCCGGACGAATGACGATGCGCAGTTATGTCGTCGGGGGCGCCGTGCGCGATGCCCTGCTGGGCCTGCCCGTGAAGGACCATGACCACGTGGTGGTCGGCGCCACCCCCGAACAGATGCTCAAGGCGGGTTTCCGCGCCGTCGGCAAGGATTTCCCGGTCTTCCTGCATCCGCACACGCACGAGGAATACGCGCTGGCGCGCACCGAGCGCAAGACCGCGCCGGGCTACCACGGCTTCGTGTTCCACGCCGCCCCCGACGTCACCCTGGAGCAAGACCTGGTGCGGCGCGACCTGACCATCAACGCCATGGCGCAGGCCGAGGACGGCAGCATCGTCGATCCTCACAATGGCCGGCAAGATCTGCAGGCGCGCCTGTTCCGCCACGTGTCCGACGCCTTCGCCGAAGACCCGGTGCGGATCCTGCGCATCGCCCGCTTCGCCGCGCGCCTGCCCGAGTTCACGGTGGCCGATGACACCAATGCCCTGATGCGCCGCATGGTCGATGAGGGCGAGGTCGATGCCTTGGTGCCCGAGCGCGTCTGGCAGGAGCTGGCGCGCGGCCTGATGGAACGCCGGCCGTCGCGCATGCTCGAAGTCTTGCGCGACTGCGGCGCGCTGGCGCGCATCCTGCCCGAGCTGGACGCGCTATGGAGCGAACCCCTGCTGCGCACGATCGACCGTGCCGCCGCGCTGGACCACCCGCGGGAAGTCCGCTTTGCCGTGCTGATGCGCGTCCTGGCAGCGGTCGAGCCGATCCAGGGCGTCTGCAAGCGCCTCAAGGTGCCCAACGAGTGCCGCGACCTGGCCGTGATGACGGCGCGCGAACAGGACGAGCTCAAGCGCGCCCTGGACTTGTCCGCCGAAACCATCGTCACGCTGTTCGAGCGCAGCGATGCCTTCCGCAAACCGGAGCGCTTCGCCCAGATGCTGCTGGCGGCCGCCTGCGGCGCCGAAGATCCACCTCAAGGGCCGCACCTTGCGTGCGCGCTGGACGCGGCGCGCGCCGTCAACGCGGGTGAGGTCGCCGCGCGTCACGCCGAGCGCAAGGCCGATATTCCTGGGGCCGTCCATGCCGCGCGCGTCGAGGCCGTCCAGCGAGTGTTGCATCAAGCCAACTAAATCGCCTGTATTGACGCGTTTCTGTTACATGTAGTTACACGGTACGTGCAGTGTGGCCTGTCGTTTTGCTATCCTTCAGTAACTGTAAATTGTTGCGTTGGAGAAAAACGATGTTCACCTTGCTGGCACGGCGTGTTGCAAGTTGGTGCCGGCGCCGTCGTGTGCTTCTGGCAAGCCTGGCGGTCATCTTCATGAGCGCGGTGCTGGTGTTTCTCTATATCCGCACCGACGCGGTGGACCCCGAAATCCGCAACAGTGTCATGCTCAACCTGCGCGAGCTCGAAAAGCTCGATGCCGAATGGGACGCCAACATCCTGCGCGCCCATACCGGGCGCGTCTCCACGCCGCTTGACCTCAGCTCGCAACTGCCGCGCATGCACGACCTGATGGCGCGCCTGGGCGACACCCTGCCGCTCACCGGCGACAGCGCCGCCCAGGCCGCCTATGCCCAACTGCGCGAGGCGCTGCAGGGCAAGGAGCAACTGGTTGCCCAGTTCGCCAAGCACAATCCGCCGCTGCGGGCGGCGCTGCTGCACATGCCGCCGGCCGTGGCCGACCTCAAGACCGAGATTTCGGGCATCGAAGGCGCGCTGGCGCCGGGCCGCATCGTGGTGCGGCTCGATACCACCCTGAACGCGCTGCTGACCGAGACCCTGCGCTACAACATCGCGCCCAGCCCGGCGCTGGCGGCGCGCATTGACGAAATCCTGGGCGACGTGGCGGCCCAGCAAATCGCGTTCTCGCCGGCCGTGAACGACAAGATGGATGCCGTGATCGCCAGCTGCCGCGTGATCCTGGAAAAACGCCCGCTGGAAAACCTGCTCGAGGCGCAGATCGCCGCCGCAGGCAGCGACACCGCGCTGGACCGCCTGGAGCGCGAGTTCGACCGGTCCTTTGACGCCGTGCTGGCCGAGCGCCAGCGCTTTCGGGGCTACCTGTTCGCCTACAGCGCCGTCATGATGGTGCTGCTGGTGTACGCCGGCGCGCGGCTGCGCCGCAGCTACCGCATCATCGGCGTCGTCAACCGCCGCCTGCAGTCGGCCAACGAGACGCTGGAACAGCGCGTGGCCGAGCGCACCGCCGAGCTGGAGGCGCAATCGCGCCAGCTCGAGCGCCTGGCCCAGCATGACAGCCTGACCGGCCTGATCAACTATCGCCAGCTGACCCGCCTGCTGGAGCGGGCGCTGGCGCGCGCCGACCGCCGCGACAGCGTGGTGGTGCTGATGTTCATCGACCTGGACGGTTTCAAGGCGGTCAACGATACCTGGGGCCACGCGGCCGGCGACCTGGTGCTGCAGATGGTCGCGCGCCGGGTGCAGGCCAGGCTGCGCGCCGAGGACGCGCTGGCGCGCCTGGGCGGCGACGAATTCGTGATCCTGCTCGAGGACGTGGCCTCGGAGGCTGGCGCGCTGCGCGTGGCGCGCCTGGCGCTGCAGGAAATCGAATCGATCGCCGAGGCCGACGGCCACGCGGTGACGATCTCGGCCAGCATCGGCATTGCCAGCGCGCGCGGCCAGGCGGGCGCCGCGCGCGGTCAGGAAGCGCTGCTGGCGGACGCCGACAAGGCCATGTACGCGGCCAAGCAGGCCGGCAAGGGGCGCTTCGTGGTCAGCCCGGAGTCGCAATGGCTGGGCCTGGACCATCCATTGGGGCTGGCGCTGGACGGCGTCACGCACGACAATGCAGACCACGCCGCCAATGCCGATCCGATCGGCTAGAATCAGGATGTTGCAGTACGTGAAGGTATCGAAATGCTGGACAATCCGTTACGCCGCTGGATCCAGGGCCTGAGAGGCAAGAAGGGCCAGCCGCCGGTGCTGGTCAAGGAGCTGGGCGAGCGCGACCGCCGTCGCGTGCTGCGCCACCTGCTGGCGCTGGACAGCGATGACCGCCTGCTGCGCTTCGGCAGCATGATCCCGGACGAACAGATCACGGCCTACGTCGGGAAGATCGATTTCTCGCGCGATATCGTATTTGGCGTGGTCAACAATGTCTTCCAGCTGGTCGGGATGGGCCACCTGGCCTTCGCCTCGGCCGAGGGACGCAAGTCGACGACCAAGCAGCAGGTGGCCGAGTTCGGTGTCTCGGTGTCGAAGTCGGCGCGCGGCCAGGGCGTGGGCACGCGCCTGTTCCAGCGCGCGGCGACCCACTGCCGCAACTCCGACGTCGACACCCTCTACATGCAATGCCTGACCTCGAACCAGACCATGATGCACATCGCCAAGAAGGCCGGCATGCGCATCAAGCGCGAGTACGGCGAGGCCGACGCCCACCTCGAACTGCCGCCGCCCAGCCCGGGCAGTGTGATGGCCGAGGCGCTGGAAGAGCAGTTCGCGGCGATCGATTACACGGTCAAGGCCAATACCCGTGCCGCGGTGAAGTTTTTCACGCCGAAAAAATAACTCACACCAACGGCATCGCCGTCGTTTCCTTGATCCGCTGCAGCGCAAAGCTCGACTTCACATCCAGCACCGCCGGATGCTTGAGCAGGGTGCCCATCATGAAGCGCGAGAAATGGTCCATGTCTTCGACGTGCACGCGCAGCAGGAAATCCATGTCGCCGGTCATCGCATAGCAGGCCACGACCTCGGGCCAGCTTCCTACCGACACTGCGAAATCGTTGCGCGGCGACGTCGCCGGCAAGCCCGGCTGGCGGGTGGCGCTGGCCACCTCGCTGTGCTTTTCCAGCCGCACATTCACATACGCCAATAGCCCGAGCCCGATCTTGTCCGGGTCGAGCAGCGCCACGTACTGGCGGATGACGCCCGCTTCCTCCAGGCGTTTGATGCGGCGCAGGCAGGGAGATGGCGAGAGGTTTACCCTTTCGGCCACGTCCTGGTTGGACAGCCGGCCATCGCTCTGCAAGATCTCCAGAATCTTGCGGTCTGTTTTATCCAGCTCAATCTTTGACATACCCACCCCAATCAGACTTTTGTATGGCAATTTTATTGCGCAATTCAAGAAGACGGGGGAATTGTTTGGAATTTAATGCTTGGGGGGCAGGACTATACTGGCTCACATACGGTCAGCGAGATGCAGGAAATGCGCCGCGACGTATCCGCCATGAGAATCTTGGAGACACCATGAACGCACCCACGGACCGCGCCCACCTGGCGCCGCTGGAGCCATCCCCGACCGCGCCTTCGCAGCCCGCCCAACCGCAACACGACATCACGCTCGACGACAAATGGACGCTCGAGCGCGGACGCGCCTTCATGACCGGCACCCAGGCCCTGATCCGCCTGCCGATGCTGCAGCGCGAGCGCGACCTGAAGGCCGGCCTGAACACCGCCGGCTACATCACCGGCTACCGCGGTTCGCCCGTCACCGCCGTCGACCAGACCGCGATGAAGGCGAAGAAGCACCTCGACGCCCACCACGTCAAGTTCCATCCCGGCATGAACGAAGACCTGGCGGCCACGGCCGTCTGGGGCACCCAGCAGACCAACCTCTACAAGGACGCGAAGTACGACGGCGTGTTCTCCATGTGGTACGGCAAGGGCCCGGGCGTCGATCGCTGCGGCGACGTGTTCAAGCACGGCAACAACGCCGGCTCCTCGCAGCATGGTGGTGTGCTGGTGCTGGCCGGCGACGACCATGCGGCCAAGTCGTCGTCCACCGCGCACCAGTCCGACCACATCCTGACCCACTGCGGCATCCCGGTGCTGTACCCGTCCTCGGTCCAGGAATACCTCGACTTCGGCCTGCACGCGTGGGCCATGAGCCGCTACACCGGCCTGTGGGTGTCGATGAAGTGCGTAACCGACATCATCGAATCGGGCGCCGTGGTCGACCTCGACCCGGACCGGGTGCAGATCGTCACCCCGACCGACTTCCAGCTGCCGCCGGATGGCCTGAATATCCGCTGGCCGGATGCCGTGCTGGACCAGGAAGTGCGGATGAGCAACCACAAATGGTATGCCGCGCTGGCCTATGCCCGCGCCAATAAGCTCAACCGCATCATCTGGGACAGCCCACAGCCGAAGATCGGCATCATCACCGCCGGCAAGAGCTATCTGGACACGCGCCAGGCGCTGGCCGACCTCGGCATCGACGAGCAGGCCGCGCGCGACATCGGCCTGCGCCTGTATAAAGTCGGCATGACCTGGCCGCTCGAGGCTGAAGGCGTGCACGAGTTCGCGCGCGGTCTCGACGAGATCCTGGTGGTCGAAGAAAAGCGCCAGGTGATGGAATACGCGCTCAAGGAAGAGCTGTACAACCTGCCGGACGGCGAGCGTCCGCGCGTGGTCGGCAAGTTCGACGATACTGGCGAATGGAGCAACAAGAACCGCATGGGCCACGGCGACTGGCTGCTGCCGGCGACCTACGAGCTCAACCCGGCCCAGATCGCGCGCGCCATTGCCTCGCGCATCTCGCACTACTGCGCCGGCCACCCGGTGGCCGAGCGGGTCAAGGAACGCATCGCGTTCCTGGAAGCGAAGGAGGTGGTGCTCAAGAGCATTCCGGCGAAACCGAATCCGCAGACCGACCGCATCCCGTACTTCTGCTCGGGCTGCCCGCACAATAGCTCGACCAAGGTGCCGGAAGGTTCGCGCGCCATGGCCGGCATCGGCTGCCATTACATGGTGCTGTGGATGGACCGCGAAACGTCGACCTTCACCCATATGGGCGCGGAAGGCACGACCTGGATCGGCCAGTCGCCGTTCACCGACGAGAAACACGTGTTCGTGAACCTGGGCGACGGGACGTACTTCCATTCCGGGATCCTGGCGATCCGCGCCGCGGTGGCGGCCAAGGTCAACATCACCTACAAGATTCTCTACAACGACGCGGTCGCGATGACGGGTGGCCAGAACGTCGACGGCCCGCTCGACCCGGGCATGATCAGCCGCCAGATCGCGGCCGAAGGCGTCACGCCGATCATCGTCGTCACCGACGAACCCGATAAATACCCGAGCGACTATGCCTGGGCGCCGGGCACCACGGTGCGCCACCGCTCCGAGCTGATGGACGTGCAGCGCGAGCTGCGCGAGATGCCGGGCGTGTCGGCGGTGATTTACGACCAGACCTGCGCGTCGGAAAAACGTCGCCGCAGGAAAAAAGGCGAGTTCCCTGACCCGGCCAAGCGCGTCGTGATCAACGAAGCCGTGTGCGAAGGCTGCGGCGACTGCTCGGTGCAGTCGAACTGCCTGTCGGTCGAGCCGCTGGAAACCGAACTGGGCCGCAAGCGCCAGATCAACCAGTCCTCGTGCAACAAGGATTACTCGTGCGTATCGGGCTTCTGCCCAAGCTTCGTCACCGTCGAAGGCGGCGGGCTCAAGAAACCGAAGAAAACGACGACGTCCGAGGCGGCGCCGCCTGCCTTGCCGATGCCGGCGATTCCGTCGGTCGAGACGCCGTATGGCATCCTGGTCGCCGGCGTCGGCGGCACCGGCGTCGTCACCGTCGGCCAGATCCTGGCCGTGGCGGCCCACGTCGAAGGCAAGGGCGCGATCGTGCTCGACCAGAGCGGCCTGGCCCAGAAGGGCGGTCCGGTGATGTCGCACGTGCGCCTGGCCGAGCGTCAGGCAGATTTGCACTCGACCCGCGTCGGCACCGGCAGCGCCGACCTGGTGATCGGCTGCGACCAGATCGTCACCGCCAGCCGCGACGCCCTGAGCCGCATGGGCGAGGGCCGTACCTGGGCCGCGGTCAACGCCAGCGGCGCTACCACCGCGGCCTTCGTCAAGAACCCGGACTGGCAGTTCCCGGCCGAGGGCTCGCGCGGCGCCATCCAGCAGGCTTGCGGCAAGGACAACGTCGACTTCATCGACGCCGGCCAGATCGCCACCGCCCTGATGGGTGACACCATCGCCACCAATATGTTCATGCTCGGCTACGCCTTCCAGAAGGGCCACGTGCCGCTGCAGGAAAGCTCGCTGCTCAAGGCGATCGAACTCAATGGCGTGTCGGTCGCCTTCAACAAGGCTGCCTTCAACTGGGGCCGCAGCGCCGCGCACGACCTGGCCGCCGTGAGCCGCGCCGCCCTGCCGTCGAAGGTGGTCGAGTTCAAGCGCATCCAGACCCTGGACGACCTCGTCAGCCGCCGCATCGAGCTGCTCACCGCCTACCAGGACGCGGCCTATGCCGGCCAGTACAAGGCCTTCGTCGACCAGGTGCGCGCCCAGGAAGAAAAACTCGGCAAGGGCACGCGCCTGACCGAGGCCGTGGCGCGCTATTTTTATAAGCTGATGGCCTACAAGGACGAGTACGAGGTCGCGCGCCTGCATACCGATCCGGCCTTCCGCGACAAGATCGGCGCCATGTTCGAAGGCGACACCAAGCTCAAGTTCCACCTGGCGCCGCCGCTGATGGCCAAGCACGACAAGGAAGGCCGCGCCATCAAGCGCGAGTACGGTCCGTGGATGATGAGCGCCTTCGGCGTGCTGGCGAAGTTCAAGGGCCTGCGCGGCACCGCCTTCGACGTGTTCGGCTACACGGCCGAGCGCAAGATGGAGCGCGCCCTGATCGGGCAATACCGCGAGACGGTGACGGCCTTGCTGCCGAAGCTGACGGTGGACAAGCTGGCGCAGGCGGTGGCGATCGCCAGCATTCCGGAAGACATCCGCGGCTATGGTCACGTGAAGGAGCGTCACCTGAAGGCGGCCAGGGAGAAAGAGGCGGCGCTGGTGGCGGCCTTCCATGCGCCGGATGTGACGCCACGGGCGGCTTGAGAAGGTCGTTCAGGTTTCGTCATGCGTCGGACGCGTGGACGGCGAGCCGTCCACGCGTTCAACCACCTTCAACACATCAGGCGGATATTCCTTAACCGTTCTTTCAAACTTACGCAAAGCTAACTGTAGTTAACTTTCCTGTTGAATTCCTGCTTCACCGGAGATGGTTTCACCCGACAATGTACGTGCCAGGCCAGCGCCCTCTCCTCCACAGGCAGGGACGGTGGAACTCACCGCCAACAGCTTCACCGGCAACTAAATGCAGCCGCCGATGTCTGTAAGAGCGCGGAGACAAGAAATAGTTCCTAAAATTGTCTCTTCAATAGAAGTTTTTGCTCGTGCCTTGCGCGGCATTGAGAATCGCGCAACTTCATGGTTAAAGACATAGGTCCAGGTGTTGATGATTCGCGATAGCGAAATGAACTGGCAGGCCTACTCAAATTGCGCAGGTTTGAGCAATATTAAGTATGTTCCGCCTCACTGTTAATAACCCCTTGATATCGTTCGTTGTGTCCTGGCCTCAACCGTTACAGTTGGTTGTATTCGGCCCGGATATCGGCGTCTATAATCGGACGCATGAGCACGCCATCTACCTTCCGCAATACCTCTCCTCTGCGTTTGATTTCCAGCACGCTCGCCGCGTTGCTCGTCCTCGCCGGTTGCGGCGGTGGCGGCGGTTCGCCGAGCGTCGGTGCGCCTCCGCCGGTAGCGCAAGAGCCGGCGCCGACGCCGACCCCGCCGCCGGTCCCGCCACCACCGGTCGCCACCCAGCCGACGCCGGAAGACCTGAACCCTAACCTGCTGGGCGACGCCTACGGCAGCTACTGGAACAAATGCGCCGTCCCGCGCACGGGCCTGGATGCGAGCGGCAAACCGTATCCGGACGTGCAGGGCACCCTGCTCGACGAACTAAAATTCCTGCGCGCCTGGGCCAACCAGTACTACCTCTGGTACAACGAAATCCCGAACACCTACAAGATGGCCGATTTCACGAGCGCGCTCGACTACTTCGACGTGCTCAAGACGCCGGCATTGACCGCCACCGGCCAGCCGAAGGACCGTTATCACTTCACCTATGCGACCGCCGAATGGGATGCAATGCAGACCCAGGGTATCGACCTGGGCTATGGCATCACCTGGAGCCGCAACGCCGACGGCCTGGCGCCGCGCACCTGGCTGATCACGGCGGTCGAGCCGGGTTCGCCCGCCGCCGCGGCCGGCCTGCTGCGCGGCGACATGCTGCTCAAGGTCGATGGCGTCGACTTCGTCAATGCCGACGACGAAGCCTCGGTCGACCGGATCAACGCCGGCCTGTTCCCCGCCGCGGCCGGCGAAACCCACCGCTTCACCCTGCAGCGCGCCGGCGTGGCCTTCGATGCGACACTGGCCGGGGCCGAGGTGGTGATGGCGCCGGTGAAGAACGTCAAGGTGATCGAGACTGCCAGCGGCAAGGTCGGCTACCTGACCTTCGACAGCTTCAACGCCGTGTCCGAGAAACAGCTGTACGATGCTTTCGTCACCTTCCAGCAGGCCGGCGTTAACGACCTGGTGCTCGACGTGCGCTACAACGGCGGCGGCCTGCTGTACGTCGCCAGCCAGCTGGCCTATATGATCGCGGGCCCGGCGGCGACCAGCGGCAAGGTGTTCGAGCGCTCCCGCTACAACGACAAGACGCCCGCCTACCAGCCGATCATGTTCCGTTCCAGCGCCTGGGGCTTCGCCTCCAGCAATCCGCTGCGCTCCGGCACGCCGCTGCCCAACCTGGGCCTGAAACGGGTGACCGTGCTCAGCACGCCGGGCACCTGCTCGGCCAGCGAATCGGTGATCAACGGCCTGCGCGGCGCCGACATCGAAGTGATCCAGATCGGCGGCACTACCTGCGGCAAGCCTTACGGCTTCACGCCGGTGCCGAACTGCGGCACGACGTATTTCTCGATCGAGTTCCAGGGCGTGAACAACAAGGGTTTCGGCGATTTCACCGACGGCTTCACGCCCACCTGCCAGGCGAGCGACGACCTGTCGCGGCCGGTGGGCGACCAGAACGAAGGCTTGCTGGCTACCGCCCTGGCTTATCGCGCGAACGGTGCCTGCCCGGTTTCGACCACGGCGCGAGCACGCGTCGTGCCGATGCGGATCGTGCGGCCTGAGGTCAAGGAGATCTCGATCCATACCACGCCAGGCGCGCCGCCGCGCTGAGCGGCATGACTGGATGCCTGTATTGACGGGCGGGCAGCATCGTATGCTGCCCGCCCGTCGTGTTTCCATGGTTGAACTGTTGCGCTAAGAACACGTCTATAATCGTCGGCTTCCTTACCTAGTCCCTGTCGGAGCTTGTCGATGATCCGTTCTGCGTTACTGCTGGCCCTGTTGTCGGCCATTCCCCTCAGCCAATCCGTCCACGCCGCACCCGACCTGAGCACCGTGTCGGAACGCTCGGGCTTCACCGCCACCGGCCGCTACGACGAGACGATCGCGCTGTGCGCCGCTTTCCAGCAGGCGTATCCGAAGCAGGTGCGGTGCATCGATTTCGGCATCACCCCGGAAGGCCGTCCGATGAAGGCGCTGGTGGTGAACGGCAAGGGCGTGTTTACTCCGCAGGCGGCGAAGCAGGCGGGCCTGCCCGTGACCCTGATGCAGGGCGGCATCCATGCCGGCGAGATCGACGGCAAGGACGCCGGCTTCCTGGCGCTGCGCGAAGCGCTCGAAGGCCGCGCGGCCAAGGGTGCGCTCGACAAGCAGGTGTTCATCTTCGTCCCGGTGTTCAACGTCGACGGCCACGAGCGCTTCGGCAAGTGGAACCGCCCGAACCAGCGCGGCCCGGTCGAGATGGGCTGGCGCACCACCGCCCAGAACTACAACCTGAACCGCGATTACCTGAAGGCCGACGCGCCCGAGATGCAGGCCATGCTGGCGCTGGTGAACGCCTGGGATCCGCTGGTCTATGTCGACCTGCACGCGACCAACGGCGCCAAGTTCCAGCACGATATCTCGATCCAGGTCGAGCCGGTGTATTCGGGCGACCCGGAATTCCGCAAGGCCGGCCTGGCCCTGCGCACCAACGTGATCAAGGACATCGCGAAGGAAGGCTCGACGCCGCAGTCGTATTACATGTCGTTCGTGAAGCATGACGATCCGATGTCGGGCTTCATGGACAGCGTGTCCGATCCGCGCTTCTCGACCGGCTACTTCCAGCTGCGCAACCGCATGGCGATGCTGGTGGAAACCCACTCGTGGAAGGAATACCCGGTGCGCGTGCGCATCACCCGCAACACCGTGGTGTCGGTGCTGGACCAGGTGGCGCAGAACGGCAAGGGATGGCAGCAGGCCGCGTATGCGGCCGATGCGCGCGCCGCGAAGCTGGGCAACCAGCCGGTGGCGCTGTCGTACAAAGCCTCCGACAAGAAGGAGATGGTTAACTTCAACGGCTACGCCTACACCCGCACGCCGTCGGAAGTCTCGGGCGCCCTGATGACGCGCTACGACGAAACCAAACCGCAGGTATGGCGCGTGCCGCTGTGGCAGGACATCGTGGCCGACTTCCAGATCACCGCGCCGCGCGCCGGCTATATCGTGCCGGCCGCCTACGCCGCGATCGTGGGCGAGAAGCTGCGCCAGCACGGCGTCGAGTTCCGCACCCTGGACAAGACGGTCGAGCGTTATGAAGCCGAGACCTTCCGCGCCGACAAGGCAACCCAGGCCGCCGCTTCGGTCGAGGGCCACCAGCGCCTGACCGTCGAAGGCAAATGGAAGCCGGAGCAGCGCTCGATCGCACCAGGCTCGCTGTTCGTGCCGATCGCGCAGCCGAAGGCGCGCCTGGTGGTGGCGATGCTGGAGCCGCAGGCGCCGGATTCGCTGCTGGCCTGGGGCACGTTCAACACGGCCTTCGAGCGCAAGGAATACATGGAAGACTACGTGGCCGAGGAAGTCGCACGCGAGCAGATGGCAGCCGATCCGGCCGTGGCCAAGGCCTTCCAGGAGCGTCTCGACAGCGATCCGGCCTTCGCCAAGAACCCGCAAGCGCGCCTGGAATTCTTCGCCAAGCGCCATTCGTCGTATGACGAGCGCCTGAACCTGTATCCGGTGCTGCGCGCGAATACGGCGCTGTAGGCATCGCCCGGCGCGGGGCGGGCAGGCTGCCCGCAGCGTCGGTCCTTAGCACCGGGGTCAAGCACCGGGGTCACAAGCACCGGGGTCAGGTCTGACATTTGGACACGAGTTCAGCAGTAATCAAGGTCCTTTAGGAGTCTGAGCGATCTCAGCGCTGGTGGGTCCAGATCCAGTACCGTTATCGGATGACACGACCACTTAGAGTCAATTTTCCTGGGGCGCTCTACCACGTGACGTCGCGCGGAAACCGGCGCGCACCGATTTTTCGTGATGACGCTGATCGACGTATTTGGCTAGATGTGCTTGCGAAGGTTTGCGAACGCCATCATTGCGTCATTCACAGCTTTTGCCAGATGACCAACCACTACCACTTATTGGTGGAAACGGTCGAAGCGAACCTGCCTAGTTGCATGCGCCAACTCAACGGTCATTACTCGCAGCATTTCAATCGACGCCATCGTGTTGTTGGGCACCTGTTTCAAGGGCGCTACAAGGCGATCTTGGTGCAGAAAGATAGTTATCTGCTAGAAGTTTCTCGTTATATTGTCCTGAACCCTTTACGCGCGAACACCGTTGCGGCACTGAACGAATGGCGATGGAGCAGCTACCATTATTTTATTGGTGATGACGTTTCACCCGACTGGCTTGAGCGCAACTGGCTTCTAAGGCAGTTTGGCGATACGCCGACGAGCGCGGTCGCGGCCTACCAGAATTTTGTGCTTGCTGGCCTTGGACAACCGAGCCCATTTGAGGCTACCCACCATCAAATTCTCCTTGGCGATGAAACCTTCATATCGGTGCACCAGCAACTGCAGCAATCCGAAGAGCTTATAGAAACAAAGAGATCTGAACGACGTGCAGTAGCGCTTCCGTTGTCTGACTATCAGGACCGGTACCCGAACAGGGACGAGGCAATGGCACGTGCGTTCGCATCTACCGCCTTCACCATGTCGGAAATAGCACGCGTGTTTGGTGTGTCGACTAAAACGGTCAGCCGAGCGGTTGCTGGCTTTGAGAAGGCGAATAAAAGCTGATCATTGTAGAGGCCGTGTCCAAATGTCAGACCTGACCCCGTAGTTTGTGCAGCATCGGGTCGAGATAGGAGGCGATGCTGACGAAAATGGCGTCCTTCATGTGGCCGATCCCGCCGCGACGCCCTCGAGCCGCTTGCCGCCGCCGTCCTTGAGCGCGCGCTGCAGCGCCGATGCCGGCAGGTTCATCAACAGGCGCACCAGCTCGGGCTGGCGGTTGGTCGCGGTCTTCTGGTAGATCGACAGCAGCTGCTTGCGCACCGTGTCGTACTGCACGCCGAGCAGGTCGGCGATGGTCTTGAGCGGCATGCCGTCGGCCAGCATCGAGGCGATCCGGCACTCGGCATGCGACAGGCCGAAGGCGGCGGTGAGCAGGGCCGAATCGATTTCCTGGGCCGAGGTCGGGTGATAGAAGAACAGCATCACCAGCGGACGCAGGCCGAAGCTGCCGAGGGAATTCTCCGGCGTCAGCATGGTAAAGAAGGCATACAGGGTGTCGGGTGCGGCGCCGGCTTCGCTGCGCATGTGCAGCGCGCGCGACTCCTTGCTGTCCAGGATGCCCTGGGCGACGGCATGACGCACCCTGGTTTCCAGTTCGCCGCACTGCATCAGGAACGAAGCGCGGTAGCGCTGCGGCAGCACCAGCTTGCCATTGGCCACATGCACCAGGCTGGTGGTGGCGAGCAGGCCGCGCGCCGCCTCGTTGGCCAGTACCACGTCGCCATGCGCGGTCACGAGCATCACCGGCTGGCGCAGCTTGTCGACCAGGGCGTGCCCCACCAGCGCTTGGGTCGAGTACACGAACTGCGCCAGGCCGAGGCGCACCGCGCGCTCCATGTGCGGACGCAGGCGGTCGAGGAAGGCCAGGGCATCCGCGGGCAGCGGGCCTTCGTCGCTGCTGCGCAGGCAGGACAGGATCACGGTGGCCTCGGGCGACTCGACCAGCTTGCAGGCCGAGACATAGCGTGCCCCGTGCGGGATCAGGAATTCCTGGTAGAAGGGGTGGTCGGCGGCGAAACTGTCGTCGAAATGCTCGTGGCAGTGCATCCAGCCGCTCGTCGATTGCTGGCGAAGCAGGCCGACGCGCGGATCGATGAACTGGTATCTCTGGATGTATTCGAGGTCGATCTGCGGCGCCATGGCAGCGCCGTCGCTGTACGACAGCGCGCCGCGCTCGCCGTCGAAGCCGAGCATGTGGACGGCGCGGCCACCGATCGCTTCATGCACGCTGTCGAGCATGAGGCGCCATGCGGCCCGGTCGTCCAGGGTATCGTAGATCAGGTTGACGATGCGGTCGAAACGCGCCTGCGACAAGTCCACGATTTCTCTCCCGATATTAATTGTGCATTTACGCAAATGCTATCGGGCATTCGACTCCTGGTCGATACAATTTCACGACAATTTTTAATTGTGGAAATTGTAAGACATAAGCTGTTGTCAGCATGCCGCACTGGCGCTTCAGGGCGCGTTGCCGGTCGGCGGCAACGAAGTCAGCACCACGGTTCTGACCGCGCCGCCTGGCGCGGGGAGGAGCTGGTAGAGGCGGTCGTACTCATTGTCGGCGATGTCGGCGCCAGGTTCGCCGCCGAAGAGCCGCACCAGTTCCGGCAAGGTATTCGAATGGCCTATCACCAGCACCGCTCCATGCAAGGCTTTCACTTTCTCGATCAGCGCCTTTGGCGTGGCCGGATCGTAGCGTTCCACCGTCAGCCCGAGCTGTTGCGCCAGCGGCTGCGCCGTCTGCAGCGTGCGCGCGGTCGGCGTGCTGAAAATGGCCTGGGTGCCGGTGCGGTGCAGGATCGTCGCGATGTTTTGCGCGCGCAGCCGGCCTTGCGGCGTGAGCTCAGGGTCCTTGCCGATGCTGGCTTTTTCGCCGTGGCGGACCAGGTAGATCGCGCTGGGCTCGGCGACCGCCATGCCCGGCACGAGGACGGCGAAGGCGAGGAAGAGATTGCGCAGCAGGCGCGCCGGCTGGATCGAGGGCAAGTGCATGCCGTTCCCTGGAAAGTGAATTCAGAGAAAGCCTAGCACGATCCTGTCATCGCTGGCCCCCTGGAGTGCCCTAGAAATACTTGAGCCAGGCGATGTCGCGCCGGCGCGCCTTCAGGCGCGAGTACCATGCGGTCGGCACATACAGCACCGGCAGCAGCACCGCGTACCATAGCCAGAGCCAGTTGACGTTATCCAGCCCGAAGCTCACGCCGTGGGTCGGTCCCCAGATCATGAAGGCGACGTGGTACAGCGCGCGCAGCACGTAGATGTGCAGGATGTAGAAGAACATCGGCGCGCCGCCGAACACGGCCAGCGCATTCAGCCAGGGATGGCCTTCCCAGCGTTCGAACAAGGCCAGCAGGATCACGCCCACGCCCAGCGTTTGCAGCAGGAACAGGAGCGACGGCGGATACTTCGTCAGCGCGATGAAGCCCATGATCGTGTGCAGCGCGGAGTCGCCCGCCACCCACGGCTTGTCGCCATACACGTTCAGCGCGCGCAGCACGACGAATGCCGCCAGCATGCCGAATCCCAATGCCAGCAGGCGCCGTACACGCCGGCCGCTGTCCGCGGCGCTGCTTTTATCGCGTTCGTACCAGCTGCCAAGCAGGTAGCCGAGCACGATCACGCCGATCCACGGCAGCACCGGATACGAGGTCCTGGCGAAGGCGCCGAACGGCAACGCGATCATGTCGCGCTGGTGCAGCAGCGCCCACGCCACGAACCCGGGCTCGCCCGGTAGCAGGCGAATGCCGTCGAGCAGATTGTGGCCGGCCACGATCAAGAGGCCCAGCGCCAGCAGCAGTTTCTTCGGCAGGTAGATCAGGGCGGCCAGCGCAATCATGCACGCGCCGATCGCCCAGATCACCTGAAGCCAGAACGTCATCGGCAGCTTGACCGTCCAGGCGAAGGTGAGCAGGGTAACGTCGATCGCCATCAGGAGCAGGCCGCGCTTGACCAGGTAGGCGGCGGTCTCGGCCCGGGTATGATTCTGGCCATACAGGTAGGCGCCCAGTCCGGTGAGGGCGACGAACACCGGGGCGCACAAATTGGTGACGATACGGATGAAGAACATGACCGGTTCCACGGTCACCGGATTCACCGGGTCCGGCACGTTCATGTACAGGTACCAGTTTTCTCGAACGTGGTCGAGCAACATGATGACCATCACGAAGCCGCGCAGCGCGTCCAGGCTCTGCAGGCGACGTCGATTGACGGCGGCCTGCGCTACAGGGGTGATGGACACCGGTTGATCAAATACGGAAGGGGTGGCTTGTTTCATCGGAATTGGCTGTGACGTCCGCGCATGCACGTCGCCTGATCATTATCGATGATAATGATACTCCATTATCGTTAATGATTGGGCCTGAGTATTACCGCTATTGCCGGTCTGCGGTCTTGCGGTCCAATGTCATGCGCGCAGCGGCAGGGCAGCCACCCGCACCAGCGATTGGCTGGACATATACCAGTCATTGACCACCAGTTTGGCCTCCTCGATGCGCATGATGCCCAGCGGCTGGTCGCGCAGCGTGTGGAGCAGGGCGGCAAAACGTGCCGCATCCCGCAAAGGCTCGGTGAAGCGAAACAGCGTCATATGCGCGGTCACCAGGCGATAGCGGCGGTCGAGCGCAGCGTCGAGGCCACGCTCGCGCAGCGCTGTCCTCAGGCGCTCGCGCAAGATTTCCAGCGATGATCCGCGCGGGACACCGCGCGCCATCACCGCGCCGCGCGACAGCGCGATACCGCCAAAGTCGATCTCGATCGCCTCAATACCGTCCACCGCAGCCTTGGCCGCAGCCAGATAGTCGTCCACCAGCGCCGGGTGGATCGCGACGCCGGCTCCTGCAGTCAGCAGCGACAGGATCGTCATGTGCATATCGGCTGCCGGATAGCGATACTGCCGCGGTTCGGCGCCCGCCAGGCGATCGAGCAGGCCGTCGAAGCACGCCTGCAGCGATGGGCAGGGACGCGCGATCAGGCTGATGCCGCGGCGCGGATCGGGGCCGGCCGCAAGCCGCGTGTCGCAGTCGACGTCCCCACGCGCGATCGCGCCGAAGGCGTGTTCCCACATCGTGTCGTAATGTTCTTGCAGGCTGCCAGAGCTGTCGGTCATCGCTTCGCACAATCGGTACAAAAAAAAGACGAAAAAAAAGCAGAGGCCCGGCCTCTGCTTTCATCGATGCGCTGCTGTCAGAGCTGCGTCAACGAAATCGTATTCGCCACCGGCGTCGAACACGGCTCCTCGTCGAACGCGATATCGCCCAGCGGATTCGGCACGCCATCGGTCTTGAGTCCGACGAAGTCGAACATCCCACGATCCTGCAAATGCGACGGCACCACGGTCGACAGCGACGAGAAGATATTCTCGACCCGGCCCGGATGCTTCTTTTCCCATTCGCGCAGCATGTTCTTGATTTGCTTGCGCTGCAGGTTTTCCTGCGAGCCGCACAGGTCGCACGGGATGATCGGGAAGCCCTTCACTTCGGCGTAGCGCTCGGTGTCGGCTTCCTTCACATAGGCCATCGGACGGATCACCATGTGCTTGCCGTCGTCCGACACCAGCTTGGCCGGCATGCCCTTCAGCTTCCCGCCGAAGAACATATTCAGGAAGAAGGTCTCGAGGATGTCGTCGCGGTGGTGGCCCAGGGCGATCTTGTTGCAGCCGAGCTCGTCGGCCACGCGGTACAGGATGCCACGCCGCAGGCGCGAGCACAGCGAGCAGGTGGTCTTGCCTTCCGGGACCAGGCGCTTGACGATGCTGTAGGTATCCTGGTTTTCGATGTGATAGGGCACGCCGAGCTTGTCCAGGTAGGCCGGGAGGATATGGGCCGGGAAGTTCGGCTGCTTCTGGTCGAGGTTGACCGCGACGATGTCGAAGTGGATCGGCGCGCGCTCGCGCAGGGTGAGCAGGATGTCGAGCAGGGCGTAGCTGTCCTTGCCGCCCGACAGGCAGACCATCACCTTGTCGCCGTCCTCGATCATATTGAAGTCGCCGATCGCCTGGCCCACCAGGCGGCACAGGCGCTTGTGCAGCTTGTGGTCCTCGCGCGCGATCTTCTCTTGCTTCTTCGCGTCGATGCCGGCCTCGGCGGTCGGGAAGTCGTCTTCGACGACGCGTTCAATCACCGTCTCGTTCATGCTGCTTCCTTGATCCTGAATACTTCGACGCCGACGCCTTCGCAATCCGGATAGACGTCCGGCTTCATGGTCGACACGCCGGCGGCGCGCACGCGCGGGTGGGTCAGCATGGCGGCCACTACGTCGTCGCAGAGGGTTTCCTGCAGGTGGATGTGGCCTTTGGCGATGCGGCGGGCGATGGTCTCGCGCATGAAATCGTAGTCGACGACTTCTGCCAGCTGGTCGGCCTTTGGCGTCGACAGCTCCAGCGGAATGTACAGCTCGACGTTGATCAGGACACGCTGCTCGCCCTTCTTCTCGAAATCGTGCACGCCGATATTGATCATCACTTCGTAATTGCGCAGGAACAGCCGGCGGCAATCGCGCAAGCTCGGGTGGGACAGGGCGGACAACATGGGATAGCCTTATTTGGTGGAGTTATTTGGTTCGGTCAGGAACATCACGTCGCGCTGCGAGGGCATCAGGTGCTGGCCGCCATCGACCAGCAAGGTGGTGCCGGTCAGCGCGCGCGCCGTTGCGGCATAGACCACGGCGTCGGCGATGTCCTGCGGGGTCGAGGAGCGCTGCAGCGGCGTCATCTGGTGCGCCGCGGCGAAGCCTTGCTCGCTCTGGTCGCCCGAGACCATCGTGATGCCGGGGGCGACGCCGACCACGCGCACCTTCGGCGCCAGCGCCTGGGCCAGCATCGTGGTCGCCGTGTGCAGGGCCGCCTTCGACAATGTGTACGACAGAAAATCCGGGTTGAGATTGTACAGTTTCTGGTCCAGCAAGTTGACCACGACGGCCTGCCGCCCGTCCGGGGTGGCGGCGTGCAGTTCCTGCGCCAGCAGCACCGGCGCGGCCACGTTCGCCTGCATATGGGTGTTGAGCAGCTCCCAGGAGAAGGCGGTGGCGCTGTCGTATTCAAACAACGAAGCGTTATTGACGATGCAAGACAGCGGCCCCAGCGCGGCGCTGGCCTGGCCGACCAGCTGCCGCACCGCCGCCTCGTCGGACAGGTCGCATTGCAGCAGCGTGGCGCGCCGGCCCAGCGCCAGGATGGCGTCGCGGGTCGCGATCGCGTCGCTTTCGGAATGGCGGTAGTGCAGGGCGAGGTCCCAGCCGGCCTGGGCCAAGCCAAGCGCGATCGCGCGGCCCAGGCGGCGTCCGGCGCCGGTCACGAGCGCGACCCGGGGCAGGGAAATCGAAGGGCTATCCGTCATTGACATGGTTGAAGGCTGCAAATTGTTGATAAAAGCTATTCTGGCTACAATGCCGGCATGTCCCTGCCCGCACCCGATACCGACGCCCTGGCCGCGTCCCATTCCCTGCAACAGCTGATCGCCGCCGACATCGAACGGCACGGCGGCGCGATCGCATTCTCTCGGTTCATGGAACTGGCGCTGTACGCGCCCAGGCTCGGGTATTACAGCGGCGGCGCAGCCAAGCTCGGCGCGAGCGGCGATTTCACCACCGCGCCGGAGATGACGCCGCTGTTCGGGGCGGCCGTGGCGCGCGTGGCAGCCGCTATTATCGCCCAAAGCGCGCCCGACATCATCGAGTTCGGCGCCGGCACTGGCCGCCTGGCGCGCGACGTCCTGACCGAGCTGGCCAGGCAGGGCATCGAAGTGCGCTCCTATACCATCATCGAACTGTCCGGCGAATTGCGCGCGCGCCAGCAGGCCAACCTGGCCGACCTGCCGCAGATGCGCTGGCTGGACGCCATGCCGGAGCGCTTCAGCGGCGTGGTGCTGGCCAACGAGGTACTCGACGCCATGCCGGTCGAGCTGGTGATCCGCACCGGCGACGGCTGGCGCCGGCAGATGGTCACGGTCGAGGACGGCGCTTTCGCCTTCGTCCAGGCGCCGCTCGGCGATGAACTGGCCGACCAGCTGGCGCGCCAGGTGCCTGACCACGAACAGATGATCGAGGGCTATGTTACCGAACTGCACCCGGTCGGTGCCGGCTTCATGCGCTCGCTGGCGGCGATGTTCGCCGGCGGCCGGGGCGCCGCCATCCTGTTCGACTACGGTTTCCCGGCCCACGAGTATTACCTCGACCAGCGCATCGGCGGCACCTTGATGTGCCATTACCGCCACCATGCGCACCCGGATCCCTTTTATTTGCCCGGCCTGCAAGACATCACGGCCCACGTCGACTTTACGGCGATGGCGCTGGCGTCCCAGGATGCCGGCCTGCCGGTGCTGGCCTATATGAGCCAGGCCGCCTTCCTGCTCGGCGCAGGAATCGGCGAACTGTTGCTGGAAAACGACCCCGAGGACGCCAGGCATTTCCTGCCGCAATCGCGGGCCGTGCAAAAGCTGGTTTCTCCTGCTGAAATGGGCGAATTGTTCAAGGTCCTGGTGGTCGGACAGGACGTAGAATTGCCGGATGCAATCGTGCATGCGGACCGCAGTCATCGCTTGTAGACTTTATGATATCTTGCACAGCGGACACAAATCCGGCTAAGCTGTGAGATATTCCCGCGTCTCGTCACATGACGGGCTTCGGCCGAGGACAGACAGAACGCGCAGGGTAGAAGCGGGTAGACTTGACAGATCATGGCCAAGATTCACACACATTATGACAACCTGAAGGTGTCGCGTCATGCGCCCCAGGAAGTCATTCGTGCATCCTACAAGGCCCTGAGCCAGAAATATCACCCTGACAAGAACCCGGGCGACGAAAAGTCCGCCCGCATCATGGCAGTCGTCAATACCGCCTACAACGTCCTGTCCGATCCCGTCCGCCGCAAGGAACACGACGAATGGATCGCGGCCGAGGAATGGGAAGTCGAGTGGCTGGAAAGCTCGAACGCCAAGGAAGGCCAGCCGCGCAAGAATGGCGAACAATGGGATGCGCAGCCGCCGCCCAAGCCGCGCCGCAAGCGCCTGTGGCGCGATCCGCGCTGGTGGCTGGGCATGTCCAGTTGCTTCGTGGCCGGCGCCGTCGTCGCCGTGCTGACGATCGAACAACAGCCTGACATCATCCCCAGCGCCCTGGCCTGGGGCGGCATCGCCCAGGACCCTGTCAAGACCGGCCGTCCCGATGCCCTGGGCGTCGACGCCAGCAGTGACGACTGGGCCCGCCGCATCGGTCCGGACGGCGCCAAGGGCCCGCCGCCCGCGGTGCGCGCGCTCGCCGTCACCCAGCTGGCGGTGCCGGCCCGCGCACCCGACTGCAGCACCGACCTGCAGACCCTGGCGTCGCCCAGCGGCGATCCGTGGCCGCTCGAGTCTTCCTATGTTCCCGGCTACCCGGTCGGCAACGAGGGGGCAGAGATGCAGGTCGTGATCGACAACAGCGCCAACGCGGCGCCGGTCTTCGTCAAGCTGTACGACCTCGACCGCCGCGCCAACGTCAGGCACGCCTTCGTCCAGCAGCGCTCGAATTTTACTTTCGACAAGCTGGCCGCCGGCAAGTACGAGGTGCGTTACCAGAACGTGGTCGACGGCGCCAGCAAGTCCGAATGCGACAGCCGCCATACGGCGCTGCGCCAGGCCGCGGCCGATATCCAGTAATCCGGTAATCCAGTCTACCTGTCGTTTTTTCGGCGTACTGACACTTTCTCGTGTCAGCACCTTACCCGATTTCATTATTTTCGTTCCGCGCCGTAATATACTGGCCGATGCCGCGTGCCCATGCAGCCGCGGCGCCACGCCCAACGCAGGCTCATACGGACCAATATGAACGAACTGGAAGGCCTGACGGCCCTGATCATCGAGCCCCACGCGGGGATGCGGGCCAGCATCCACAGCATGCTCACGCTGTGCGGCCTGACCCGGATCGAGCACGCCAGCACCTCCAACCAGGCCGTGAAACACCTGGGCCTGCGCCAGTTCGACATGATCCTGTGCGAATACGATTTGGAAGGCGGCCAGGATGGCCAGCAATTGCTGGAAGACCTGCGCCACCACAAGCTGATGCAGCTGGCCACCATGTTCTTCATGGTCACGGCCGAAGGCAACCACAGCAAGGTGGTCAGCGCCGCCGAGCTGGCGCCCACCGACTACATCCTCAAGCCGTTCACCGCCGACCGCCTGCTCGAACGCATCGGGCGCGCCCTCGACAAGCGCAATGCCTTCCTGCCGGTGTACAACCTGATGGAGGCGGGCGACCAGGAGGAGGCGATCGCCGCCTGCATCGAAGGCCAGCGCCTGCACGCGCGCTATGCGGTCGATTTCCTGCGCCTGCGCGCCGAGCTGCACATGTTCCTGGGCCAGGCCGACCTGGCCGAGCCCATCTATCGTCACCTGGTCGAGATCAAGGCGATCGCCTGGGCCCGGCTTGGCCTGGCCAAGACCCTGTTCGTGCGCAAGCAATTCACCGAGGCGCGCGACATCCTGGAAGACCTGGTCGATACCAACCGCAACTTCGTCGATGCCTACGACTGGCTGGCGCGCACCCACGCGGCAGTCGGCGAATTGCAGAAATCGCAGACGGTGCTGAGCGACGCGGTGGCGGTGTCGCCGCATGCCGTGCGGCGCCTGCGCACCCTGGCCGACACCGCCTTCGAGGCGGGCGATATCGACACCGCCGAAAAAGCCCTGCGCCAGGTGGTGGGCAAGGCCAAATATTCTGAATTCCGCGACCCCGAGGACCACGTCAAGCTGGTGCGGGCGCTGGTGCACAAGGGCGATCCCGTGGGGGCCGCCGCCGTGGTGCGCGACCTCGACCGTTCGATGGGCGGGCGCGCCAACACCCCGCTGTGCAGCGCGATCGCCTCGGCCCTGGTGCATGAATACACCGGCAACGAGCAGCGCCTGGGCGAAGCGCTGGGCACGGCTCTGGCGTCAGCCAAGGATGCGCCCAACCTGTCAGCGGACCTCAAGCTCGAGCTGGCGCGTACCTGCATCGACAATGGCCGCGAAGAAGGCGCTTCCGAGATCGTACGCGAGGTGATGAGCAATTCCTCGAGCGACGCCATGGTCACGCGCGCAATGGGCGTGCTGGAGCAGGCCGGCAAGGGCGAGCTGGCGCAGACGCTGGCCCAGCAGAGCCGCCAGCAGGTGGTCGACCTGGTCGCTGGCGGCGCCGCGCGCGCCAAGAGCGGCGACTACCAGGGCGCGGTGCGGCTGATGCTGGAAGCGGCAACCAAGTTGCCGAGCAATCCGGCGGTGGCCTTCAATGCCGCGCTGGCGGCGCTGCGCTGCCTCGAACACGAGGGCTGGGACAACCGCCTCGGCGCCCAGGTGCCGGGCCTGATCGGCAATGTGCGCAAGCTCGACGCGCTCAATCCCAAGCTGCCGGCGCTGGCGGCGCTGCACCAGCAGGTGCTGAAACAGTACAAACAGGGCGCGCACGCGGCCGCGCCGCTGCGCAAGGCCGGCTGAGCGGATAGGGCGCCATGACCGACATCCCCCAGGACGGCGCCCCGCGCCGCGTGCGACCCGCCCTGATGCGCAAGCTCAGCGGCACCGAACGCATGTTCACCCTGGGCGGCGCCATCATGCACGTGATCGGCATGGGCTATAGCGACGACCTGGGCACGGCCGACCTCGCGTACTACGTGGTGTCCGATGTGGCGCTCACCCAGCGCATCCTGCGCCTGTCCAACACGGTCCAGTACCGCACCCTGTCCGGCACCCCGGTGACGACGATCTCGCGCGCCATTTCCCTGCTCGGTTTCGACAATGTGCGCGCCGCCGCGCTGGCGATGCTGCTGGTCGACGCGCTCGACACCGCCGAGCACGGCGTGCGGGTGGAGCTCGAAGCCGCCCTGTGCGCCAGCCTGGTCGGCCGCGAGCTGGCCCGCCACAGCCCGATCCCCGGGGCCGAGGAAGCGGCGATCTGCGCGCTGTTCAAGAACCTGGGCGCGCTGCTGCTGGCCAGCCACGAGCAGGAGCGCTACCGCGAAATCGCCGCGATCGTGGCGGCCGGCAAGCACACCCCCAGCCAGGCTGCGCAACTGATCCTGGGCTGCAGCTTCGAGACCCTGTCAGAGGCGATCTTGCGCGAGTGGCAGATGCCAGGGTTAATCGTGCAGGCCCAGGCGGCGCTGTCGCCGGGCCCGCTCGAGGCAGCGGCCGACCGAGACGAATGGATGCGGCAAGTGGCCGCCTTCAGCCGCGACGTGGCGCGCCTGATGGGCCGCCACCACGATCCGGCCGCCGCGCCCGAGACCCAGGAGCTCATCGCGCGCTATGGCGCGGCGCTGGGCGTCGACCATCCGGCCATGGTGGCGCTGTACGACGAGGTGCAGGAAGGCATGAACGGCATGCTGCAGAGCATGAACCTGGAGCGCGCGCCGAAGCACGATCCGAAGGCCGCCAGCAGCCTGCCGAACGTGCTGGCGCTGGCCACCCTGGACGCGGGCGAGGACGACGAAGGCGAGTTCTACCCCAGCGGCAAGCCGAAGAATGCGCGCGACCTGTTGCTGGCGGGCGTGCAGGACGTGACCCTGCTGGGCGGGTCCGGCGCCGGCGTCAACGACGTGATCATGGCCGTGCTCGAGACCCTGTACGGCGCGCTGGGCTTCCGCTTCGCCACCGTGTGCCTGCGCGATGTGCGCACAAAACAGTTTCGCGCCCGGGTGTCGCTGGGCGAGGGCAGCGTCGACCTGCAGGACGGCTTCGTCTTCCCCTGCGCCTTTACGCGCGACGTGTTTCACCTGGCGCTGGAGAACGACGCCGACATGATGATCGCGGACGCCTTCAGCCCCAAGATCCGCGACCTGCTGCCGGCCTGGTACAAGACCCTGCTGCCGGACGCCGAGAGTTTCATCGTGCTGCCGCTGGTGGTCGGCAAGGCCAGGGTAGGCCTGATCTACGCCGACCGCGTCTTCACCGCGCCCGAAGGCGTGGCGCCGGACGAGACGGCGCTGATCAAGGCGCTCAAGGCGCAAGTGCTGGCGGCACTGGCGCCGCAGGGCGCGAACAACCCCCAGCCCTGATCTCCCCGTTTGCCCCAAGACCGTCGTTCCCGCGCAGGCGGGAACCCAAGTCCGCCGCGCCCCGATAGCGCTTCTCTGCGCCGCAACAATACGCGTGAAAACTTGGGTTCCCGCCTCCGCGGGAACGACGTTGTTTGATTGTGCAAACGTGCGGACCGAACAATTCCAAGTATGTTCATAAAGATTTTTTCGCACTTGGCAAAATCACCCTTGCAGCTTTACAGTCCGACCGTTACAATCACGCCCCGAAGCAACGCTGTCAGGCGAAGTAGAAAAAGTTTCTACCGCAGTCTGATTGACAGTACGTTGAGCTTGCTTCATACTCTGCGGTTCTTCGCGGTGGGGTGGCCGAGTGGTTAAAGGCAGCAGACTGTAAATCTGCCCTCTCTGAGTACGCTGGTTCGAATCCAGCCCCCACCACCAAAAAGAAGATCGTGAAGTCGGATTTGAAGTTGTACCTCGCGGGTGTAGCTCAATGGTAGAGCAGAAGCCTTCCAAGCTTACGACGAGGGTTCGATTCCCTTCACCCGCTCCAGTTAGTGCGGTGGTTTCTACATCGCAAAAATCAGCCCTTGTAGCTCAGTGGTAGAGCACTCCCTTGGTAAGGGAGAGGCCACGTGTTCAATCCACGTCAAGGGCACCAGAATTTCGTACGGCAGTCGCGTTGCACTCGTCCGTCAGGTGTGCCTGGTAATCCCCAAATATATCGTTAGATCTTAGGAGTCTGAAATGGCAAAAGGTAAATTCGAACGGACCAAGCCGCACGTCAACGTCGGCACCATCGGTCACGTTGACCACGGTAAAACCACCCTGACGGCTGCAATCGCTACCGTCCTGTCGAAGAAATTCGGCGGCGAAGCCAAGGCCTACGACCAGATCGACGCGGCACCAGAAGAAAAAGCACGCGGCATCACCATCAACACCGCGCACGTCGAGTACGAAACCGAAAACCGTCACTATGCGCACGTTGACTGCCCAGGCCACGCCGACTACATCAAGAACATGATTACCGGTGCTGCGCAGATGGACGGCGCGATCCTGGTGTGCTCGGCCGCTGACGGCCCAATGCCACAGACCCGCGAGCACATCCTGCTGGCGCGTCAGGTTGGTGTTCCATACATCATCGTGTTCCTGAACAAGTGCGACCTGGTCGACGACGCAGAACTGCTGGAACTGGTCGAAATGGAAGTCCGCGAACTCCTGTCGAAGTACGAGTTCCCAGGCGACGACCTGCCAATCATCAAGGGTTCGGCACGTATGGCGCTGGAAGGCCAGCCAGGCGAAATGGGCGAAGAGTGCATCACCCGTCTGGCAGAAGCCCTGGACACCTACATCCCAACGCCAGAGCGCGCTGTTGACGGCGCCTTCCTGATGCCAGTGGAAGACGTGTTCTCGATCTCGGGCCGCGGCACCGTCGTGACCGGTCGTGTCGAGCGCGGCATCATCAAAGTCGGCGAAGAGATCGAAATCGTCGGTATCGTTGACACCGTCAAGACCACCTGCACCGGCGTGGAAATGTTCCGCAAGCTGCTGGACCAGGGTCAAGCTGGCGACAACGTCGGCCTGCTGCTGCGCGGTACCAAGCGTGAAGACGTGCAACGTGGTCAAGTTCTGGCAAAGCCAGGCTCGATCAAGCCGCACAGCAACTTCACCGGTGAGATCTACGTCCTGTCGAAAGACGAAGGCGGCCGTCACACCCCGTTCTTCAACAACTATCGTCCTCAGTTCTACTTCCGTACGACTGACGTGACCGGTTCGATCGAACTGCCAGCAGACAAAGAAATGGTCATGCCAGGCGATAACGTCTCGATCACCGTCAAGCTGATCGCTCCGATCGCGATGGAAGAAGGTCTGCGCTTCGCAATCCGCGAAGG